>JACVRN010000262.1 GCA_014534425.1 Pyrinomonadaceae bacterium
GATGCCTTCTTTGATCGCCGCGAGCAAAGCGCGTTCGTCAATAAGGCCGCCGCGGGCACAATTGATAAGGCGCACGCCCGGCTTCATCCGCGCGAACGCCTGTGCGCCGACGATGCCTCGCGTCTCCGGCGTCAACGGCGTATGCACTGTGAGAAAGTCTGCGCGCGCAAAGACCTCATCAAGTGGCGCCAGCTCCAGCTCTAGATCGCGTGCCTGCTCGGGCGCGATGAAAGGATCATAAGCGACGATATTCATTCCGAATCCAAGCGCACGATGGGCCACAACGCGCCCGATCCGGCCCAGACCGATGATGCCCAGCGTTTTGCCACGAAGCTCGACTCCGAGAAAGCGTTTACGCTCCCAACGTCCCGCTTTGAGACTGGCGTTCGCCTGCGGTATGCGTCGCGCGAGCGCCACTAGTAGAGCGATTGTGTGCTCGGCTGTGGTAATGGTGTTGCCGTCCGGCGCGTTCATGACGACAATGCCGCGCGTCGTGGCGGCGGCGACATCTATATTGTCAACGCCCACGCCAGCGCGACCTACTGCGCGCAGCCGCAATGCCGCATCCATCAATTCGGCTGTCACTTTTGTTTCGCTACGGACCACAAGGCCGTCGCAATCGCGCACAGCTTCGCGCAGATCAACGGGCGCGAGCCCCGTCCTTTTCTCGACCTTAAAACCCGCCGCGCGTAATGGCTCAAGCCCGCTGGCACTCACATCGTCGGCAACAAATATTTTTATTTCACTCATCGATACAGGTTAGAAGTTAGTAAGCAGTTTGTACTTTTGGTTGACGGCTTGGCGAGACCGCTGCTGCTGCTGCTGCTGTTCCACCTCTGCGAGACATCAGCAATCAGTCCCATTAAAGGGTCAGACACGGTTTCAATCCACATAAATTGTCTCGGTCAACCTTTAAGTTTCGTGGCGCGCATGCTAAGCATAATGGTAAACTTTCGCGCCGCATCAGTTTCTTGTCCGTGCTTAATATTAAATCTCGTCAGAGGCACAAGCAAAAGTCATGGAGATTTTCGTTTATCGCGCCGGAGCGCCTCGGGTTGAAGAAGGTTTCACCCCGGCGGACCTACTTGAGCTACTGAAGGATGAATCAAACGTCATCTGGGTGGATATGGAAGCGCCGAGCGAAGCGGACGACCAGGTGCTTTTGGATATTTTCCATCTTCACCCGCTGACGGTCGAAGATTGCCGAGCAACACGTCATCATCCGAAAGTTGAAGAATTCCCAAACTACCTATACTTCATCCTCCACGGAGTGCGCGCCGAGATCACCCCAGAGCGCTTCAATACTATTGAACTCGATGGTGTCCTCGGCAGCAACTACATCATCACTTATCACCACGCTTCGTTTCGCAGCATTAACAACGTCAAGCAGCACATACGCTCCAGCCCCGTGGCCTGCCAAAGAGGCGCGTCCTTCTTAATGTACCAGATTCTGGATCAGATTGTTGATTATTATGCGCCTGTCCTGGATGATTTTGATGAGCGCATCAGTAAACTCGAAGATGATATTTTCAATTTGAAGAGCACAGACAATTCCATTCTCGAAGAGATCCAAAACCTGAAGCGCAGCGTGTTGCGCCTGCGCCGGATTTCCGGCAAGCAATTGAATATTCTGTATCGCATCAGTCATGGCGAATTTAGTTTTATCGACCAACAGATGCTTCCGTTTTATCGTGACATCTACGACCACCTTGTGCGCATGACAGATCTGGCTGAGGCCTATCGGGATTTAATCGGCGGCGCGCTTGATTCCTATCTCTCGGTCGTCTCCAACCGCACAAATGATATTATGAAGGTGTTGACGATCTTTTCCGCCGTCATGCTGCCGCTGACTTTTATCGCAGGCGTTTACGGCATGAATTTCGACAACATACCGGAACTGCACACAACTTACGGTTACTTCGTCGTCTGGACGGTCATGCTCACCGTAGCATCGGGAATGCTCATCTTCTTCTGGCGTCGCGGTTGGATCGGACAGAAAAGGGCAGAGGGCGGCAGGGTGAGGGATGAAAAGAAATGATTTGGGGGCAAAGTGATACAGTTAGTAATGATTCAGTGACAATGAGTCAATTGTTCATCCCTTCGTCCTTCGGCCTTCTTACATCGGCCCGGCGGCGTCGCGCCCGCCACGCTGCTCGTCAAATTGCCCGTCGGGCGAGGGCACGGAGGAGCTCTGGCCCACCTCGGTGCTCTTCGATCCCGACTCTGGCTTGCTCTCAGCCGATTCCAAATCGCTCAAAGTTTTAGTGCTTGTTGCCTCCGACTGCTCGTCATCGCTTTTGGTCTTCGAGCCCTCAGAAGCACTCACACCGGACTTCGGATCTTTTGCTTCTTCCATTGGCAGATCTCCTCTACAGAAAGATATAGATGGATGTTAATAGCGACATCAGCGTCGCCGCATATGCGCCCGCGAGAAC
>JACVRN010000002.1 GCA_014534425.1 Pyrinomonadaceae bacterium
CCTTCGACCTTGTCCTGACTTGAGAAGCAGAGGGCGAAGAGGTCTACTTCGCGGCGCAGGCCCTCGTCCAGGTTCGAGCGCGAGGCAAGCTTCACGGCTTCCTTTGCCATGCGTAGGGCGACTGGGCTTTTCTCCGCGATGCGGTTCGCTATCTCCATAGTCTTTGCTTCGAGGTCTGCGGCGGGGACGACCATGTTTACCAGTCCCAGATTATAAGCGGTCTGCGCGTCTATGATGTCGCCCGTGAGAATCAATTCCATGGCTTTGCCTTCGCCTATGAGGCGCGTGAGGCGCTGTGTGCCGCCGCCGCCCGGAATTATGCCGAGGTTGATTTCCGGCTGGCCGAAGGAAGCTTTGTCGCTCGCAATGCGTAGGTCGCAGGAGAGCGCAAGCTCGCAGCCTCCGCCCAGGCAGTAGCCGTTGACCATGGCTATGACTGGCTTAGGGAAATTATCAATCGCCGTAAAGAGCGAGCGCCCTAGCATAACCTCGCGTTGTGTGATGGCCGTGCGTCCCTGGAACTCGGCTATGTCCGCGCCCGCAACGAAAGCCTTGTCGCCCGCGCCCGTGAAGACGACTACGCGAATGGATTCATCAGTGCTCAGTTCTTCAAGCACACTTGCGCCTTCTTCGCGCGTCTTGATGTTCAGTGCGTTTCGCTTTTCAGGACGATTGATGGTGATGATAGCGACGCGCTCGCGCCGCTCGACCAGAAGAGTCTCGTAAGATTGCGTCATCTTTATTACCTGCTCCGAATTAAGTTTTGATGAAGAGATGTTATTCAGGCGAGGAGGATTCGTTCTCGGCGTCCGTGGCCGCGGGCTGTTCGTCTGCGACCCACGAGACGAAAAGGCGCAGCCAGTTTTCCGTAGGCTCGCTGATTGAGACGCCCACGCGCGCAGTCCCGTAGATGGCTGGCGCGACACGCACAACGGTCGCAGTAACCTCTATGGGCGAGCCATCCGGTCGATGCGCGCGAATGTAGAGCCGCTCGCCGCGCGCCACCTTTTGATTGAGATGAAAGAGCGCGCCCGAAGTTGAGATGTCGTCCGTCTCAGTTGGCTCGCTCCAGGCCGCTCCGTCCTCGTCACGGCCAGAGACAACGATGGCAAGCCGCAGCGCCATGCGTAGCGCAAACCGTCTCTCTTCGTTGTTCTGCGGTGTACTCATATTAAATTAAGCAAGCTAGCCCGTGAAATATTGACCGAAAAGCTCAGTGATAGCAACTCTTAAATGGATTCGTCTTTGTTCCAATGATAAAAGCCTTCGCCGCTCTTCTTGCCGAGTTTGCCTTCTTCGACCATGCGGCGCAGTATTTCGGGCGGGCGAAAGTTTTCCGTTCCGAGCGTCTGGTGCAGGTACTCCGCTATGCGAAGGCGCACGTCCAGACCTACGAGGTCTGTCAGGCGCAGTGGCCCCATGGGGTGGTTGTAGCCTAACTCCATGGCCGTGTCTATGTCGCGTGCGCTCGCCACGCCCTGCTCCACCATTCGCATGGCTTCGAGGCCGAACGCAACGCCAAGGCGGCTGGAAGCGAAGCCCGGAACATCTCGCACGGTGATAGGCTCTTTCTTCATTCGGCGGCCTACCTCTCGCGCGGTCTCCAGAGTCCCTTCGCTCGTCTCGCGGCCCAAGACGATTTCAAGCAGCCTCATGATGTGTACGGGATTGAAGAAGTGCATCCCAATCACGCGCTCGGGGTGTTGCGAGGCTCTCGCAATCTCAGTGATGGAGAGCGAGGAGGTGTTGGTGGCGAAGATGAAAGCGCGGCCCGGTCGAAGCGCTTCGACCGAGCGCAGTATCTCCTGCTTTAGCTCAAGCACTTCGGGCGCGGCTTCTATGAAGAGGTCTGCCCCCAGAGTTTCTTCCAGGTGCGTTGTGCCGCGCAATCGTTGCATCGCCAGGTCAAAATCTTCTTCCGTGAGCTTGCCGCGCTCTATGCCTTTGCGTATGTTGCGCTCGATTGATTGAACGCCGCGCCGAAGAGCGTCGCGTTCCAGGTCGCGCATCACTACGGGATAGCCTGCCAGCGCCGCGACCTGCGCTATGCCGTGGCCCATAGTGCCCGCGCCGAGTACGGCTATGGTCTCAATTTTTAGTGTGTCGGTCGGGGCTGTCTCTGTTGCGCTCAAGAAGATTTTCCGAAGTTGTCTCTGTTCTTTATAGCGCGGCGGGCCGCAACTGGAAAGACTTTAAATAGTGTCCGCCGGGTCGATATTCGACTACTTGTGCCTGTAGAAGTTATACTACACGCTGAACCGAAAAGGCTATAGTAGTCGCATACAAAAGCGCAAGAAATCTCTCAAGGTAAGCGTAAACGAAAAAGGAGACTGAACGGACGAGATGGCGAAAGATTTGCTTCACAGGGACGTGGTGATTATAGGCTCCGGGCCAGCAGGGTTGACGGCGGCCATTTACGCTGCCCGCGCAGACCTTCAACCCCTGGTCATAGAAGGCCCGCAGCCCGGCGGACAACTAACTATCACGACCGAGGTGGAAAACTATCCGGGCTTTTCCAAAGGCATACAGGGGCCGGAGTTGATGGAAGAGTTCCGCGAGCAGGCCAAGCGTTTCGGCACGGAGTTTCTAACCACATGGGTTCACGAAGCCGATTTAAGCAAGCGCCCCTTTCGTCTTGAAACCGACGAGCAGACCATACGAGCGGAAACGCTCATAGTCGCTTCCGGCGCATCTGCCAAGTGGCTTGGCATTCCGGGCGAAGCGCCCGCGCCCAACGGTCTGGGCGGCCTTGGCGTCTCCGCCTGCGCCACCTGCGACGGCTTCTTCTTCAAGGGCAAGCCGCTCGTCGTCGTAGGCGGCGGCGACACCGCAATGGAAGAGGCCACGTTCTTAACGCGCTACGCTTCGCGCGTCACGGTCGTTCATCGCCGCGACCAACTGCGCGCTTCAAAGATAATGCAGGAGAAGGCGTTCAAGAACGACAAGATTGATTTCATCTGGGACACAGGCGTCGAAGAAATCTTAGGCTCACCGGAGACGGGCGTGACGGGCGTGCGCCTGAAGAATTTGAAGACGGGTGAAGAGCGCGAGTTTCCGTGCGAAGGCGTCTTCGTGGCAATAGGCCACAAGCCCAACACGGACATCTTTCGCGGCCAACTTGAGATGGACGAGATTGGCTACATCAAAACGAGCGGGCGCTCTATGGCTACGAACATCCCTGGCGTCTTCGCCTGCGGCGACGCGCAGGACAACTTTTATCGTCAGGCTGTGACGGCAGCAGGCACAGGCTGCATGGCCGCCATAGACGCCGAGCGTTACCTGGACGACCTGCCTGTGCCCACGCCCACAGGCGAAGAGATAACAATTGAAGGCGAGCGCATCACTGCCGACCACGAAAAAATAATCATGCCGGACGGCGAAGTCATCTCCAACGTGGCAGAGAAAGTTGCGACCGAGGGAGATTAAAGCGAAAGTCCAAAGGGTGAATGAGCAGCCGGAAAGAGCGGCTCAATAAATCTGCTAAAACGGCAATTAATTACAGCATTTGCCGGGCTGAGGCCATTCTCTGGAGAGCTTACGCGCCTCTTTAAGGAACGTCTCTTTGTCTTTACCCTTAAGCTGCTTCTTTACGGGGTCGGTTTCTCTGGCCTGAGATATAACGCCTGAACCGTCATCCAATAACTCTGTCATTCCTTGTGGCCCTGCTGTTAAATCATAAACAGGACTTCTAGCCGGGTAAAGGCTTAGATACAGGGCATAAGTTTTGCCGTGAACCATTTTCTTGAAGCCGGGTGTCACAATCTCAGCCGTCGTTCCGTCCTCGAACTTAACTTTACCGCCCAACAAAGCTACCTTAATAGTATCACCTGACTGAATATTCCCCTTAAGCACTTCCTTCACGACCACGTCATATTCAGTTACAATCAACTGGTTATTCGCGGCAAGCTTACATTCATTCTTCACTGGAACGCCAAGAATCACAGCTTCACTGCTCAGGGTGAGTTTCTCAAGATCAAGACTCAGCCAGTCCGGGTTAGGGTCAACGACCTGAACGTAATCCCCCTTAATTTTCGCAGCCCCCTTCAATCCCGCACGCCGTAACGCATCAATCACTGCACGCTGCTCTTCGTATGTGACTTCCTGCGACTTCTCTACAGGTTTCTTCTGTGCCTGTGCGAAAACTAACGTCGCTATAATTCCAGCCGCAAGCAACGTGAAAGACAAGGCGCGTTTTCCGAAAGCTTGACCTCTCATCAGCCCTTCCCCCTTCTCAATACGAATTTCCCTCAACGCATTCTTCAACTCTATTAATAGCAGCCCGCCCACTCTGACCGATAACCCGTGATGTCTCCCTCGCTATTATAAATAGCGACAAACCTGTAATGATCCAAACAAGGCCCGCTCCCCGTCGGCGTAGGCGTCGGCGTTGCATGAAGAGAAGTGCAAAAGCCCGGAAAACAGTCTGCAACGTCTTGGGCGTCAGAGGCTGTAACGTTAGTAGCGCCCGCAGGCGACGCACAATCTTCACCTTGTTTCATGATTGTCGCCGTCGTAGTATGGCCCAAGCCAAGGAAGTGTCCGATTTCATGCATCATAACGGCGGCAAATTCGTCGTCACCCATAAATAGGTTCCGATTACGCAACGTTAATCCCCAGTATATAGTCCCCGCAACCGTAAAGGTTTGAGCGCAACCGGAAGTTCCTCCTGGTGATTCATCCTCAGTATAAGAGATTGTGAGATCGGCGGATGTCCCGGCGGGGGCGGCTACAAATACTACTTCAGTCGTGTGCATTCCACGCGTCCAGCGCCCTCTGAATTAATGCCTGCTCGCGCTCGAAGCCGACCTGCATACTGACCGTAATGTAAACCTTGCCGTCAGCAGCGCGCCTTACTGCATATCACCGATCGGTAAATCCTATCCAGGCACTCGCCTGCCAAATGGCATAACAGGCGTATTAGCTGCATGCCGTTGTTAGATACCACGCTTCAGATACAATGAGCCAAACACATAGACACTCAGAGCAACGAAAGGGGTAGATACACCTAGCTGTCATTTACAGGAGCACGATTGAATCATCCGTCTTGCGGCGCTGTGCGGAGGGGCGCGGCTCCTCTTGCTGCTGCTCTTCGGAGCGTAGTTGCGGGCAGGCTTCGCAGTAAGAGCCTTGGCGCTGCTTTCTGTCTTCACAGCTATTGCAGTCTAGGGTTTCGCCCAGAAGCCTCAGCGCGTCCAGGAAGGGAAGCAGTCGGCGGCCTCTTTCCGTCAGAAAGTACTCTACGTGTGGGGGGCTGCCGCCGAAGTCGCGCCGCTCTATCAGAGAGTCGCGCTCCATGTCGCGCAGGCGTCCGACCAGCGTGCGGCTGCTGATGGGATGAAGCGTCGCCAGAAGCTCCGTCGTGCGGCGCGCTCCCGTAGAGAGGTCGCGCACCACAAGCATAGTCCACTTGTCTCCGACAAGCTGCAAAGCGCCCGTCACAGGACATCCATCGCCTTCACGTCGTCGCACGATTCGCGTCGCCTCCTTTTTTGATAGCCCTCAAGGCGGCCAGCCGTCGGCCTTCAGCATAAAATCCCGTGAATTATTAAATAACAGAGTCTATGTATTATGGCTAGAAGCGAGTTTTTCCGGCTGACTGCGCGCAAAGCTTATCATAAAGAAGCGGGGCGCGTGGCCCAAAACTGATTTGACTTATGCTTGAAATGCGATATTGTGGCATCCCTAAGGTTCTCTGACACCTGCGATTTCGCTTTCTTCAGTAGAGGCATTGGGGTAAACGCCGTCTTCGCCTTGCCGCCGGAAGCTTGTCCAAATGCCGCGACCCGCGATGAAAAGGACTGGAACAGATTCACAAGCTGATGAGCACAAGCGCGCTGTCCAGACCGCTCATGTGCTGCCACAAATAGCGCAACTGGCGCGGGAGTTGAACAACGCCGAACCTCTGTCCGAGAGTTTCCGCCTGGCATTCGACGCGCTCTCAAAGCTCTTCTGCGCGGACGCGTTTCGCGCGACCACAAGCGCGGGCGAAGACCGCCAGCAGCTTTGCGCCACGCTGGAGCGCGAAGGGCAATTCACGTTTCTGACGGACGGGGAAGCGGCGCGCGTCTCGCACACCATGCTTGAGCGCGCAGCACGCCGCCTTGCGCCCGTCATCTTTAACAACGCGCAGGCCGAGTTGACCAGCTCGGAGCTTCTCATCTCGCTCGTCAGCGCGGGCGCGCAATCCATCTTGTGCGCGCCGCTCGTCACGGAAGCGAAAGTCACGGGCATGATTATCATTAGCGCAGAGCGCGCCGGGGCCTTCAACGAATTCGACATGGAAGTCGCGGGAACGATTGCTTCCTTGCTAGCGGCCACGACTTCGCGTATAGCGTCTTCGGAGACGGCCACGGGCGCGCACGAGCGAGAGGCTGCGCGCCGCCGCGAAGAGACTTTCATAGAGCAGTTGCTTTTAGGAGCGCGCAACGCGCCCGACTTTGACCGCTTCATACAGCACACGATTGACACTCTGGCACGCGCTCTTCCTTCAAGCTTCGTGGTGCTTCGCACAGTCTCTTTCGGGCGGCCTGAGCCTGTCATGCGCGCATGGACTCCGGGGCACGACCGACCGCCGCTTGAGATTCACGCGCCCGTCTCTAAGATGGAGCGCATAGTTTACACGGAGCAGCGACCCGTGACGGTCGAGAACATGCGCGAAGAGAGCAGTAATAGCGTAGCATCTGCGGGCGCGAGCCAGGAGATGCGCCCGCTTACGGAACGCCTCGGCGCTCGCTCGCTGGTTCTGGCACCAGTAGTTTACGGAGGGCAGACGCTCGCGGCCATTGGCCTGGTCGAATCCGACTCGCAGCGCCAATGGACGCACGAAGAGCAGTCGCTACTGATGCGCGTTGCAGGAAGCATTGCGCCGCTCATATTGAACTCGCAGCTACACGCGCGCCTTCGCTCTTACGTCGAAGACCTTTTGACGCTGCTACGCCTGGTTTCAGATGTTGAGACGGAAGCTCATCTTGACCGCTCTCTGCGCGCAGTGCTCGATTCGTGGTCGAAGCTTTCGAGCGCGGACGCCTCTGCGGTTCTCAAGTGGGATGACGAAGCGCAAACGCTGCGCCTTGCTGCATCAAAGCAGCTTCCGACGGGAATTCTTGAGCGGTATACGCAAGGCGTGACGCTGGAAGACCCTGTCTGCGGTCTTGCGGCGAAGCGGCGCGTGGGCGTCGTGGCAGACCTCGCTAGCGAAGCCCGCGCGGCAGACCTTCACGCAGCAGTGCGCTGGTCAGGGCTTAGAGGCGCGTGGGCCACGCCCATCCTGGGCCAGGGCAATCGCCTGTTCGGCGTCGTCATCACCTTCGCGCGCCTCGTCGCGGAAGTATCGGCGGACGAGCAGCGTCTCGCAGACCTCTACGCGCGGCTCATGGGCATAGCTATGCAGAACATGGAGCGCAGCCGGGAGGGGCGCACACGACTCCTCGCGGCGCAACAGATGGAAGAGCGCGTGCGCCAGCTAGACCAGCACAAGATGGAATTCATGTCGCTCATCTCTCACGAGATGCGTACGCCCCTGAACGCCATCATAGGCTACGCGCAGATGCTCAAGGACGGCTTTTCCGGCGAACTCAACGAGCAGCAGCGCGCAGACGTTCAAACCATAGCCGACAGCGCAGACCGACTGCTCAGCATGGTAGAAGAAACCCTTGACCTTGCGCGCATAGACACTGAGCGCTTCCCGGTCTTCATGGACACAGTGGCCTTCGACGATGTGGTCAGGCGCGCTGTCGCAAGCGTACGCACTCTCGCGGAAGCCAAAGGCTTAGGCATCACCGTTCACATCTCCGAAGAGGCTCCTGTGATTCGCACTGACCCTGAGCGCGTACGTCAAATCTTGACGAGCCTCTTGTCGAATGCAGTCAAGTTCACGGAAGCAGGCTCTATTCAAGTAGAAGTCGAGCGCGATACGTCGGGCGGCGTGCAGATAAGCGTGCACGACACGGGCATAGGCTTTGACGCTTCGGCCTTCCCGCAAATCTTTGAAGAGTTCCGGCAACTGGACGCCTCCAACACTCGCGTTCACGGCGGAAGCGGCCTCGGCCTGGCCGTTTCTAAACGATTAGTCGAGCGCCTCGGCGGACAAATCGGCGTCAACTCCAAGCCCGGCGAAGGCTCCACCTTCTGGTTCCGCCTCCCGCCCGAAATCCCCGACGCCGATGTATAAATTCTAAGGTTATTCTCTTATGGTTGATGGTTTGGATAAGAGTTCTTCGACTATTCTTGTGGCTGATGACGAGCCGATTAATCGCGCGTTGATTCAGCGCAGGCTTGAGCGCGCGGGTTATCGCGTGATTACTGCACAGAACGGGCGCGAGGCAGTGGAAAAGGCTCGCGCAGAGCGGCCCGACCTTGTGATACTGGACGTGATGATGCCCGTCATGGACGGTCTTGAGGCGTGCCAGTTGATTAAGGCCGACGACCTTGTGCGAGACACGCCCGTCATCTTTCTTTCCGCGCGTGACGAGACGGAAGTTAAAGTGAGCGGCCTCTCTTTGGGCGCGAACGATTACATCAGCAAGCCCTTCAAGGCCGAAGAACTGCTGGCGCGCGTCTACGTTGCGCTTCGCTTGAAGCACGAGCGCGACCTACTACGCAGGCGTGCCGAAGAAGCTGTCATGCGCGCCGACGTGGCGCAGGAACGAGCCATGACGGACGCGCTCACGGGCCTGCTCAACCGTTACGGCCTACAGCACATCCTCGCGCGAGAGATGTCGGAGACGCGCCGTTACAATCGCCCGCTCTCATGCCTGATGATTGACCTTGACCACTTCAAATCGGTCAACGACCTACAGGGCCACGCCGCAGGCGACGTTGCGCTTCAGCAGGTCGCAACCGTCTTGACAGACAACGTGCGCGGCTCCGACGTTGTCTTCCGCTACGGCGGCGAAGAGTTCCTAGTTCTCCTGCCCGAAACAGATTTAGAAGGCGCAATCAGCCTCGCGGAAAAGATTCGACACGCCGCGCACTCGCGCTCCTTTGGCGACGGCGAGCGCGTCTTCCCTCTCACCCTCAGCGCAGGCGCAGCCACCCTCTGGGACAACGAATCCGGCAATGACATGATAGCCCGCGCAGACATGGCCCTCTATCAAGCCAAAGAACAGGGCCGCAACCGCGTCGAAGCCGCGAGGTAGAAAAAGAGAGGGGATTTAGCTTAACTGCGGCTAATTGAATGCGCTCCAACTCGTCAACGGAATTTTGAAAACGCCGCCGCCCCATGTGCCTGCATAGAGATTACCGGAAGAATCTATAGCCATGCTTATGACACTCGGGTTACTTAATTCGGGATGAAATAAATCCCAGTTCGCGCCCCAGCCTGTTGTCTTGAAGACGCCGCTCTCCGTGCCCGCGTACAGGCTGCCCGACGAATCCATTATCAGGACTTTAACGTCCATGTTACTTAATCCATTGTTGAACGCGTTCCAGGTTTTATCCCAGATAACAGTCCTGTAAACGCCCGTCATAGTCGCCGCATAGACATAAGTGCCCGGCGGGTCTGTTACGAGGTCGAAGACCGTAGAGCCATTCAATCCGCTACTGTATTTGACCCATTTCTCTGTGCCGCCATCAGACCTGTACACTCCGTCGCCCCAGGTGCCTGCATACAAATTACTCTTGGAATCTATGGCAAGTGAACTGACATCATAGTTCGGCAGTAGTCCTTTGCTATACGCAGTCCAACTCTGGCTCCAAGGCTTCGAGACGAACACCCCGCCCTTCGTAGTGCCAACTATCAGAGCGTTAGATACGACCAGAATGGTGTTGACGTAGAGGTTAGTTAATGCAGTTGTGCCTGAGCCATTGTACGAAGACCAATAATAGCCAAAGGGGGCGAGCTTCCAGACACCGTCGCCCCATGTGCCTGCGTAGAGATTGTTGTCCGCATCCAGGGCCAGCGCTTTGATATTAAGGCTCTTCAAGCCGGTATTGATTTCTGTCCAGACCGGGTCGGCGTTAGTTCGCCTGAAAACTCCGCCCGAAGTCCCTGCATACATGATGTTGTTCTTGGAATCTATGGCGAGGCTGGTGATGAAGAGGTTGTTCAACTTGCCTAGTGGAACCGCTCTTCCTGCTTTCACCACTGCATTCCCGTAACATAGCAGGCCCAGCAACAAGAAGGATAGGAAAATCACTTTAGCTATTGCGCGCATCTCATTTCTCCTTTGCTTAATTCAGGTTTAACCGTCCCGTATGGTGAGGGCGTCAGAAGAAAGGAGTGAAGGATGTGGTAGCGCTTTCCAACCAACAAATCTTCAGACCGATCAGTGATGCCTCAATCTATTGACAGAACGCCTCTGTCGTTGACACCTGCCTGTTCGATCACCTTCGGTTCTCTCTTGAAAGCGTGAAGCTTTGACCTGAGCCACGAATTGCGGTCAGAGTCTATAGAAGGCTCGCTTTCCCGTCAATCATTCTGCGAGACGAATCATCGTTGAAGTTCAACGTCCTGAGCAACCGCGTCGAAGCCGCAAGATAACCGCAGGGGCAGGGACGAGTCCTCTGCCCGCTCATTTACGCAAACACACGGGTAGGGACTAGCCCGCCCTTGCGGGCATCATGACGCCGTAAGTTTTGTTAGACGCTCTTAACTACTTTTACTTGTCGCTCGTCTTCTTCTTGCGCGTGAGACCGCTCTTGCGCTCGTCCGCGCGCGTGTAGCCCATAGCTTCGTAGAGGTCGCTGTTAGGGCCTTCGGTTGGGTCTCCCTTGACGCCGTTAACGATTAGTTGCGCTGCGCGCATACTCTCTTCATCGGCGACTCTGCGCGCAGCCTTTGCCGCGCTCAATTGAGTGTCGAGCGTTTCAATCTGCGCGCGTATATCATAGGAAGGTTGAATCCGTGCCTTGAACTGCGCGAGCGTCATACCTCCGAAACTCTTATCCGGCGCAAGCGTCTCCAAAGCAGTGACGAGTTTATTTAGCTTTTCCACATTACGTTTCGGTGAACTCATAGGTCAGAACCTCCGTGAGTAGAGTTATGGCAAGGACGACAACCTAATTCTATTCCTAAAACCGCATTTGGCAAGCAAAATCTACAACCACCCCAACCCACCAAAGCTTCGCGCATCAGCCTGTCAGACGCTCCCCACACAATTTTCATCTCCGCATCTACAGATGCAAATCCCGCGCGTGCAAATGAAGCTTTAACATTTCCATATGAAGTATTTGCACCCGCAAATGTTGGCTTTATATCTGTGGATGTAAGCCTTTCCTACGCAAATGCAAGCTTTGCATTCGTAAATGAAAGACTTACACCCGCAGGTGTAAGTCTTTCATTTGCAGATGTAGGCTCAACACTTCCGCGTGCAAAGCCTTCCTTCACACATTTTAACCCATTCACCCGTAACACTTATGCATCACCACCCGTTTTTCATTGATAATTTCGAGACGGTATACATGTTGATATTTTTACAACCTCATACATTACAATTTACCGACCGTCCCTCTCGCCATCTTCATCTTCCTCGTTCCTGTTCTTTCCCTGCTCCGCTTCTCTCGCGGCTTTCTCTTCTTGGAACCTCCTGAAGTTTTCACTAACTACGCGCGTATACGGATGCTCTGTGCCCAGCACCTTTTTAATCACTGCCAACCCATGCTCAAGCAATAGCTCTGCTTCTTCATAACGCCCTTCTATATAATATGACAGTGCTAGATTGTTCATGGTCTGAGCCACATTCGGATGTTCAAGGCCGAGCAGCTTCTTCGCAAGTTCCAACGATTGCTCGAACAAGGGCTTCGCCTCTTCATAACGCCCCTGTGCGTAATATAACAGGCCAAGATTGTTCAAGATTTGCGCTACAAGCGGGTGTTCTAAGCCGAGCGACTTCTTCGCCAGTTCCAATGCCTGCTTGAACAAACTCTCTGATTCTTCGTAGCGCCCCTGTGCTTGATATAGTCCCGCGAGATTGCTCATGCTTTGAGTCAAGTCCGGGTGCTCTAAGCCGAGCGACTTCTTCGCCAGTTCTAATGATTGTTTGAGTAAAGGCTCTGCCGCGTCGTAGCGGCCCTCCATTTGGTATAGCCCCGCAAGATTGTTGAGGATTAAAGCTACATTCGGATGTTCTAAGCCAAGCGTCCTTTGCCAAAGTTCCAACGTTTGCTTGAACAAACTTTCTGCTTCTTTGTAGCGGCCCTGTATCCGATAGAGTTCCGCCAGATTGTTCATGCTTTGAGCCATATTCGGATGTTCCTGCCCGAGCAGCTTCTGCCACAGCTCCAACGCCTGCTTGAACAAAGGCTCCGCTTCTTCATAACGCCCTTGTGCGTAATACAGCAGCGCAAGATTGTTCATGCTCAGAGCCAGGTGTGGATGCTTTAATCCCAGTAACTTTCGCCAAAGTTCCGACGCCTGCTTGAATAAAGGCTCCGCTTCTTCATAACGCCCTTGTGCGTAATACAACAGCGCAAGATTGTTCATGCTTTGAGCTATAGTTTGATGCTCTGAGCCGAACAGTTTCTTTCTTAGCTCCAACGATTGCTTAAACAAAGGCTCTGCCTCTTCGTAGCATCCTTGCATCCGATAGAGTTCCGCCAGATTGTTCATACTTAAAGCCACGTTCGGATGTTCCAAACCGAGCAGCTTCTTCGCCAGTTCCAATGATTGCTTGAACAAACTCTCTGATTCTTCGTAGCGGCCCTGCGTTTGATACAGTCCCGCTAGATTGTTCATGATTAAAGCTACACCCTCATGCTCTGCGCTCAGTAACTTCTTCGCCAGCTCTAACGATTGCTTGAACAAAGGCTCCGCTTCTTCGTAGCGAGCGCGGCTGTGTAAATGAAAGGCCGCCAAGTTTTTCAGCAGCGCGACCGTTTCCGTCTCGATATTCAATTTATCGCAGTATTCCAAGCAAGCTCGGGTGTGAGGTAAAAACAGGTCGCATGTTTCCCAGTTGGCGAATTCTGAAACGTCCGGGAAAGCTGCGTCCAGCGTCAGTAAAGCTCTTTCTGCCCAGAGGCGCTGCGCTTCGGTGTCTAGCTCGTCGCGCATGACGGCCTGCACCTCTCTGTGCATGTCATAGGTTTGCGGCTTCGGGTTGAAGTCCAGAAGGGAATATCGCGTCGCTCTGGCTACGACCTTTTTCCGCCAAATCTTGTTGCCGAGAGCGCGTTGTAAGTCTTCGCCCACTTCAAAGGTATCCGTCAGAATACGCTCCAACGGAATACTATCAGGAGCAAGAAACGCGCACAGTCGCAACAAATCCGCAGCCGAGCGCGCGATGACGCCCGACTCTTCGCTGTCATCGTCGGGCGTGGCGGTTTGTTTGAAGGCCAGGGTGAAGGCCGTTGCTACTGAATGCTCGTAGGGCGCGTTCGGGTCGCGCTCCTTACGCAACTCTTTGCCTTGTGCGCGATAGAGGTCTAGGTATTCGGCGAGGGTTGTCGATGTTCCTTTGATGAAGGCTCCGGCTATGTCAAGAGATAGAGGCAAGCCGCCAAGCTCGCGGGAGATTGCACGCGCCTGCTTTGCGCTTTCGGGTGCGACACCGGCGAGCGTCTCTGCGTCCGAAGTCAGTTCTGCGCGTTGGAGCAGGAGCCATGCGCCTTCGTCGGCTTTCATCTCTTCAATCTTGATGGTGTCGGCTACGCCGCCCGCGTCTGCGGGTCTGCGCGTCAGGATGACGTGGCCTTTGGGGTTGGCGGGGATGTGCGAGCGCACGACAGCTAAATCATCCGCGTTGTCGAAAATCAAGAGCCAGCGTTCCGCGCCTTCAAGCCAGGCTTTGACCGAAGCGGCTACGACGTTAAAGTTGGCGTCGCCTTTCGCGGGCAGGTTCAGTGCTTGTGCGGCGCTCACGAAGTCGGTTAATAACTCCGTCTCGCTGGCCGCGCGTGCGTAGAGGACGTAATCGTAAGCTTTGGCTTCGTATTGCCTGTGCGCGTAGGCTGTGGCGGTCTGCGTCTTCCCCACGCCGGGCATTCCGCTCAGGGCCGCGCGCTTCTTCTTTTCCAGTGTGGCCTTCAAATCCTCAAGCACGTCTGCGCGTCCTGTGAAAATCGGATTGAAGGGCGGCAGGTTGATTGCGCTGCGCGCAGGCGTTGACGCGGCGGCTTGAACGGGAAAGGCGTCCAGCTTGTCTATAATTATTTTGGTGTTATCTTCCGTCCTCAAAACCGTTTCGAGAATCTCTTGCGTTACGCCGAGAATCTTATAAGCGGCTTCGAGCGTCTCTACCTGTTTGGCAGAGATGTTGCCCACAAGCTTCATCAACAATCCGCCGTAGGCTTCGCCGCCGTGAGCGAAATCGTTCTTGAGGATTTCGTAGAGGGCGCGCGGGAAAGTCTCGAACAGGCGCTTGGCCGTCGCGTCAATCGTCGAGCGAGACAGTACGGTAGCGCCGTGCGAGCTAATAACGTCGCCTTCGACGGCTATGGAATGCATGGCAGCTAGCCCTTCAACAATTTCGCGCCACGCTTCAAGGTCAAGAGCTTTGAATCTGGCAAACTCTTCGGGCGACTTTGAAAACATCTCAAGGGTTTCGTCTGATGAAAGCCCAAGGGTTGTTTCCGGCTGCCAGATGGTAGACTCTGCTTCCGCCCAGAGCTTTTCATCAATGACGGCTATCTTCTCTAAAGCCGCGCTCTGTTTCCTGTCCGAGATTTCCGATGCCGCGAGGCGTATGATTTCGCTGATGGCGTCCCTGACACAGCGCGCGAGGTGATGATTCTTCAGCACGTCGTCGCGCAGGACGCGTGACGAAAGCATGGCGTGAACGTCTGTGGCGGCGATGTTTCCCGCGAGGCCCGCCAGCGCGGCTATGACAGCCGCAGGCAAACCCGTCACGGCAGAAGAAGCCACAGCGCCCGCCGCAATCAATGTACTCATCGTCAGCAAGCGTGGCTTAGAGCGTGTGAAGGCTTCAATAAAGTTGGGCATAGCCGTCTTTTCGAGGACAGAGCATGATTGCGCGCCCAAGAGTAACAAAATGCGGCAAGGCAACTCAAACTTTTCCTTGCCGGACGCTTCAGGTTGATTCGGATGTTAGAGAAGCTCTTGACCTCTTCTCATTGTCGCGGGTCTATGTTGTAGGTCTTAATCTTGGAGTTGAGCGTCGTGGCGTTCATGCCTAAGAGACGCGCGGCGCGGGATTGGTGGCCGCCGGTCTGCTCCAGGGCGCGGCGTATGAGGTCTATCTCGAAGCGGCGCACTTCGTCGTAGAAGTTGACGCCGCGAGCTATGTCTATGCCCGTGGCGGCGCTTGAGATGTCGCGCATAGAGGCGCGCACCGATTCGGGATTGCTGATTTCCGGGCGCAGGCACTCTTTTGTAATCTCCTGCCCAGGCGCTATCACTACTGCGCGCTCGATTGCGTTCTCAAGCTCTCGGACATTACCGGGCCAGGCGTAAGCTTCGAGCAGGGCCAGGACTTCGGGCGCTATGTGCTCAGAGACCTGACGGGCGTTCTCTTCGTTGTACTTGCGTATGAAGTGCTGCGCCAGAGGCAGAATGTCTTCACGGCGGTCGCGCAAAGGCGGCAACTCAATCGGCACGACAGAGAGCCTGTAGTACAAATCTTCGCGGAAGGTTCCCTGTCGCACTGCCTCTTTCAAATCGACGTTGGTGGCGGCGATGATGCGTACGTCCACACGGCGCGGGTTTGTATCGCCGAGCGGCGTGAACTCGCGCTCCTGTATGACGCGAAGCAAGCGAGCTTGAGTTTCGGGCGGAATGTCTCCGATTTCATCAAGAAAGATTGAGCCGCCGTCAGCGACTTCGAACAAGCCCTTCTTGGCTGCAACCGCTCCAGTGAAAGCGCCGCGCGTGTGGCCGAAGAGTTCAGACTCAAGTAGCTCCGAAGGGATGTTTGAAGAGTTGACGGTGACGAAGGGCTTCTGCGCGCGAGGGCTTTGCTCGTGGATGGCGCGTGCGATCAACTCCTTGCCGGTGCCGCTCTCGCCCGTGATGAGAACCGTTGAGCGCGCGGGCGCAACTTGATCAACCATGCGAAAGACCGTCTGCATGTTCTCGGAGCGACCGACCATCGCTCCTCTGTCCACCATGCGGCTCATGGCGCGGCGCAAGGTCTGTCGCTCTTCCTCTTTGCGACGACGCTTGACGCCTGCGGCTACGGTCGCGGCAATCTGCTCGTTCTGAAAAGGCTTTCGTATGCAGTTGGTCGCGCCCTTCTCCCAGGCGGCAATCGCCGTGTCGAAGGTAGCGTAAGCCGTAATCATTATGACCACGGCTTCCTGATCCATCTTCAAAAACTCTTCGAGCGCGCGCAGGCCCCCCATGCCAGGCATGGAGACATCCAGCAGCACCACGTCATACGCGCGCCGCCCGTAAGCTTCCAGTCCTTCCTCGCCGGTCTTAGCCAGATCAACGCGATAGCCTTCGGCAGACAACAGTGTCTCCAGCACGTCGCGCATAATCTCCTCGTCGTCGACAACGAGGACTGAGCCTTTCCTAGCCATTCTTCTCTCTGTTCCCAAAATCTACCGATTCGCAAAAAAGGGATAAGCCTTAGATGGGGAATAGGGGTTGAGGGTTGGGAAGAAGAAAATTAGATTCCCTTTCTTTCACCAAACCCCAACCCCTAACCCCTGTCCCCTGTTTTCAGTCTCCTGCGGCTTGCAGTCGAGTGCGCGCGAGCATAGTGGGCAGCGTGATGCGAAAAGTCGTGCCGTGTCCGGGCGCGCTGCGGACGGCTATGTGGCCGTCATGCTCCTGCACTATGCCGTAGGTGACGGCGAGACCGAGACCCGTCCCACGTCCCACGCCTTTGGTGGTAAAGAACGGGTCGTAAATCTTGGCTATGTTTTCCGGCGCGATGCCTATGCCGGTGTCTATGACTTCTATCTGCACGTCCGAGTCTGCGAGCGAGGTCTTCAGCGTGATGCGACCGCCTTCGGGAATGGCATCGCGTGCGTTTAAGAGAAGATTGGTGAAGACCTGTTGCAGCTTTCCGGCGTTGCCGTAAACGTGCGGAAGCTCTTCCTGATATTCGCGCTCAATCTCAATCTGGCTGCGTCGAAGCTGCGGCTCAAGAAGCTGCAAGGTGTCGTCCAGCACTCGATGCACATCCACCTCCGCAAACTCCGTGGCGCTTCCGGTGCGCGAGAAGTTCAGCAGGTTGTTGACGATGTTGCTGGCGCGGTCTGCCTGGCGTCGCACCTTCTGAAGCAGCGCGTGCTTCGGGTCTGTTTCAGGCAGCATGCCCAGAAGCATCTGCGTGTAAGAGGAAACGCCCGTCAGAGGCGTGTTGACTTCGTGCGCCACGCCTGCCGCCAGAAGACCTATGGAAGAGAGCTTCTCGCGCTGCTGCAACTGCTCTTCGAGGCGCATGCGGGTCGTCACGTCTTCGAGGACGACGATTGAGCCTGTGCGTCCCTGCGAGTCAGCTTCGAGCGGAGCGATGGCTATGTTCAGAACGAGCGAGCGTCCCTTGCTCGTAGCAGTGTGCAGCTTGTAGATGCGCCTGAGTTCCGCAGTGTGCCAGCGAGCCTGACCCAAAACCTGCGAGAGCGTTTCACCGAAATCTTCCGCGAAGAGGTCTTCTACAAAGTGGCCCACGGCTTCATCACGATTGATGCCGAGCACCTCTTCGAGCGCGGAGTTGCAGCGAGTAATGCGTCCCTCAAGGTCAACGGCCAGGAGGCCGACGTTGATGGATTCGACGATTGATTCGTTGAACTCCTTGAGAAGCTCAAGCTCTGCGGCGCGCTCCTTCTGCTCCTGATAAAGCAGGCTGTTCTCTATGGCGACCGCCACGTAGCCTGAAACCGTTCGCAGGATTTCCACGTCTTCGGACGAGAGCAGCGCTCCGTCCGCAGAACGCCCAAGACCTATGACGGCCACCATGCGCCCGCGCACCACGCAAGGCACGTAGTAATGAAGAGCGCGACGCACAAAGCCTGCGGTCTGCGGCACAAGGTCAAGGTCATCCGCACGCACCACGCCCGTCTCAGCCGAGCGCGTGCGAATCATCTCGCGGAAATCCGGCGGCACAATCATGGTGGGCGAGAGTCCCACGGCACGCGCCACTCGATAACCTGCGGTGTCGCGTTTATCTTCAATGAAGATTGCCACGCGCTCTACGCCCAGGACTTGCTGCAAGCGGCTGACCAGTGCGTCCAGCAGAGGCTCAAGCGCGGTGGTCGCGGAGAGCGTGCGACCGAAATCCAGAAGCCCGTGCCGCAAGTCATAACGCTCGCCGTAGAAGAAGCGATCTATGCGCTCCTGTATGAAATTCTTAATCGGCGCGGCAATCATGACAATCACCGCCATTGCGCCGACGGCTATGATGACACGCAAAGTAATCTCGCCCGGCGTGTAGGCATCGCCAAGGGCGTAGACGCCTGCGGCATAGACCACGACGCCTATCATCAAAGCTATGGCGAGTGTAGAGAGCGCGTAACCGGCTGCGCGCCTGACCACCATGTCAACGTCCATCAGTCGATAGCGCACGACGGAGTTGCCGAAGGTCAAGGGAATCAGGGCGAGCGGCAGGATGGCTATGTCCGTCAGCCACTCAAGGTCTGTGCTGTAGGCGAAGGGAATCGAATACAGAATCGTGAAGGGAGCTATGGCAAGAGCCGAACCCCACACGACCCACTTCAACTGCTGGCGGACTACAGCCGTCTCGGTCTTGATAAATCGGTGAATGATGAGGCCAGCGCCCACGACTAGCGCCATTGCAAACTGCGTGTAGACCGTAAGCGGCGTCCACCTATAAAAACTGTCGGGCAGTCGCAAAGGCACGGGTATGTACTCGCGCGTGTAAAGCATGGCCGTCAGCGCAATCAAGACCAGCGCGGGCGCGTACAGCAGAATCGCGGGCCAGCGTCTCTTTTCCGAAAGGTGATAGCGTGCCGGATAGAGCGCGCAGAAGTGCACGAAGATGGGCGCAAACAGGGCCAGAGCGGCGTTGTCTAGAACGTCTATCGCTGCATCCAAATCCTCGCCCGTCCCAATTGGCCTGTAGAAATGGAAGACGAAAGCGACCAGGCAGAGCGTCGCAAAGTGAAGCACGAAGGGGGCGCGCCCGCCCTGCTTGAAGAGAACGAAGAAGCCTACGAAGAGATAGATAAGACCTATGATGTTGATGTAGAGGTCGCGCGAAGTCCAGTCGGGAATGCTCTGAAGGTCGTAGAGGTCTGCGTCATAGGTGCGCGTCTCCTCCGGGAACGATGGGCGGTAGATGCGGTAGACCAGATGGCCTCCGACGCCTGCCTCTTCCAGAAAGACAGGAACCTGCCAGGTCTCCGTCACCTCGTCGAACTGTTTTTCGTCTTCGCTGACGCCGACCAGTATGTCGCCGGGAAGGATGCCCGCGCGTCCGGCGGGCGAGTCGGGCTGAACCGATTCGGCTGCGACGCCAGAGTTGGTCTGCGACCAGAGGACGCCGTCGGTCGGAGGCGATTTGTGCTTGAGGCGCTGTAGGAAATTGAGCGTACCGGCAGCAATCAAGAGCGCCGCCACTATCAGCAGCACCCAGGTTCTGACTGTCAGCACGGAGCCTTTCACAGCGCTTCTACCTTGAGCCTTTCGCGGCACACCTCAACATCGGTCAGAATTAAGCAAGCGATGTTCCAGATTCTGAAGACAAATCTTTCTCCTTCTGGACTTTAACGCAAGACGTGAAGCCTCGCTGGCATCGCGTTGTGCCTGTGCAACTTCCACGAGTCTGATGATTATAAAGTGTGAAGGCCCAGGCGGATTCAAAACCGGCGTTTCTCCAAAATCTCGGACGGTTCCAAAAACTTGGAGAAAGAGAAAAAGCAGGTAAATAGCCAATGGTCAATGGTAAATAGAAGAACTGCTTTTATCTATTCACCATTGACCATTGGCTATTTACCCGCCTTTTAGAACCTGACGGAGATGCCGCCGCGCACTGTGCGGCGCGCCGCGTTGATGAGCAAAACGGTCTCGCCGTCTTCGGCGCTTGCCTGGGTGTCGAAGAGGTTGCGCGCGTCAATCACAGCCTCTGCGCGCACGGGCAGGCCGAAGGTCGGCAACTCCTGCGTCACCATAATGCTGAGGCTAGGGTCGTAGACGGCAAGGCGTCCGGCGAACGGGTCAATGGCAAAGACGGTCGCTTCGGGCGAGAAGCGGAAGACCGTGCTGATACGCGTCCCAGTGGGCAGGTCTCCGTTGACCTGCAAGGCGGCGGTCTGGAAAAAGCCGCCGTCGAAAAGCTCCGCAGGGTTCCTTAGGCCTTCAGCCGAGAGGCGCTGCCCGCGCCCGAACGAGTAACCGGCGGACGCACTGAGCATCTGGCTGATGCGGCGCGTGTAGACTATTCTAAGCCCCTTGGCCGCTCCCTCCTGGTTGGCTACGTTCAGGAGCGCGTTGCCGTTGCTGCTCTGGAAGGCGTTGAGCGGCATATTCATCAGGCCGACGCCGCGTCCCGAAGTGGTATCAAAGAAGGCTGTCGCCTCGACCTGCGAGTTGTTATCCAAAACTCTTTCGATTCCAAACTCGAAGCGGCGGCTCTTCTCCATCACGGCCTGGCCGTCAACCAAAGCGACCGCGCCCGTTCCGGGCTGTCGGAAAAGCACTGGGCCGTCTTCAAAGTCTGCCGCGCTCTGCACCATGTTCTCCTGCCCGCCCGGCGCGTAAGCGGCCTTAATGCGCGTGCGAGCGTTGGCGTCGAACTGGAAGCCCAGCCTGGGGCTGACGGCGCTGGCCTTGCTGGCCCCTACAAATCTTGAATAATCCAGCCCTAGCACTACGACAATGCCGTCGCGCACGACCCACTCGTCGACGGCGCGCACGGAGAATTGCCCCAGAGAGCGCTTGCCTTCATCACCCACGGGAAGAATCGTGTTGACGCGCGCCGCGCCCATAGTGACGCTCAGGCGATGCACGTCGTTCAAGCGCACGCGGGTCGTGGCCTCAAAGCGCTGCGGCGTATTCGGGCTGCCCGTGCCCATCTGCCCCGCGAAGATGAAATCAATATTGCCTGTGGCCGGAACCGCAAAGGCGAAGTTGACTCCGGCATAAGTGGGAGTCTGCGGATTTGCTGAAGCGGCTGTGTAAGCCTCCACCACGCCCTGAATGCGGCCATGCCCCCTTGCATCATCGGCGGGCATCTCAAAAACCGTGTCGTCCGGCAGGCGATTCGCGGCCTCCACAGCGTCCATGGCGTCCTGAACCGTCTGGTCTTCGCCCTCGTCCATCTGCAAGATAGAGCGGCGGCCCTGGTTGGCGCGGACACGCCACTTGGCGCTGTCACGGTCTGCGCGGCGCTCAGGCGCTGTGCGCCCGTTGCCGACCGGCTCAAGGTTGAAGCGATAGCTGAGTTGGTCTGAGGGTCTGACCTGAACGGCAGAGAAGAGAGCCTGATTAAAGCCCGTGGCTTCGGCACGTACGCTGTAAAGGCCCGGCGAGACTTTGGTCACAAAGCTTCCGTCGGCAGCCGAGCGCGTCTGCTTGACTACCTCCGCAGCGCCTTCTTTCAGAAGCGTGATGAGAGCGCCTGCGAGCGGATTTCCCTTGTTGTCGCGGACAGTGCCCGTGATGGTGCCCAAAGCCCTGGAGTTCCCAGACCCGAGCGCTAGCGGAGCGCTCGCCACACACATGGCGGAGAGTGCCAGTAAACTCAGAGCTACGCGCAAAGCTTTTCTCATTGTGGCAATACCTCCGACACGCAATCTTTCACCCATTGGCGAAAGACGCGTTTTCAAGCAACCGACTTTTTCAGCGCCACGCATACGAGGGAGGAATCTCTTTAATCCCAAGGGAACTCAATCTTTGATTCGAAGAATTCGAGGTTGTCTCTTAACTTCTTTCGGTTGACCTTCGGACTTCTGCACAGACCAGGGCCTTGTCTGGGAAGAGCACATTTTCCGTCAACTACGTAAAGCATGTCAAGAGAGGCAATTCCCCTTTTGACCATAGAGATGCCGGAAACCACGGCCTGCGTTTGCCGCCCCTTTTCGGGCGTGTTAGGATTCGAAGGCTAACCGAAGCGATTTTCACGCATCAAAGGGTTTCCGAAATTTCCAAGCCTTATGACAGATCAGGTTCAATTCACGCGTTTAGATAACGGACTTACAATTGTTTCAGAACGGATGCCGGGCCTGCGCTCGGCCACGCTAGGCATCTGGCTGCGTAGAGGCTCGCGCCACGAGCGAGAGGCCGAGAACGGTCTCTGCCATTTCATTGAGCACGCGGTTTTTAAGGGCACAAAGCGCCGCTCTGCCCTCGACATAGCAATAGAGTCTGACCGTTTGGGCGGAAACCTCGACGCCTTCACCATGCACGAGATGACGGGCTTCACCATGAAGGTCGCAGACCGTGGCGTGGAGAAGGCTTTCGACCTCGTCTCGGACATGCTCCTTCAGCCACGCTTCGAGCGCGAAGACCTTGAGCGCGAGCAAAAGGTCATAATCGAAGAGATGAAGATGGTTGAGGACACGCCCGACGAGTTCCTGGGCGAGCTTTTCAACGCCGCCTACTTTCCGGGCCACCCCCTTGGCCGCCCCATAGAAGGCACGGAAGCGACCGTTTCATCCTTTGACCGCGACCGCACAGCAGATTTTCACGCGCGCGAGTTCGTCCCCGCCAACATGGTCGTCGCCGCCGCCGGAAACATAGAGCACGCGGCGTTTATCAAGACGGTCGAAAATGCCTTCCGGCATCTCAAAGCGCGTGCGGAGTCTGTGAGCGAAGGCGCGGATTACGCGGGCGCGCCGAAGCCTGCCGCGCCCATCTTGATTGAGCGCAAGAGCGAGCTTGAGCAGGCGCATCTCTTGATTGCCGCGCCCTGGACAGACGCGCGCCACGAAGACCGCTTCGCCGCAAGCCTCCTTGCCAATATCATAGGCGGCACGACCAGCAGCCGCCTCTGGCAATCAATACGCGAAGAGCGCGGGCTGGCCTACGCGGTCGGCGCTGGCGCTTCTAGCTACACGGACGCGGGCGTCTTTCACATCTACGCCGGAACCTCGCCCGAGCAGTTGGACGAAGTCGTTGACCTCTCGCTCGCGGAGTTGCGACGCGTGGTGCGCGAGAGCGTCACCGAAGACGAGTTGCGGCTTGCCAAAGACCAGACCGTTTCATCAATCCTTCTGGGCCTTGAATCTTCAAACGTGCGCGCCGGAGCGCTCGCGCGTCAGGAGATAATACACGGTCGCCGCATTACGCCGGATGAAATCATACGCCGCTTGGAAGAGGTCTCTATTGAGGACGTTCACCGCGTGGCCCAAGAGTATTTCCGAACCGAAGCCATGTCGCTCGCGGCCCTGGGCGACCTCAACGGCTTCAGCGTAGACCGTGCGCGTTTAGAAATCTGAGAGGATGAGATTCACTGTTTTAGGAAGCGGCTCGACGGGGAACGCGGTTTTGATAAGCGCGGGCGAGACCCGTGTGCTCGTGGATGCCGGATTGAGCGCGCGTGAGACCGTGCGCCGCCTGGCGCTCGTGGGCGTTGATGCGAGCGGGCTGGACGGCGTTATCATCACGCACGAGCACGGCGATCATGCTGGCGGCCTGCGAGTGCTTTTGAAGAGCTTGAGTTGTCCGGTCTACATCTCAGGCCAAACACGTGAGGCTTACATCAGCGAGCGGCACGGTGTTTCAAATGAAGAGCCGCGAAAGCGCTCAGATGCTTTGCGCGACCGCGTGGAGTTAATTGAATCGAGCAAGGATTTCAAAATCGGGGCGATTGACTTTCATCCCTTCACCATTCCTCACGACGCGGTGGACAATTTCGGTTTCACGGCGACGCACGAAGGCGTGTGCGTGGCGACGCTGATGGACTTCGGCCACATCACTACGCTGATAACGGAGCGGCTCAGGGGCTGCGCTGGCATCATCATAGAATCCAATCACAGCCGCGACATGCTGAAGGCTTGCTCGGTTTATCCCTGGGAGTTGAAGCAGCGAATCCTGTCGCGCACGGGCCATCTCTCGAACGAAGACGTGGCGGATTGGCTGCGCGAAGGCTTTGACGGCACGGCGCGCACGGTTGTCCTCGCTCATCTTTCGCAACGCGCCAACAATCCGTACCTGGCGAAAATCACAGCCGAATCTGCGCTCCGCGAGCGCGCACCGCTTTTTCAAACAGACACAGAGATAATCCTCTCTCACCCGAAAGAGCCTACGCCGTGGATAGAGCTATGACGCTTCATCTTTCATCGAAAGGAAGATTGTTAAAGCTGCTCTACGCTTCTAAACTTAAAAGACTTGCTCTCCTGTGCGCCATGATTGTTCTCGTCGCTTCAGCTAGTTGCGATGTGGACGAAAGACAGAGCGGCATTCCGTCGAAAGCTCAGGATGCCATCAACCTCTTCACGGAGGATTTCAACGCGGGCCGCTTCGAAAAGATTTATACGGAGGCGGCTGAAGAATGGCGCTCGCGCGTCACGCTCGACCAGTCCAACGAGACTTTCCGCACGCTGAAAGAAAGGCTCGGCGACATCAAGCAGGAGCGAACCCTTACGAGCGGAAGACAGCAGCAGAACGCGGGCGCAGGTCTTCCCGCCAACTCGCTCGTTCTCAACTACAACACCAAATTCAAGCGCGGGGACGGGACGGAAGCAGACGCCTTAGAAACCTTCACGCTCATAGAGCGCGATGGGCGCTATCAACTGGCGGGCTACTCGGTCAGCTCAAATTTATTAAAACAGTGATAAGTGACAAGTGACTTGCTGACAAGTTAGAATCTTCCTGCTCGTCACTTGTTACTTATCACTTGTCACTGCTTTCTTATGATTGAAAGATACACATTGCCGGAGATGGGCGCGCTCTGGTCTGAGCGGAATAAGTTCCAGAAGTGGCTGGACGTGGAGATAGCCGTGTGCGAAGTCCACGCAGAGATGGGGACGATTCCGCGCGAGGCCGTCGAAGAGATTAAAGCGCGTGCGAGTTTCACCGTCGAGCGCATCAACGAGATAGAGAAGACCACAGATCACGACCTCATAGCCTTTACCACGAACCTTGCAGAATCAATCGGAGAGGCCGCGCGCTTCGTTCATTACGGCCTCACCTCTTCGGACGTGGTGGACACTGCGAATGCTCTTCTCTTGCGCGACGCGTGCGACATCCTGCTCAAAAAGATTGACGCCCTGATGGAAGTCTTGAAGCGTCGAGCCTTCGAGTTTAAGAAGACGCCGCAGGTCGGGCGCACGCACGGCATACACGCGGAGCCTACCTCTTTCGGTCTCACCTTCGCCCTCTGGTTCGACGAGATGCGAAGGAACCGCGAGCGCCTGGAGCGTGCGCGAGAGAGCGTTGCCGTAGGGAAAATTAGCGGGGCCGTGGGAGCCTTCGCGCATCTTGACCCTGTTGTCGAAGAGCGAGTTTGCGCGCTTCTCGGCCTGAAGGCAGCGCCCGTCTCCACGCAGGTCATACAGCGCGACACTTATGCCGAATATCTCTGCACGCTGGCCGTCATCGCGTCGTCGCTCGATAAATTCGCTCTTCAGGTGCGCCACTGGCAGCGCACGGAAGTCCGCGAAGCCCAGGAGCGTTTCAAGCGCGGGCAGAAAGGCTCCTCTGCCATGCCGCACAAGCGCAATCCCATCCTTTCGGAACGCATCTGCGGCATAGCCCGTACGATTCGCGCCAACAGCATAGTCGGGCTTGAGAACGTTGCGCTCTGGCACGAGCGCGACATCTCGCACTCTTCCGCCGAGCGAGTTGTGCTGCCGGATTCCTCAATCGCGCTCGATTACATTTTAGAGAAAGCGCGCTCGCTGATTGACGGGCTGGTGGTTTACCCGGAGAGGATGCTGGAGAATTTGAACGCCACGCGCGGGCTTGTCTTTAGCGGCCAGCTTCTGATCGCGCTTGCCAGAAAGGGCGCGGCGCGCGAGACCGCCTACGAGTGGGTACAGCGCAACGCCATGCGCGTCTGGGACGAGGGAGCAGACTTTCATACCTTGATAGCCAAGGACACGGACATCAATTCGCTTCTCACGCCAGAAGAGATTGACAGCGTCTTCTCGCTCGACACTTATCTCAGGAACGTCGACGCCATCTTCGCGCGTGTCTTTAAGTAGCGATGCTTGGCATGTGCTACTTTCTGGCGATGCTCTCGGCCCAGTTGCCTACAATCGGAATCTTGAACATCTGTCGCTGGTAGGCTTTGACGCCCGCCATGATGATGAGGGCCAGAAACACCATCACGCCTATCATTATCACGGCCCATATCAGTATCCAGAAGATGACAGCCGCCGCAGGCATACGCGCCGCCGCCAACACTATGGAGAGAATCGCGCCGACTATTATCATCACCACTTCCAGGACTATGAGCATCAGTCCCGTGAAGAGCGACTGGAAGGCGTTGAAGCGCACGAAGCGATTCTCTTTTTCGATGATGGCGAAGACTATATTGAACGGGCTGAGGTAGGCGAGCGCCCCTGCGGCATTGCCTTCAAGCCCTATGGCGGACTTTGAGCCTGGCTCGGCTCCGGGCAGGGTGTTTGTAGAGACGGGAGGCGGTGGCGGCTGCATGCCGTACGGAGAATTGTAGCCGTAGCCCTGCTGGGGCGGAGGCTGTGGCGGGGGATTGTACATGACGAATTCGCTCTCCTGATAAAAGTCAGTAGGGGCAGAGGACTTGTCTCTACCCCTACTAGCTTCTGCTTTACTTGTTGGCGAACTTCTCGGCCATGTCGCCTATGGCCGGGAGCTTGAACCACTCGGCCTGATACGCTTTGTAAGCGCAGAAGAGCAGCGCGCCGAGATAAAGCAAGCCTATCAAAGGCATGAACAGCCCGAAGATAACTCCGAGGTTGGTTGAAATTGCCATCATGATTCCCATCAGGATGCCTATGGCTATGTAGAGCACTATGAAGGCTACGTGAAGCAGAATGGATTGGAAGGCGTGAAAGCGCGCAAACCGGTTCTGCTTTTCGATGATGAGTTCGATGATGGCGATGATGCCAATCGGATAGCCCAGTGCCGAGACCAGATTGGCATCGAGGCCGCCGAGCGCCGTTTTACCTTTCGGGCCGCCGTCGCCGGGCGTAGGCGTCATGGGCGCGTTGGGTGGTGTGCCATATGGGCTGCCGTAGCCCTGCTGTTGCTGGCCGGGCGGGGGGTTCTGCATTGTCTTTATTCTCCTTCGGAAAGTCTTGAAATTAAGAGTTCGTATATCTGGAAAGCCCGCCTCGAACCTTACGAGCGCGCTTCTTCGGATTCTCGTGCCCTCGTGGCTTCGAGCCTCTAAAAAAAACTTTACGCGTGGCAACGGGAATCTTATGCTAACGACTACACCCCGCGCAACATTTTGCCGTAATATTGTGCGGGCCGGACACAGAAGGATATGAAAGCAAAAGTTTACGTCACACTCAAGCCGGGCGTGCTTGACCCGCAGGGCAAGGCCATACAGCATTCCGTAGAGCTTCTGGGCTACGGAGGAATCGCGGACGTTCGCCAGGGCAAGTATTTCGAGATTGCTCTGGACGGCGCGCTTCAGGAATCCGAGGCCAGGGAGACGGCCACTCGCATGGCGCGAGAGGTCTTGTCTAACCCTGTCATCGAAGATTTTCGCGTGGAGATAGAGAGATGAAATTCGGCGTCATAGTTTTTCCAGGCTCCAACTGCGACCACGACGCTTATCACGTTATCTCGAAGCACGTGGGCCAGCCCGTTGATTTCATCTGGCACCGCGATACGAACCTTTCGGCTTACGACGCGGTGATTATTCCGGGCGGCTTCTCTTACGGCGACTACCTGCGAGCGGGCGCTCTGGCTCGCTTCTCGCCCGTCATGGCTTCGGTCAAAGAGTTCGCCGCGCGCGGCGGCTTTGTCCTGGGCATCTGCAACGGCTTTCAGATTCTGGCCGAAGCAGGACTCTTGCCGGGTGCCTTGATACGCAACCGCGACCTGCACTTCATCTGCGAGCACATACACGTGCGCGTCGAAAACGACGACACGCCTTTTACGAACGAGTTGAAGCGCGGCACGGTGCTGCGAATCCCCGTAGCGCACGCCGAAGGGAACTACGTCTGCGATGACGCGACGCTCGCTGAATTGCAGCGTGAAGAGCGCATAATCTTTCGCTACTGCGACGAGACGGGCGCAGTGACCGACGCCACGAACCCGAACGGCTCGCGCGACAACATAGCAGGCATCTGCAACCGCGAGCGCAACGTGCTGGGCATGATGCCGCACCCTGAGCGCGCCTGCGAAGACCTGCTTGGCTCTTCGGACGGGCGCGACATCTTCCGCTCGCTCGCCGCCACGCTGGCCGCCGCGCACGTCTGAAAATCATGGATTATGAAGAGGACGAGAGAAGGTTTCGCGGGGCGGGCGGAACGCCGGGCGGCCTCTGGCATTTTCTCATCGGCTTGGCGATGGCGGTCGCGGGCGCTTACATCTTAACCAACCGTGTGACCGTGACGAGCGGCTTCTGGTCTCTGTGGGGTTACAACACTTTCGGCCTCACCTTGCTGCCGCTCATCATTGGCATCGGTATTCTCTTCTTCAATGGCAAATCAATCGCGGGCTGGCTGCTGCTCTTCGTGGGCATCGTCATTATCTTCACAGGCATACTGATGAACTTGCAGATTTACTTCCAGCCCACCAGCCTCTTCAACACCGTAGTCATGCTGGTGCTCTTGGCGGGCGGCATAGGATTGATAGCTCGCTCTCTGCGCTCTCTCTAGGCCCTCACCTATGGAAGTCAAAATCATTCCCGCCACGCCTGAAGAGGAATCGGTTCTAGCCAATCTGTTTGAGCTTTATGCTCATGACTTCAGCGAGTTCTCCGGGCTGGAGATTGGCGAAGACGGTCGCTTCGGCTATCCGCACCTGCATCTTTACTGGAAGGAGCCGCACCGCCGCCCCTTTCTGATAAGGGCGGACGGCAAACTCGCAGGCTTCGTTCTACTTCAGAAGCGGTCTCAGATTTCCGGCGACCGAGACGTTTGGGACATAGCCGAATTCTTCATCCTTAGAAGTTATAGAAGGCTGGGCTGTGGCATGAAGGCGGCGCATGCCGTGTGGCGTATGCTTTCAGGCAGGTGGGAAGTGAGAGTGATGGAACAAAACCGTGGGGCGAAGGAGTTCTGGCAGCGCTGTGTCAACGAATTTACAGGCCGGACGATAGACGCCGTCATCTTTGATAAAGGCGGCAAGCGCTGGCACGTCTTCTCATTTCAAGCTTAAAGCGCTACGCAATCTCTTCATTAACCGGCTTCGACCGTCTCTACCTTTTTCAGCCCAACTCGTCAATCTCTTTTTCCAGCGCGCGCAGGGTTCGCTGAAGCATCTCGCGGTGCGCGGGGCGCGTGGCCTGTTCGAGTTGCGTGAGGATGCGTGCGCGCGAAAGATGAAGAGAGTCCAGCCGCTCGCGCCGCGCTCTCTCTTCAGGAGAGAGTTCGCTCTCGGCGGCCAGCTTTCTACGCGCACGCTCTTCCGCTTCCTGCTGCTGGTCTTCGACCGCTTTGCTTTCCCATCCTCTAGCCATCCAATATCTCCTCTTCATTCCTCAAAATATTTATGCCGGTCTTTGCGACGTAAGCTTTCGAGGCTTGATTGGTTCCGTGACGAAGCGCAACGTGATTTATCTCGTGCGCTATGACGCCCGCCAGTTCGCCCTCATTACGAGCGGCGGCGATTGCGCCCGCGTTGACAAAGATGAAGCCGCCCGGCAAAGCGAAGGCGTTGATGTCGCGCGCGGCTATGACGTTGAACTGATAAGGGAACTTGTAGCCCGGAGCGCGCTCGGCAAGACGTGCGCCGAGTTGCTGCACGTAAGCTACAACCGCCTGGTCATTGAGAAGCGGAACCTGCGTTGCGACCTCTGCGGCGGACTTCCTGCCAAGCTCTATGTCCTGCTCCGGCGTGAAGAGATTAAAGCCCGGCTTGAAATGCGGAGCGGGCTGCGCGCTCCCGCCCTCAGAGACTCCAGAGCGCCCGCCGCAGGAGATAAGCACAAGCTGCAAGGCCAGCAGGACGGCTATGCTTTTAAAGAGTTTCTTTTTTATTCTGTCCATCCTGTTCGTGCAGCAGCAACGGTCATGCCGCCGTGCGCGCGGGCGCTAAAAATTTAAGTCTTGAAGGCAGCGCTGTGGCCTGTGCTTTGCTTAAACCATGTCAGAGTGCCGGTTTTGAGTATGAACTCAGTACGCTTGTTAGCTCCTCGACTGTGAGCTTTACGGACAAGTCGATTTAAAAAGGGAGGATGATGGGATGTTAGCGATTATCGGATGGATTGTGTTTGGTTTGATTGCCGGACTAATTGCGAAGGCGATTATGCCCGGCAAAGACCCCGGCGGGTTCATCATCACTACGCTCTTGGGCATAGTCGGCGCGGTCATAGGCGGCTGGATCGGGCACGCCCTCTTCGGCACAGGAAGCCTGACCGGCAACGATGTCAACAGCCCCGGTCTCATCGTGAGCCTGGTCTTGAGCGTCGTAGGTGCCATAGTAGTCCTGGCCGTTTACAGGCTCATAGTAGGCCGTAGCCTGCGCGCCTGAAACTAAAAGCCAGTTCAGCCTCCGGCACAAACTGGAACAACGGAAGAACCTGCCCAGCGCAGAGCGTCCACGGCGGTTTGCTCTACGGCTAACCCCGTAGCGCGCGGGCAGGTTCTGTTTTTCCGCATGGAAGCGCACAAGAAGAAGAGAGCATCATCTAAGACGCGCGCGGAAGATGAAAGAGAGAATGCGGAAGGCTCTATTCTCACATGGGCCGAGGTCAATCGCACGCACCGCATCCAGAACGGAGTCTATCAACGAAACGGGCGGCTCATCTCGCTCCTGACAGACTTCGGTCGCATCAACCCCTGCTATCCAGACCGCCAGAACAAAGCGGGCGACACAATCTTTTACACGGGGGCGGGCCGTCGCGGCGACCAGCAACTAAGCCCGCCCAACCGCGCGCTCCTGGCCGCCATAGAGAGCGCACACGCCGTCCCGCTCTTCAACAAACTCTCCGTCGGTCGCTGGCAACACATGGGCTACTGGCGAGTCACCGAAGCCTCTCGCCGCTTCGACCCCAAAGAGCAACGCATGCTCTGGCTCTTCACATTAAAAAAAGTACTGAGTGATGAGTACTGAGAAAAAAGCAATCTGTTTTTACTCAGTACTCATCACTCATCACTGTCTTTTCGTCCCTGATTTGAGCCTGCTCGTCACTCTCTCATCTTCGGTTTACACCTTCAGGCTTGTAACTTTTAAGGGGTCGCTGTTAATCTCTTGCTTCTCTCGCTTGAACCTGAAAGGAGCATCTGACCATGAAGAAGCGTTATCTGTTTACGTTCGCTCTAGCGATTTCCCTTTTCTTAGCCGCGCTCTCTGGTATGAGCATCAAGGCCACTGGCGCGGAAGGCGGCTCGGAACCTGGTGCCGTAGGCTCTGTGGTGGCGGACTTCAAGCTGCCGGACGTTGACGGCAAGGAGCATTCGCTCTCGTCGCTCAAGGGCAAGAACGGGACGGCGCTGATTTTCATAGGCGTGCAGTGTCCTGTCTCGAACGCTTATAACGAGCGCATGGAAAAGCTGGCGCAGGATTACAAGGCGCGCGGCATAAACGTCATAGGCATCAACGCCAACTCCACGGAATCCGTCACGGAAGTTAAAGCGCACGCCTCCAGCCATAATCTGACGTTCACGATTCTGAAGGACAACGGCAACAAGATTGCTGACGCGCTCGGCGCAGGGCACACGCCCGAAGCTTACCTGCTCGATACAGGCAACAAGATAGTCTATCGCGGGCGCATTGATAACGCGCGCAACAGCGCTTCCGTGACCTCCAGCGAGTTGCGCGATGCTATGGAAGCTGTGCTTGCGGGCAAGCCCGTCGCCAAATCATCAGTCCCGGCCTTTGGCTGCTCCATCAAGCGCGGTTAATAAAGCCAGCTATGAAAGGCTTACTTCGCACTTCGGTGCTTCTGGCCGCGTGCGCCATTCTTCTAATCTCTTCATTCGCCTTGCGGCGTGCGCCCCACGCACACGCCGCAAGCCTTGAAGAAAAGCCTCAGACAACATCTTCGCCTGCGGTACGCGAGATTGATGTCGAGGGGCTTAAGAAGTTGCTATCGCGTGAAGGCACGAAGCGACCGCTTCTGGTTAACTTCTGGGCTACATGGTGCGAGCCTTGCCGCGCGGAGTTTCCAGACCTCGTCAAAATTGATAACGAGTATCGCGGGCGCGGGCTGGATTTCATAACCGTCTCGCTGGACGAGGCGTCGGAGATTACCACCACCGTTCCGCGCTTTCTCAAAGAGATGCGCGCAACCATGCCCGCCTATCTTCTCAACACGCTTGAGCCGGAAACGGCCATTCAATTTGTCGACCCGCAGTGGAGCGGAAGCCTTCCGGCGACCTTTCTCTACGACGCGCATGGCAAAGTAGTCTTCAATCACAAGGGCCGCATCAAGCCCCTGGAACTTCGCGCAGCCATCGAGGCAGTGGTAGTAAGCAGCAAGTGACGAGTTAGTTTTTAGTTTTCAGTTTTCAGTTGGCGGCTTTTCTCTGAAAACTGAAAACTGTAAACTTGAAACCGTTCTTATCACTTGTCGCTCGTCACTTATCACTGCTCTTATGATTACTTCCGAACAAATCGCCGCGCACAATCTGACCGAAGATGAGTACAGACGTATCGAAGAGTTGATGGGCCGCGAGCCTACGCTCGTGGAGCTTGGCATCTTCTCCGTCATGTGGTCTGAGCATTGCTCGTACAAATCGTCGCGCATTCATTTGAAGCGGCTGCCGACCACCGGAGAGCGCGTCGTTGTGCCGCCGGGCGAGAACGCGGGCGTCGTGGACATAGGCGACGGCTGGTGCGCTGCCTTCAAGATTGAGTCTCACAATCACCCTTCGTTCATAGAGCCTTTTCAGGGCGCGGCAACGGGCGTGGGCGGCATCCTGCGCGACATCTTCACAATGGGCGCGCGTCCCGTCGCGGCCATGAATAGTTTGCGCTTCGGCTCGCTGGATAACGCGCAGCACGGGCGGCGCAATCGCTCTCTGCTCGCGGGAGTGGTCGCGGGCATAGCGCATTACGGCAACGCTTTCGGCGTCCCTACGGTCGCGGGCGAAGTTGCTTTTGATGACGCTTACGCCTTGAACCCGCTCGTCAACGCTTACGCGCTTGGCCTTGTGCGCCATGACCAAATCTTTTTCGGCAAAGCCGCAGGCATAGGAAACCCTGTGCTCTACGTAGGAGCAAAGACTGGGCGCGACGGCATACACGGCGCGACGATGGCTTCTGCGGAGTTCGATGAGGAAGCGCTTGAGAAACGACCGACGGTGCAGGTGGGCGACCCCTTCCTGGAAAAGCTTCTGCTCGAAGCATGCCTCGAAGCTATGCGTAGCGGCGCGGTCGCGGGCATCCAGGACATGGGCGCGGCAGGTCTTACTTCAAGCTCGTGCGAGATGGCCGCGCGTGCGGGGACAGGCATAGAGCTTGATTTGAGCCTCGTCCCGCAGCGAGAGGATGCCATGACGGCTTACGAGATGATGCTGTCGGAGTCGCAGGAGCGCATGTTGATAGTCGCGCATCGCGGGCGCGAGCGCGAAGTCATGGACATCTTTCGCAAGTGGGAACTCGACGCCGTTGTCATAGGCCGCGTGCGCGACGACCAGCGCATGCGCGTTCTCCATAACAACGAACTCGTCGCGGACATCCCCGTCGCAGCCCTCACAGACGAAGCGCCAAAGTACGATAGACCGATGAAGAAGTCTGGAGAGTCCAGAGAGTCTAGAGAGTCTGGAGAGAGAAAAGAAAATCCAGTTGACTCTCTAGACTCTCCAGACTCTCTAGACTTTAACGCCGCGTTGCTGCGTCTTGTCTCTGCGCCGAACATAGCGTCGAAGGAGTGGGTTTATCGCCAGTACGACCATATGGTGAGGACGAACACGGCTGTGCTGCCGGGCGCGGACGCGGCTGTGATTCGTATTAAGGAGACGCGGCGCGCTCTGGCCCTGTGCCTGGACGGCAATGGCCGCTATTGCGCCGTCAACCCGCGCGAGGGCGCGCGACTCGTGGTAGCCGAAGCTGCGCGCAATGTCGTCTGCGTGGGCGCGCGGCCCCTCGCTATCACCAACTGCCTGAACTTCGCTTCGCCGGAAAAGCCTGAAGTGATGTGGGCTTTCTCCGAAGTGATTGACGGCATGAGCGAAGCGTGCAAGGCGTTTGACACGCCCGTCATCTCCGGCAACGTTTCGTTCTACAACGAAACTGAGGGGCGAGGCGTTTGGCCCACACCCGTCATAGGCATGCTCGGTCTGGTGGAAGACGTGCGCCGCATAGTACAGCCTGGCTTTAAGGGCGCGGGCGACATCATAGCGCTCCTTGGCACCACGCGCGCCGACACGAGCGTCAGCGAATACGCCGCCACGATTCTCGGACGAACGACCGGCGAGATGATTAAAGAGGGCCGCGTGCCCGCGCTTGACCTTCAGGCGGAACTCGCAGTGCAGAAGGCTTGCCTGGGTGCGGCTGAAGCGGGACTGCTTCGCTCCGCGCACGACTGTTCGGACGGCGGCATGGCCGTGGCTCTTTCTGAATGCTGCTTCTCTTCCTTGAACCGGCAGGCCATTGGCGCAGAGGTTGAACTGGCCGACATGCTCTCCGTCGCCGCTCGCCTCTTTAGCGAAACGCCGTCGCGCATCATCATCAGCTTCGAAGAGGCAGCGCTCGGCCAGATAGAAGAGATTGCGGCGCGAGCGGGCTGCCAGCTAACAGTCCTGGGCCACACTGGCGGCGACCGCTTACGCATCAGTGCCGACGGCGACGAAGTAATCTCGCTTCCCTTGGCAGAGATTGAAACGGCCTGGCGCACCGCGCTTGAGAACAGACTGCAAGCCGAAGTGCTGGTCGCTGCGGGAGAGTGAAAGGAATTTAATCATTGATTCATTTAATCATTGAATCAATGAACCGATGATTCAATGATTAAATTCCTTCCTGCCGTGCGTGAGATTTCCATTCCCATAGAAGAGCTTCTGCGTGCGCTCGTCAATCTTGATTCTTCGCGCCGCGTCTCAATTCTGGATAGCTGCGGTGCGCGCCCGCCCGACGCGCGCTTTCTCATAGCCGGTTTTGACCCGTACGAGATAGTCGAAGCCAGAGACGGCGAGCTTCGCATCTCTCGCCCGCGCGAAAAGAGCAGCGAGGTCTCGCGCGGCGATGTTCTGGCTCTTCTGGACGAGAGGCTTGAAAGCCTTCGCGTTTCGTCCGCGCACGACATTCCCGTAGCGGGCGCGTGCATAGCCTCCTTCTCTTACGATCTTGCAAGACGATTCGAGCGCCTGCGCTCAAGCGCGCCCGCCGCAACCGCAAGTGAGCCTGACGCCGTGCTGGTCTTCTACGACACGCTCATCGTCCATGATTATCTTCACAACACGACGCGGCTTGTCTCCGTGGCTTCGGATGAACGGCTCCGCGAGTTTCAAAAATCTCTGACCGAAGCCGCGCGCTCTGCTCAACCTTCCGTCCCTCAAAACTCCACTCAGATACACAAGGCCCGCTCGAACTTCACGCGTGAAGAATACATGAGCGCGGTTCTGCGAATTAAAGAGCACATCGCCGCCGGAGACATCTACCAGGCAAATCTGACGCAGCAGATTTCCGTCCGCCTCTCTGATTCCCTTTCGCCCGCAAGCATCTTTCTCAGATTGCGCCGCGCGCATCCGGCCTCCTTCGCAGCTTGTCTCAAACGAGAGAGCGATACGGTCATCAGCGCTTCGCCCGAACGTTTCCTGCGCGTGGCGATAGAAGGTAACGCACGCACCGTCGAAGCCTGGCCCATCAAGGGCACAAGGCCGCGCGGGCAAGACGCGGAAACAGACGCGCGGCTTCGCGCAGAGCTTTCGCTAAGCGAAAAGGATTGCGCAGAGAACATCATGATAGTCGACCTCTTGAGGAACGACCTGGGGAGAGTCTGCCATTACGGCTCCGTCACAGTGCCGGAGCTTTTCACAATCCAGGAGCACCCGACGCTTTTTCATCTCGTCTCACGGGTGCGAGGCATTCTGAGAGAAGATGTGACGGCGGGCACACTCTTGCGCGCAAGCTTTCCCTGCGGCTCCATCACAGGCGCGCCGAAACTCCGCGCGATGGAGATTCTGGACGAAGTTGAGCGCTCGCAGCGCGGGCTTTCAATGGGAGCAATCGGCTACTTTTCCTTCGACGGAAAAGCCGACCTCTCGGTAGCCATACGCACCATGACGGTGCGCGGCGGCACTGCGCGCTTCAACGTAGGCGGCGGCATAGTCGCAGACAGCCAGCCCGCAGAGGAATACGAAGAATCGCTTATAAAAGCCCGCGCACTCCTCAATGCACTCAGCGCCAAGCTTTAAGAAAAACAGCCTTTTCATGTATTCTGCACGCTGTTCTGAGCCGTCTGAATTCTTCTATCCGAAGCGGAGCGCCACTGAAATCGTGCACTCGCGCATTATTCTCAACAACCGATTGGTGGATGGCGCGCGGGCCAGCCTTCCGGCCATCACGCCCGCAGCGCTTTACGGTCGCGGAGTCTTTACGACTCTGGCCGTGCACAACGGTCGTCCCTTTCTGTGGGCCGAGCACTGGGCGCGTCTGACGGCGCACGCAGACCGCGCGAAGATTGATAGGAGCTTGCTGGATGAAGCGCAAACCCTGTCGCAACTCACGCGCCTGATAGAAGCCAACGAGGTGCATGACGGGCGCGCACGCATCACTCTGTTTTCAAACTCCACGCGCGGCGGCATCTGGAATCTACAGGATGAAGGTGAAGAGGCAAGAGGCGAGACGCTTCTCTTAATCATGACCGGCGAAGCGCACGCGCCGCCCTCGGACGTGCTGGCGCTCACGGTCTCGCCTTATCGCATCAACACACTCTCGCCGCTCGTAGGCGTTAAATCCGTCAACTACCTTGAGCACCTCATCAGCCTGGAAGAAGCACGCTCGCGCGATTTTCATGAAGCCGTAGTCCTGAACGAGCGCGGCGAGGTCGTGTCGGCCACGATGGCGAACATCTTCTGGGTCAAGGACGGCGCGCTCCACACGCCTGCGCTTCAGACGGGCGCGCTCGCGGGCACAACCCGCGCATGCATTCTGCGGCTCGCAGAAGAGTTGGGCGTCCCCGTAGTCGAAGGCGTCAACGAGCTTGCACAGGTCGGAGATGCCGACGAAATCTTTCTCACCTCCGCAGGTCTGGGGCTGGCAATCGTCACCACCTTCGACTTTCATCACTACACAGTCCCAGTAGGCTCAGTCGCCCTACGCCTCCACGAAGCCTTCCGCCAACTCACGCTTCATGCAGAATAAGCGTGTTTCGTGCTATCATACGGGGCAGCAAAAAAGGCTCAAAAAAGTTCCCACATTAAATTTTATACGCTTTATCGCAAACAGGAGGATGCAAGCGAATGGCTACTCAGTTAAGACCCGCCGATACGTCTCTAGACCGCATAGAAGAGTTGTTGGGTGATGGGGCGCGCACGCTTCTGAATCATAGCTCGACGACTATCTCTAAAGATGACCTTCAACTGCCGGGGCCGGATTTTGTGGATAGGGTCTGGGCGCTTTCGGACAGGAACCCTGCGGTGCTGCGCTCGCTTCAGACGCTCTATGATAATGGGCGGCTGGCTAACACGGGCTATCTTTCCATACTGCCTGTGGATCAGGGCATAGAGCACTCTGCGGGTGCCAGTTTCGCGCCGAACCCGCAGTACTTCGACCCCGCGAACATAGTGAAGCTCGCAATCGAAGGCGGCTGCAACGCGGTCGCTTCCACGTTCGGCGTGCTTGGCGCGGTCGCGCGGCGCTTCGCGCACAAGATTCCCTTCATAGTGAAGATTAACCACAACGAGCTTCTGACCTATCCGAACAAGTTCGACCAGGTGCTCTTCGGCACCGTAGACCAGGCGCGCGACATGGGCGCGGTCGCAGTCGGCGCGACCATCTACTTCGGCTCTGAGGAAGCTACCAGACAGATTACGGAAGTCAGCCAGGCGTTCGCTTATGCTCACGAGCTTGGGATGGCGACCATTCTCTGGTGCTATCTGCGAAATCCGAAGTTCAAGACCAAAGAGGGCGACATGCACGCGTCTGCGGATTTGACGGGGCAGGCGAATCACCTGGGCGTCACCATAGAAGCGGACATCATCAAGCAGAAGTTGCCGGAGCGCAACGGCGGCTACAACGCGCTCAACCAGGAAGGCTCTTACGGCAAGACCAGCAAGCTCGTCTACGAAAAGCTGACCTCGGATAATCCCATAGACCTTGTGCGCTATCAGGTAGCGAACTGCTACATGGGGCGCTGCGGGCTGATTAACTCCGGCGGCGAATCCAAGGGCGCTTCTGATTTGGCAGAGGCCGTGCGTACAGCCGTCATCAACAAGCGCGGCGGCGGCATGGGACTCATCTCTGGCCGCAAAGCCTTCCAGCGACCCATGACGGAAGGCGTCCAACTCCTGAACGCCATTCAGGACGTTTACCTGACAGAAGAAATCACAGTCGCCTAAATCCATAAGGAGTCTAGAGAGTCTAGGGAGTCGGGTGGGTGTAGTGAGTGTAAACCCCTTCGTGTCTATAGGCTCTACAGACACCCGAGACGCACTAGACGTTTATTTTTTATGCTGAGCAGGCAAAAGCATCTGATGCAGAGTTGTTGCGCGCTGTGGCTGGCGGCGACGAGGCGGCGCTTTCCGCGCTTTATGATCGCTACAGGCTAATCCTTTTCGGCCTCTTGCTGCGTATATTACATAGCCGCGCCGAGGCAGAGGATTGCTTGCAGGAGGTTTTCATACAGGTCTGGAGGCAAGCTTCCTCTTTTGACGAAGCGCGCGGACGCCCCTTTACATGGCTCGTGACGATGGCGCGCAGCCGCGCCATAGACCGCCTGCGCGCACTCTCGTCGCGCGACCGCACCGTGCAGGAATCGGCACGCGAAGCGGTCGAAGAAGTATCCGACGCGGTCACGGATGCTATTCGCTCGGAACAGGGAGCGACGGTGCGCGCCGCGCTCGATGCTTTGCCTCAGGAGCAAAGGCGCGTGCTTGAGCTTGCGTACTTTGAAGGGCTGACGCAATCGGAGATAGCCGAGCGTCTTAATCAACCGCTCGGCACTATCAAGACGCGCACGCGCTCGGCCCTGATGAAGCTCAGGGAGCTTTTGAGCGGCGCGAGCGCGAATCTTTATTGATTGAAGACTGGTGTTAAGAATTTGATTAGCCACGAAGAAGAAAAAGAGATGCTGGCGGCTCATGCCTTAGGCGCGCTCGACTCGGAAGAGGCGCGACGGGTCGAAGAGCATCTTGAGGCTTGCGCCGAGTGCCGCGCAGAATTGGAAGTGTGGCGCGACACCACCAGCGCGCTCGCCTACACGGTCGCGCCCGCAGAGCCTTCGCCGCAGCTTCGCTCACGCATACTGGAATCTGTGCGCGCTAGTAGCGCTCAACCGAAGATTGCAGGCGAGACTAAGAAAGCCGCTTCTTCATCTTCAAATGTCATAGCCTTTCAGCGCTCCAACTTGAGCCGCGCGCAAAGATTCGGCGCGATTGCCGCGACGCTGGCTGTCATAACCCTTGCGGCGGCTCTCTTCATCGCTTTGCTTCGTTTAAGAGAAGTACGCAGAGAGCTTGCGCGCAATCAGGCGGCTGTAGAGTCTCTGGCGAAACAGGTCGCGCAGGAGCGCGAGGCGCGCGAGCTTTTGACTTCACCGCAATCGCAGAACGCACAGCTTAACGGCACGAACATGGCTCCAGAAGCGCGCGGCCAGCTTGTCTTCGACCAGCGCACGGGCCACGCTATGCTTTTCGCTTATAACCTGCCGCCCGTGCCTGCGGGCAAAGCTTACCAGTTGTGGTTCATCTCCGGCGGCAAGGTGATGCCCGGAAAAGTTTTCATGCCGGACAGAGATGGCCGCGCCATGATTAACGAGCAAGTGCCCGTCAATAATCTTGATTCAAAGCCCGTCTTCGCCGTCACGCTTGAGCCTTCAGGCGGCGTGCAGGTCGCAACGGGCGAGAAATATCTACTCAGCCCTTCTTCCTGAAACCTTCGGCGTCATAAATCCAACGGGCGGCCCCGTCACGTAGATTAATTTTGGATTCCGTAATGCAAGGCGGAAATTAGTGACCCCGCAAACTATAAGGAGAAGAGTTTATGAAAAAGCATGTCTCACTTGTACGGCTCGCGCTTCCCTTCCTGCTGGCTCTGATGCTCGTTACTTCTTTCGGCGCGCAGCCTTCAAAGGCCAGCGCTCAGGAAAAGAGTCTCTATGACAGGCTGGGCGGCTACAACGCCGTCGCCGCAGTGGTTGACGACTTCATAGGACGGCTCGCCACAGACAAAAGATTCGAGCGCTTCTTCTCAGGCCACAGCAAGGATTCTCTGAAGCGCATTCGTCAACACATAGTAGACCAGTTGTGCATGGCTGCGGGCGGCCCCTGCGCTTACACGGGGCGCACCATGAAGGACTCGCACGAAGGTCTGGGAATCTCCGAAGATGATTGGAAGGCAGCCGTAGACCACCTAGTAGCGTCGCTAGACAAATTCAAAGTCGGCAAGCGCGAGAAGGACGACCTGCTCGCAGCCGTCTCAAAATTCAAGGCCGATATTGTGGAGAAGAAGTAAGACTTCTCAGCCTCCACGACTTTTTCAGGAATCTTGTTGGCCGGAAGGGCGCCCCTCCTTTCCGGCCAACTTCTTTTTCGGTAGAGGTGAAACTGAAAAAGATATTTCTTTCGTCAAAGAAGCGTGAATTGTGTTCGCTAAATTGAAGACCTTGCGCCCTGTACGGTAGTATAAAGTTAGTGAAAGAGAGAGCGAGAGGTGCCAATGGCAGAAAAAGAGCGACCCAAAGTAACCAACGAGATTTCCGACGAGACCGGACAGTACGACGCACGCTTTATTCTCTGGCGACAGTTCTGCTCGCAGAACAACATCCCTGTGGAAACCCTGCCCAGCGACCTGAGCGGCGAGGCCAAAGAGAAATGGGAAAAGCTCAAAGAAGAGCGACTGAGAAAACCCGAGAAAGAATAAAGAAATTTAATCATTGATTCATTTCTTCATTGATTCAATGAAGAAATGAATCAATGATTAAATTTCTTCTTCCTTGTCTTTAGAGGTATCTTCCAATCATGTACGCTCCTGTCAGGAATGGGTTGGTCTTTCGCTCGCGCCCTATGGTCGTAGAGGGGCCGTGGCCGGAATAGACCTCAACGTCGTCGCCAAGCGGGATGATTTTGTTCATCAGCGAATCCATCAACTGCTCCGTGGAGCCTCCGGGCAAATCAGTCCTCCCGATTGAGCCTGCGAAAAGACAATCGCCCACGAAAACTTTTCTCTCGCGCTCTTCAAACAGTACAACGTGGCCGGGCGTGTGACCCGGACAGTGCAGGACTTTGAAAGCAAGCTCGCCGACCGCGTAAGTTTCACCGTCCGTCCAGTACCTATCAATCGCAGGCGGCTCTTCGTAATCGAAGCCGTAGAGCGGCCACTGCGAACGCGGGATGCCTACCCACGCGGGCTGCTCCGGCAAAGCCCTGTAAAGCGGCTCGTCCGCCGCGTGAAGCAGCACGAGCGCCTCGGGCCTCAGCTTCTTTAAACCAGCCACGCCGCCCACGTGATCCAGGTGCGCGTGCGTCAGCGTAATCGCCTGTAAATTCAAGCCGCGCTTTTCCAGCGTCTCGACTATTAGCTTCGCCTCGTCGCCCGGGTCTATGCAGATGGCCTGCCCGGTCTTCGGGCATCCGACGATGCGCGTCTGCTGTTGAAAGGGCGTGACGGTAAGCTCTTCTATAATCATAAAACGGCTCTTCTTTCGGACACCTTGAACTCTTTGATTTTCATCTAAAGGAGTATAATTCCTCACCGGAATTTCCGCTATTTTTGAAGAGGTTTTAAGACAATGCCAATGGGTACGCGCTCAAGCTCGCTCGCAGACGTTCTGGACGAGTTGACGGCGGAAGGAGCCGCCGAGTTAACCGAGCATATTAACGATAAAGATTTACGCTGCTACGCCTGCGGCCATCGCTGCCTGATTCGAGAAGGCAAGCGCGGCATCTGCAAAGTACGCTACAACGAAGAGGGCCGCCTGATGGTGCCCAAGAATTACGTCGCCGCGCTTGCCTGCGACCCCACCGAGAAGAAGCCCTTCTTCCATGCTCTGCCAGGCTCGGACACACTGACCTTCGGCATGCTGGGCTGCGACCTTCACTGCGCCTACTGTCAAAATTGGTTGACCTCGCAGGCTCTCAGGGATGAGACGGCGGGAACTCAGCCGAAGGTTGTGACGGCTGAGAGGCTTGTCAGCCTGGCGCACGCTTACGGGGCTTCTATGGTCGGGTCTAGCTATAACGAGCCGTTGATTACCGCAGAGTGGGCCGTGGATGTCTTTAAGCTGGCGAAGCCGGAAGGGTTCAAGACGGCTTTCATCTCGAACGGGAATGCTACGCCGCAAGTTCTGGATTACCTGCGGCCCTGGACGGATTGCTACAAGATTGATTTGAAGTCCATGAGTGACCGCAACTACCGTCAGCTTGGCGGCGTGGTGGACAACATTCTGGAGACCGTCAAGATGGTTCACGAGCGGGGCTTCTGGGAAGAGATTGTCACGCTCGTTATCCCGGGCTTTAATGCTTCGGAGGACGAACTAAGGCGCGCGGCTGACTTCATAGCGTCGGTTTCGCCTGACATTCCTTGGCACGTAACGGCCTTTCACCAGGACTACAACATGACTGAGAACGCCAACACGACCGCAGAGCAGTTGATACGCGCGTGCGAAATTGGGCGCGAGGCCGGACTGCGCTACATCTACGCGGGCAACCTGCCCGGACGAGTAGGCCGTTGGGAGAACACCTACTGCCCTTCGTGTGACGAGCTTTTAATAGAGCGCTACGGCTACATCATCAGGAAGATGAAAATTCCGCACGACGGCAAGTGCCCCAACTGCGCCACCGTGATTCCAGGCATCTGGGCGTAAATTAGCAATCAGCAGTCAGCCATCAGCTTTCAGCCAGAAGATAATTGACTCTCGAATTGAAATCTCAAATCTGAAAATTAATAGCTGATTGCTGATAGCTGATTGCTTCTAAAAATTTGAGGAGCGGCGGGTCTTGCCTTCGGGTGTGCCGTAAAGGGGCGCGTACTCTTCATCCTCTTCGGCGGCGCGGAGTGCGCGTTTGAGTTCGCCTATGTCGCGCGAGACTATGTCGAACTCGTCTTGGTCGAAGGATTCGTAGTCGCCCGCGATTGAAAGCACGTGGTCAATCCTGCGGCCAGCGCGGTCAAGCGCGTCTTCGGGAAGCTTTCCCTTGATGGCCGCTTCTACAATCGCGTCGCGTGCGGCGACGAAGTTTGCGGCCTGCTCGCAGATGAGAATCATGTCCGAGCCTGCTTCGACGGCGCGCAGTGATGCTTCCGCAACCGAGAGCGTCTTGACCACCGCGCCCATCTCCATGTCGTCCGTGATGACAAGCCCGTCGAATTTCAAGGTCAGTCGCAGAAGGCGCATGACCACGTTGCTTGAGATTGTGGCCGGTAGCTGGTGAATGCTCTCTAACGGCGGCAACTCACCCGTGCGGCGAAACCATGCTTGCAGAAACTCTGAGACATCCGGGAACGCGGCGTGGCTCACCATCACGCTGTGCAGCAACTCTCCTGGACGATGAAACATCAAGTCCATGAAGGGCACCAAATCTTTTTCCAGAATCTCTTCCCAGGTGTGCTGAACTACGGGAAGACGCCGGTGCGAATCTACGGTCGAGCCGCCCAAGCCCGGAAAATGTTTGCCGCAGCCAACGATGCGCCCCTTCTGCAAGCCGTCCAGATAAGCGCCCGCGAGACGAGAGACTTCCTGCGGCGAGCGCCCGAATGTTCTGCCGCGCAGACCGTTCTCCTGATTATCACCCGAAAGGTCAAGGACGGGCGCGAAGTTTATATTGAAGCCCAGGAGTCTGAGGGCACGAGCCGAAAGCTCTCCGAATTTTTTCGCAAGGTGCGTCTGTCCGGCGTCGCGCACGGCCTTGGCCGAAGGCATAGGCTCGCAGATGGCTCGGAAGCGGTCAACGAGTCCGCCCTCCTGGTCTACGCCTATGAGGACGGGATGATCGACCGCGTCGCGTATCTGCGCGTTGAGGAGCGCGATCTGTTCGGGCGATTCGACGTTGCGACCGAAGAGGACTACGCCGCCCGGCTGCACTTCGCTCAGCAGCTTACGCATGCGCCGGTCAATCTCAGTCCCTGGAATGCCTATGAAGAGCACACGCCCGGCCTTGCGCTCGACGGGTAACTCCCTTTTGCTCTCGCCCTGTGTTCCGCCTTCCGGCATGAGTCCTGGATTTCCCTTTTCATCAAAAAGCACAATCAATTTTTTGTGCTGTTCACCTTTATGAGCTTACGGCTTGAAACTGCGATTTGGCAAGAAGAGGAGAAGCCAATTTTTTGAAGCGCGCTTGATAATCAGGCGCGAGCCGACTTACCATCTTTATTAATGAATGCCGTTCTGGATGAAAGGAAGGAAAGCGCGGCGCAGTTCGCGCGAAAGATAAAGGCGCGGGCACGCGAGCTTGGCTTTCATAAGGTTGGGGTTGTGCCCGCGACGGCGCTCGTGCAGGAGCGTGAGCGCCTTACAGAGTGGCTTGAGCGAGGGTTTCAAGGCGAGATGCTCTGGATGGCGCGCGAGCCGCTTCGTCGCACAGACCCTCGATTGATTTTCCCCGAAGCGCGCTCGGTCATAGTCGTCGCGCTCAACTACTACACGCCTCACAATCACGCGCCGGATGCCGCTACGGGCAAGATTTCACGCTACGCGTGGGGCGATGATTATCACGATGTGGTCGCGGAGAAACTTAAAAAACTGCTGGCGTGGATTAAAGAGGAGCGTGCGGAAGCAGAAGGCAAGACGTGCGTTGATATTCAGCCTGTGATGGACAAAGCGTGGGGCGTGCGCGCTGGCCTTGGCTGGATAGGCAAGCACTCGAACCTCATCACGAAAGATTATGGCTCGTGGGTTTTTCTGGGCGAGCTGCTGCTTAACCTTGAGCTTGAGTATGATGAGGAGAAGATTGAAGATCATTGCGGAAGCTGTACGCTCTGCATCGAAGCTTGCCCGACCGGCGCGATTGTAGAGCCTTACGTGGTAGACTCCAACCGTTGCATCTCTTACGCGACGATTGAGCTTCGCGCGCCTGAGATGCCCGCTCAGGTCTCTGCGAACCTTGAGGGCTGGCTCTACGGTTGCGACATCTGCCAGGACGTGTGCCCCTGGAATCGTTTCGAGCAGCCGACGGATGAAGAGAGATTCGAGCCGCGCGAGGGAAACGTGAACGCCAACCTCTCAGAGCTTCTTGAGATGACACAGGAAGATTACTCAGCGCGTTTTCGCAAGAGCGCCATCAAGCGCGCCAAGCTGGCGGGCTTAAAGCGCAACGCACGCGCCCTCACGAAAGCGCGCGGCGAAGAAAAATAGAACCCTTCTTATACCTCACGCGTAAACCAGCCGTATGCTTCCAATCAAAGAAGAAGGCTTAGGACAAGCTTTCCTTCTTCTCTTTCCAAAAGGAGCGTGAGCAATGCGAATCCTTGTCATAGGCGGAACCAGCTTTATAGGCCCGCGCGTCGTGAGTAAACTCGTGGAGCAGGGACACGAATTGGCCGTCTTTCATCGCGGTCAGACAAAGAGCGACCTGCCATACGGGGTAGAAGAAATCACAGGGGAGCGCGCGGCGCTCTCAAATTTCTCTTCCGAGTTCAAACGTTTCGCGCCCGAAGTCGTGCTCGACATGATTCTCTTCACGGAAGACGAAGCGCGCACGGCTTTACAGGTCTTCAAGGGAATGGCGCGCCGCTTCGTCATGCCGAGCAGCATGGATGTTTACCGCGCCTACGGTCGCTTGCTGAAACTTGAGCAGGGCGCGCCCGACCCCATTCCCTACACGGAAGAAGGCCCCTTGCGAGAGGTTCTGTACCCTTACCGCTCGCGCGCCAAAAGCGAGGATGAGCGCGCGTACAGCTACGATAAAATCTTAGCCGAGCGTGTCATGATGAGCGACGATAAGTTGCCCGCCACAATCCTTCGCCTGCCAGCAGTCTACGGCCCCGGCGACAAACAGCATCGCCTCTTTGAATACCTGAAGCCCATGGATGATGGCCGCCCCTTCATTCTGATGGGAGAGCGCAGGGCAGAGTGGCTCTGGTCGCGCGGCTTCGTAGAAAACGTTGCGGACGCAATCGCGCTGGCTGTGACAACGGAGCGCGCAATGGGGCGCATCTACAATGTGGCCGAGCGCGACGCGCTCACGGAACGCGAGTGGCTTCAGAGCATAGCGCGCATCGCCGGATGGAACGGGGAAATCCTGTTGCTCGAAAACTCCGACATGCCAGAACATCTGGCCGACGATGCTCCTTATGAAAATCATCTGGTTTCAGATTCCAGCCGCATACGCCGCGAGCTTGGCTTTGAAGAACGTGTAGGGCGAGACGAGGCGCTCAGGCAAACCATAGAATGGGAAAGAGAGAATCCGCCGACGGAGATTAATCAGGCCCAATTCGACTACGCCGCAGAAGACGCGGCGGTTGAAAAACTGAAAGCGCGCGAGTCCGGCGTGAGATAAAAAGGATGCGCCAGCCGTATGACATGAAGTAGCGGTGAAAGTAGGCTCACCTTAAATTAAAGCTAAAGAGGTTCAGCTTAAATTAAAACTTTGGTCTGCGGCCCCGGCGTTTGGTTCCCTGGCACTTGCTGTCATTAGAATGGATTTCGTTACGGTTTTCTCTGCGTCTGAGCCTCGCAGATGGTTCTTGTCTGCCTAGCAAGTTTTTTGCACATGGGGAAAGCGTCTTATGGCGCAGCAACTTCCGCTAAACGGCTCTCTGATTTAATCGTTAGGCTCTTGGCGGAGGGCCATATTGACAATTCGTTGCAATATTTTTTGCTAGAAAATTTTTTGGGGTTTTATGAAATTAATCTTTGACATCCGGTGAAAAGCGATGTAATTTTGCGTCGCCTCATCATAAATACCCAGCTTCACAGCAAGAAGCTCTGTCTCCAAGGAGATTGATATAAGTATGGTTAGAGCCCAGAGTGGATACAAGGGAATAAGCAGAATCGAGCAGGAAGCCCGAAACACTTACGGTTGGTATGTCAGGGTCAGCTTTAATAATCAGAAGCGAGTAAAATTCTTCTCCGACGCGGCGCATGGTGGAAAAGAGAAGGCTCTTGAGCATGCCGTCGAGTATCGCAACAAGGCAGAGAAAGAGCTTGGCAAGCCGCGCACGGATCGTCTTGTCATAGCACGCAACCCGCGCAACACTTCCGGCGTCATGGGCGTCCAAAAAAAGACCAAAGTAGTCGTCACAGAAGACGGTGAAAAACGTGTCATCAAGAACGTCTACGAAGTGACCTGGAACCCTGAGCCGGGCCGTCTTTGCCGAACGTGGGTCTCGATTGACGAGTACGGTGAAGAGGCTGCATTTCGCAAGGCCTGCGCCATACGGCGTGAAAAGGAGCGCGAGATGTTCGGCTCAGTCGTCAAGACGAACTGGGAAGATGGCCTGAAGAAGCTTTTCGCCAACCGTTAAGCCCGTAGGCTTCGAAGTCTTGAGAAGCCACTCTCTAGTCACGAGCAGGTTTCTCACTCTTCTTTGAGAAGGTGTATCATAGTAGTGTGAGGCGCTTAATTATCAGCAATCAAGCGCCCGTGACCTTCTGAAAACGAGGAGTGAATAAACCGGCAGTGACAGCTTACCTGAAAGATTCTTTTGGCCGCCAGATACGCGACCTGCGCGTGTCTTTGACGGACAGGTGTAACTTTCGCTGCTTTTACTGCCTGCCGCACGGCGAGCCGCCCGCAGCCCCCAAATCCTCTATGCTCTCTTATGAAGAGATAGAGTGTGTCTCGGAAATCTTCGTCTCTTTAGGCATAGAAAAGATTCGGCTCACGGGCGGCGAGCCCATGCTTCGCCGCGACATAGAAATCATCACGCGAAAACTGGCCGCGCTCAAGCCGCGCCTCAAAGACCTGGCGCTGACGACGAACGGCTACTTTCTGCCGGAGCGCGCAGAGAGCTTGAAAGAGGCTGGGCTGGATCGCGTGACCATCAGCCTTGACAGCCTCAAGCGCGATGTCTTCAAGCGCATGACGGGCGTGGATGTTCTGGAGCGCGTGCTTGAAGGCATAGCTGCTGCCAAACGCGCTCGCCTGACTCCAATCAAAATCAATGCGGTCATAGTTCGCGGCCACAATGAAGACGAGGTCGCGGATTTCGCTGCCTTCGCGCGCGAGACGGGCGTGGCAATGCGCTTCATAGAGTTCATGCCGCTCGATTCCGGCCACGACTGGTCGCGCGAAATGGTCGTCGCGGGCCGAGAGATTTTGCGGCGCATTAATGAGCGCTTTCCCCTTGTGCCAATCAGCACCGAGCGCGGCTCTGACACCTCAACGCGCTACAGCTTTGCTGACGGCGCGCAGGGCGAGATAGGCATCATAGCGCCCGTCACCGAAGCCTTCTGCGGCGCGTGCTCTCGCATACGCCTCACGGCAGACGGGCAGATTAGAACCTGTCTCTTCTCCACGGTCGAACATCCCCTGCGCGATTGTTTAAGAAGCGGCGCGACGCGCAAAGAGATTATAGAGTTCATAGAATCTGCGGTCATGAAAAAGGAGCCGCGACACTACATCAACGAACCGCAATTCGTCACGCCCTCACGCACCATGAGCTTTATCGGCGGATAAAGCCGAGTAGGAGGTATCCATGAGCACAAAAGTCGAAGCGACAATCGCAGACCTCTCCGAAGTCGAAGGCAAAGCCGAGCTTGTCAACGGAGAGATTGTGCATATGCCACCTACCGGAGGAATACCAAATCTCGCAGCATTCAAAATCACGCTTTCTCTACATAACTATGCTGAGCTAACAAAGAGCGGCGTAGCAGTCGGAGATAATGCTGCCTTTGTCGTCAATCTTCCGAATCGCAAATCGTTCAGCCCCGATGCGGCCTTTTATACCGGCGAAGTGACTATGAAGTTTTTTGAGGGTGCGCCCGTGTTTGCGGTTGAAGTGAGAAGTGAAGGCGATTACGGGCCGAAGATGGAAAAGAAGATGGCTGCGAAGCGCGCAGATTATTTCGCGGCAGGCACACAGGTAGTCTGGGACGTTGACCTTTTGCGCGGGCCTGATGTGGTTCGCGCCTTTCATGCGAGCGACCCGCAGCACCCAAGAATTTTCAGGCGCGGCGAAATGGCTGATGCGGAGCCTGCGCTGCCCGGCTGGAGGATGCCGGTTGATGATTTATTTCTTCAAAAGGATTAGAATCTGAAGTCGTAAATCGAGAGCATTCATATTTTGATAATTCGATAAGTTTTCGGGGGAGCCTCAAACGGGAGGCTGAGAGTCACTACAGCGAGAGTGAGACCCCTTGAACCTGATGCGGTTAGTACCGCCGAAGGGAGAAACAACGGGAAGGGCCGTTTCATCTTTCTTTTCAGGTGGAACGGTCTTTTCTTTTTCGGGCCTGAAGGTTTTAAGGGCCAGAAAGTTTTGAATTCTATGAGCACATTGAAAGAGACAACAGAGAAGCTGAGCGACGAGGTGAAGCTTCCGAACTCCAGAAAGATTTATATCAGTGGAAATCAGAAGGGCGTGCGCGTTCCCTTCCGCGAAATCTCGCTCCACGCGACCAGAAATTTCGACGGCACGGTTGAAGAAAATAGCGAAGTTCGCGTCTATGACACGAGCGGCCCGTGGGATGATCCTGCTGTCAGTTGCGATATACGCGCAGGGCTGCCTGCGCTCCGCCGCGAATGGATTATTGCTCGCGGCGACGTGGAAGAGTATGAAGGTCGCATCGTGAAGCCCGAGGACAACGGCTATCTGACGCGCGGCGCGAAAGAGTTTGCGCGCGTGAAGGAGCGCGGGCGATTGGAAGAGTTTCCGGGTCTCAGGCGTGCGCCGCTTAGAGCAAAGCCTGGTCATCGCGTCACGCAGATGCATTACGCGCGACGGGGCATTATCACACCTGAGATGGAGTTCGTGAGCGTACGCGAGAATATGGGGCGCGAACGGGCGCTCGAAGCTTTCTCTAAGGAAGACCGAAGCTCGCTCTTTCATCAACATCGTGGCGAGAGCTTCAACGCTTCGATTCCCAAATACGTGACGCCCGAATTTGTGCGCGATGAAGTTGCGCGGGGGCGCGCGATTATCCCCGCGAACATCAATCACCCGGAAACCGAGCCTATGATTATCGGTCGAAACTTCCTGGTCAAAATCAACGCCAACATCGGTAACTCTGCGGTAGCCTCTTCAATCGAAGAAGAAGTCGAGAAGATGCGTTGGGCTACGAAGTGGGGCGCGGACACCGTGATGGATTTGTCCACGGGCAAGAACATTCACGCCACGCGCGAGTGGATTTTGAGAAACTCGCCCGTCCCCGTCGGAACCGTGCCGATTTATCAGGCGCTAGAAAAAGTCGGAGGCAAGGCGGAAGAACTGACATGGGAAATCTACCGCGACACTTTAATCGAGCAGGCGGAGCAGGGCGTGGATTACTTTACGATTCACGCCGGTGTGCGATTGCCTTATATTCCTTTGACCGCGCGACGTACGACCGGAATAGTCAGTCGCGGCGGCTCCATCATGGCAAAGTGGTGTTTGGCTCATCACGAAGAGAGTTTTCTCTACACTCGCTTTCGGGAAATCTGCGAGGTTATGGCGGCTTATGATGTGGCTTTCTCTCTTGGTGACGGCCTGCGCCCAGGCTCAATCGCGGACGCCAACGACGAAGCGCAGTTCGCAGAGCTTGAGACGCTAGGCGAGTTAACAAAGATAGCCTGGGAGTATGATTGTCAGGTGATGATTGAAGGGCCGGGCCATGTGCCCATGCACCTTGTCAAAGAGAATGTGGACAGGCAGCTTGAAATCTGTCAGGAAGCGCCCTTCTACACTTTGGGGCCGCTTGCGACAGACATTGCGCCTGGCTACGACCACATCACCTCCGCCATAGGCGCGGCTATGATAGGCTGGTTCGGAACCGCTATGCTCTGCTACGTGACGCCCAAAGAGCACTTGGGTCTGCCGAATAAAAAGGATGTTAAGGACGGCGTCATAGCTTACAAGATAGCCGCGCACGCGGCTGACCTTGCCAAAGGTCATCCGGGCGCACAGTTCAGGGACAATGCTCTCTCCAAAGCCCGCTTTGAATTTCGATGGGAAGACCAGTTCAATCTTTCTCTAGACCCGGAAGTTGCGCGCGAGTATCACGATGAGACCCTGCCGCAGGAGGGCGCAAAGCTCGCTCACTTCTGCTCCATGTGCGGCCCGCACTTCTGCTCCATGAAAATCACGCAGGAGGTCAGAGAGTACGCCGCAGAGCAAGGCATGGACGAAGAGGCCGCGTTGAATGCGGGCATGAAAGAGAAGGCCGCGGAGTTCATAAGCAAAGGCGCGGAGATTTACCAGGGCGAGTTGCCCGAAGGTGTACAGCGAGAGCATTGATACGCATTGCTTCAAGCATCTGAAAGGAAGGCATGAACAGGCTATTGCCAAACACAAAACTTTTTAGCTTCTCTCTCTTACTCGTCATAGCTGCTTTCGGCGCTCAGTTTTCCGTGTACGCGCAAGGTGACAAGGGTGATATTCGGAAGATTGATTTCCAGAACTTCACGTATCGCCCTACGTGCCCTTACGAGAGAAGGGTTATACGCGTTCGCGGTGGCAGGTACGAGCGCAAGCGACAGGGCGACGAGTTGTACTTCTCTATCACGCAGATTATTTACGGCGACCTGACGGGAGACGGGCGCGAAGAGGCGGTCGTCACCTCTTACTGCGCGACGGGTGGGACGGGGCGACTCTCGGAAGGCTACATCTACACCATGCAGCGCGGTCGTCTAGTAGAATTAGTCAGGCTGGAGCAGGGAGACCGCGCCTTCGGCGGCATCTCGCAGGTGGACATCAAGGGCGGACAACTGGTAGTCGAGCGCTACGCGCCGGAAGCGCCGGGCACAGGCGCTTGCTGTCCCAAGTACATAGACACTCAGACCTATCGCTTGCAGGGCCGACGCCTGATTAAAGTTGGCCGCGCGCAAAGAAGACCTGCGCCGGAGCAATAGCTAGAATAAAAGTGAGCCTGCGCTCGAAATGAATTAAGCGCAGGCTCCTTTGCACTTGCTCTCTCTGCAAATCTTATTCGCTTCTTGCAGTCGAAGTCGCAGGGCGCTTCAGCATCTTCTTCTCATCATCCTCAATCTTACGCTTCAGGTACTTCGCCAATTTCTCTGCCGACGAACGCATGCCGCGATTGGCAGAATATCTGTGAGAAGCGTCTGCGTAAGCGACGACTCCTGTTTTAAGATTGACGACCTGAATCGAGGCGGACGTGGTCGAGCGCCAGTCGCCAAGGAAAACTTTCTTGGCCCAGCCAGCGCCCTTCTTATCAGCCGAGCCGCTTATTTCAAAGTCGGCCTGCGAGCGGTCAGTGACCATAATCACGGGCACCTGCTTCTTGCGAATGGCTGCGGCCAGATAGGTTTCAAAGCCTGTGGACTTGTCGCTCTCGGCTATGAACTGGCCTATAAAGATTTTGGCGTTGCGGGGGATTAGCTGCGCTTCGAACGGGTCGGACGGCGCGGACTGCGTGGGCTTAATCGCCGACGCGCTGGCAGTATCGGTTGAGGGTTCGGTCTTCTGCTCCTGCGCGAAGGCTGCGGACGCCGCGAGCAGTACGAGCAACAATAAGGGGATAATTCGTTTCATTTGCTTCTCCTAAATTCGAGTTATGGGCAGTGGGCTTGACTGAAAGAATGAGAAGCTCAAGTAGCGAACATTCGTGAGGTCAAGCTGAACACATGCGAAGTTGATTTTAGAGGAGGCCGGGGTGAATCCTCTGCCATAATGTGACACTTTAGAGGAGTGTCATACGAAAAAGAGCGGTAAAGCTAACACGAGCGGCTGCGGCATTGCAAGCACAGAGGCCGAAGACCTGCTGGCTTAAATGAAAGAGGCGCGACGGGGAGAGATGGGTCGCGCCTTCAAACTGTGTGACAGGTTTTCGATTCTTACTTACGGCGAGGTCTTCTGGCTCGTTGACTCGTCTTTGCGCTGCTTGACGTAAACGTCGCCGCGCTGCTTGAGGCTGGCCTTCTGCGCCAGCGTGTAGAGGGCCGAAGCCAGTATGTCCGCGTTCTCCATCTTGAAGCTGGTCGTGCCGCTCAACTGTGTGTCCGGGTCATTGTACTGCAAAGTCAGATAACGGAACTTCTTCTTTATCAGAAGCGCTGGCATCGTCACAAGGCTTACGCGCCCGAGCACGTCCGCCGCGATGGGCCTTTTCGATTTAACGTCGGCGAAGGCCGAGACGACCGAGTTATAGGGAATGGAGAATATCTCTTGCTGGTTCTTGTTGCGAAAGAGCAGGCGGTTGTTGGCGTCGTCGAAGTTTATGGTGCCGTCCATCTTCTTGTTATAGCCGAAGACTCCGCCTTCGTATTTCACGGTGATGGTTTGCGGCGCTGCGGGCGGCGGTGTGGTGTTGTTGTTTGCGTTCGGCCCGTCGCTGGTTTGAACCGAGCGCGTGCGCTGTGCCTGTGCAGTCACGCTCGCCAAAGCTAGAACGAGCGCGCCCATCCAGATTAATCTGATGGTCTTATTCATTGATTCAAATCTCCCCTCTAAATAGCAGAACTGAATTTCGCGCGGGAATCTAGAACTAGAGACGCATTTGGCCGACCGTTCGTTGCCAGATGAGCGTCTGTTTTAGCACGCACAGTCGTTGCCGCTCTTCCGGCGCGGCGTGCGGCTCAAGTTGCTCTATGATGGCTTCAATCAGGGGCACGCTGAAAGGGCCTGCGTGGGCCACGACCTGCGAGTAGTAATGTAGCTGTATGCGCTCGTGCGCGTCCTTGTGAAAGCCCTGCACGTCCTCGTCCGGCAGGCGATAGACCTCCTGGTTGACGGGAATCACGCGGCGCGGGACTGCGTGATGAAACGCCTGCTTCAAGGGGTCGCGCCAGCCTAAGAGAAGTATCCCTATCAACAACCCCTGCTCGTTCAAATAATCCGGGCTGAGGATGGAGAGGTCGGACGGGGGCGACAACCTGGGGCCGTAATTTCCGTACTCAGGATTAGCCAGAAGCGAATTGTAAACTACGCCTATGACATCAAGCTCTCCGTCCAGGGGAATGGAGACAAACTGCGCGAAGCCGTAATCATCCGGCCCAGGGCTTTCGCCAGCATCCAGGCGGTCAATCACACGCCCTATGTAATCGACGTGCGAGTTGGATTTGACTATCTTCGCAATCTTAACCATAAACGGTTATCGCTAAAAGTCTCCGGTTCCGGGGTTAGACCATTCCGGCACTTTGATGATAATCCACCACAGGAGCAACTGCACGCCGAGTATCAACAGCCCCAGGAAGACGGAGGCTAAGGAAGCGCGCCGTCCGCCCTTGTGCGGCGAGCGGTATGAATAGATTAGCCCTGCGATTCCCACCAGCACAGCGCCGGGGACGAAAAGGATTCCCAGAAAGGGAACGAGCGCGTAGGTAGTAAAGGCCAGCGCCGTAGTCGAAGCGCCGTTTCTATTAACACTGGGAAGCATAGTCGACATAGGACGTTTCTTTGAAGACGGCGGCAAGCGGGGTCGCTCGCCTCTCTGACTGGCACCTCGCCCGCTCGCCGGGCGATGTAAATGATAAGAGGCGCGCAGGGCGTCCGCAGGTCTGTACTGTTCTTCCAGAGAGCGCCCGCACGTAGAGCAGAACCGTGCGCTCCTTCGACGCGCCTCCGCTCCGCAAGCGGGACACACAGGCATGCCATCGCCTCCCTGCTCCTGCTGCTCTTTCGTCTTGCCTGTTTCGCTACTCATCTGAAAGTGGGCTTCTCCGTTCCGGTTAGAGGTGCGGCGCTTGATGGGAGACAACAGCTATCATAGAGGCTAGTTAAAAGAAAGACAATTACTAATCTCTGACCTCTATCTTCTTCTAACCTTGCTGGTGCTTTTGCGGGAGAGGCCGAAGGTTAGGCGCTCGCGGTCGGCGAACTCCTGTACGACGCGCAAGAATTCCGCGCGCTCGCGCTGCGAGATGACTGCGGCGGCATCAGCCGTCTCTATAGCGTAAGGATAGCCTAAGCCCACTATGCACTCTGCGCGCACGGCGTCGACGACATCATCTAGCAAGCCCGCCTCGTAAACCCACGCGGGCACGTCCAGCCGAGCGGGCAGCCCTTCGCCGGTCGTCTGCAAGTAAGTAAATCCAATCAGGGGCTTGCCGCTTTCATCTTCAAAGCCTTCGCGCAGAGAGTAACAGAAGCTAGTGCGCGTCCCCCATCGCTCAAGTATGGGCGGCGCGCCCGCGACTTCGGCATGAAGAAACTGCGCGTCGTAGATGGAAAGATTCTGCCGCTCCTGTTGAGACGACGAGCGCCCCTTCAACACGTCCAGCAGCCGCACAAGGTCGCGCGCGTAAGATTGGTCAATGAAGCCCACTAGCGGAACGCGCATCTCGCGCGAGAGGTTCACCAGACGAACCAGCGAGTTAACGTAAGCATCCTGAATCCTGGTGCGTGGAAGCGCAATCGAGATGAGCAGCGTGCCGTCCAGAAAGGCCACGGGAGTTCGCTCTTTACGCTCCTCCCAGCCGCGCTTCTTTTCAAGGAACCTCGCGGTCTCTTCAATCTCAAGCCGGAAGCGATGAAGGTCAACGACGGTGTCGGCTTTGATGCGCTCGTCCGCGCCGGAAAGAAGCTCTTCCGGCGAGACTATTTCAGAGCGCGCCTGCTTCTCGTACGAGTGCTCGCGCGAGTGAGGATTCTCGAACCACGCCACCTGCACGACGGCTACGGGAAGCGAAAGCTCTTTGCCGGGCGTCAACTGGCTACCGTCCGCAGCGAACGTCACGCGCGAAGCCAGAGCGTCCATAGCCCACCCGCGCGCCTCTTCATGTGTCGCCCAACTCTTGCCGAAGGGCACAACCATAGAGCCTGCGCTATCCAACTCCGTAGAAGGAAGCGCGCCGGAAGAGATGCGCGCAAGCTCTGCCCTGGCCCGCACCTCTTCCGACGAAAGGCCGGAAAGCCCGCGCAGGCGCTCGCAGTAATCCGTCACACTCTCGCGCCAGCTTTTATCAAAGCGCAAGAACTCCTCGCGCCGACTCTCCAGCGCCTTTGCCAGAAGGTTGCGGTACAGCATAAGAACGGTTTTCGGTAATCAGTTTTCAGATAAAAGCAAGTCGAGTCTTGCTGAAAACTGATTACTTTTGCGCTTTCGTCCACTCTTCCTGAGAAGGAGTGAAGTAGGTGTGCTTCAGCTTGCCGCTTATGAAGGTGTAGGCTATGCCGTCCTTCAGGTTGCGGAAGATGGTGACGCCGTTCGCCCCGTCCTGTCGCTCGAACCTGTCGTTGCTGGCGATGTTGAGCGATTCGGGCGTGTCGTTGGAGTTCGTGTGCTGTAGCACTACCTGTCGGACTGTGCCTTCAAGTTCGGGCTGTAGCTTTTTGGTCGCAACGAAGCGCGCGTCAACGAAAACAACGGTGACGACACCGCCCGCGACGTTGAATCGAAGAGTTCCGTTGTTGCCCGGCTGGTCTGTGATTGGCTTTCCCAGGATGCGCTCGACATCCGCGCGCTTGGACTTCAGAGGCTCTATGCCGTTCCACGAAGCAGCCGTCACAAACTGTGAAAAGATAAAGCTGGCGGCGATGACTAAAACAGTGGCCGCGATCACGCGCCGCGCGCGAAGGCTAAAGAGAATCGGGTTCTTCATAGCAAGGGATGCTACAGCAGCTTAAAAGCAGTGACAAGTGATGAGTGACGAGCAAGAAGCAGACAGCCATCAGCAATCAGCTATCAGCAAGAAGAAGAGCTTGCTTTTGCTGACGGTTGATAGCTGACTGCTGATGGCTTTTCTTGCTCGTTACTCATCACTGCTTTAAGCGTGCGACCGATTCTTTGAAGTACTCGTCGTCGGGCGCTAGCTGTGCGCCCTTCTGGTAGGCTTCGAGCGCTTTCGGATACTGCTTGGAGATTTCGTAGGCGTAGCCAAGCTCTCTATAAATGTTGGCGTCGTCGGGCGCAAGCTGCGCCGCGCGCTCAAGGGCCGCGATGGCCTTCGGATAATTTTTGGCGCGCGAGTAAGCAAAGCCCAGAAGGTAGAAGGTTGGGCCTTTGGCATCCTTGTCGGCGGCTGCGCGCTCAAGCACGGTTGCGGCGCGCGGCAATTGTCCAGCGCCTATGAGGGCTTGACCCAAGAGCGTGTTCGTGGCCGCGTCGGAGCGAGCGCGCACAAGGCTTTCGCCCGCGCGCACTGCGTTCAGATAATCGGCGTCGCCACGCGCTTTGACGGTAGCCGCGCCAGCGCGTCGCAAGTAGGCTATGGTCAAAAGCTGCCATGCCGAAGCTATCTGCGCGTCGTTGAGAGTGGCGCGGTTAAGCGCTGCAATCGCGGCATCCATGTCGTTGCGCTCGAAAGCTATCTGGCCCAGGTAATAGAGCGCGCGTGCGTCCTTCGGATTGGCTTTGACCGCAGCCGAGAAAGAGCGCTCGGCGTCCGCCTTCTTGTTGGTTTGATATTCCGACAGGCCGCGATAATAGAGCATGGCCGCGTCCGGCTGCGCTCCCTTGCGAGTCGTCGCGGCAACGAGCAGGGGCAGCGCCTCTTCAAACTTTTCCGTGAAGACGAGCGCCTGCGCCAGAGCGTCCGCAGTGTTCGTGTCCTCCTTGCCATCTTTGCGCTGAAGTTCCAGCGCACGCCTGAGGTCGATTGAAGCCTCTGCGTACTGCTTCAGGTTCATCTCGGAGAAGCCCGCAATCTTCCACGCCTCGGCATTGTTCGGGTCATTCGCCGCGACCCGCTTGGCCTCGCGCGCGGCCTGAGCGTACTGCTTCTGCTGAAAGAGCGAAAAGGCGCGAGAGGTATCGCCGCCACTGTTGGAAGAGCCAGAGGTATTGATGTTTGATGAAGGGCGGCTGTTAGTGCTGCCGATTCTGGGGCCAGCATCACCGGAAGAAGAGTTGCCCGCATCACTTGTCTGCGCCGAAGAAGACTGCGGCGGGTTCACACGTCGCGGGCGCACGGAACCCGACTGCGCCACGGCTACAACGACAGATGAAAAGATAAGAAGGCTGACCGCAATCGCGCGCTTTAAGTTACCCGTCATACGTCACCTATTCTTTCATGTTCAGAAGGCTGAGCGCCAGCCCGACAGGGAGAAGACCGGCAGAAGGCCCTGAAAAGCTTCCCGTGCGATGCCAAAAGCGATGCGTTTGGTTTGCTTCAAAATGCTGACTGGGAGAGGAAGAAGAAATTAACAGGGATGGACAGGATAGACAAGATAAAAAGGGATTGATTCATTGATTCAATGAATCAATGAATCAATCCCTTGAAACCTTAACCTACAATCTTGCGTATCTACGCCCCAAATCATTTCGTGCGTTGCGGTCTATCTGAAATCGAATGGAGAATGGATATGAGTATACGAATTATTGTAAGACTTGTTGTAGCCGTCGCGCTGGTTGCCGTGCCTGCGCTCGTTCGAGCCTTTCCTCTTCAAACGACCGCGTCTCAGGCGGCCACAGGCTCTGCGCTTTTGATTCTCAATAAGGCGGAGAACACGCTGGCGATTGTTGACCCTGTGACGTTGCGCGTGCTTGGGAAAGTTGCTACCGGCGAGGGGCCGCACGAAGTCGTGGCAAGCGCGGACGGTCGCATAGCTTATGTAGCGAACTACGGGACGCAGCAGAAGGTGGGCAATTCAATCTCCATCATAGACATCTCTGCGAGAAGAGAGATAAAGCGTTTGGAGTTGGGGCCGCTCCTTCGTCCTCATGGAATAGTTTTGGCGAACGGCAAAGTTTACTTCACGGCGGAAGTCAACCGCGTCATTGCGCGCTACGACCCCGCGCAGGATCGCGTTGATTGGATTATGGGCACGGGCCAATCAATCACGCACATGCTGGTTGTTACGCCGGACGGTCGCCGCGCTTACACCGCCAACATAGTCTCCGACACAGTCACACAGATTGATTTCACTCTGCCCGTTCCGCAGCAGGTGACGCAGATTCAGGTGGGCAAACAACCCGAAGGCATAGATGTCTCGCCGGATGGCCGTGAAGTCTGGGTAGGACAAAACGGCGACGGTCAAATCTCCATCATCGACACAGGCACCAACAAGGTCAAAGAGACAATCAAGGTCGGCGAAGTCCCCATACGCCTCAAGTTCGCGCCCGACGGCAAGCGCGTCCTAGTCTCTGACCCTAAGGCTAGCGAACTGATTGTTTTGGACGCGGCCACGCGCAAAGAAATCAAGCGCCTGAAAGTAGAAGGCGCTCCCGTGGGCATCCTTGTAGCGCCCGACGGGACGCGCGCCTTCGTCGCCGCCATACAGGCCAACAAGGTCATGGTCGTTGACCTCTCGAAGCTTGAGATTGCGGCAAGCATAGAAGCGGGCCAGGGGCCGGACGGCCTCGCCTGGGCCAACGGGGCTGCGAAAGACAGCGCAACTTCGCCCAAGCCTACAAGTGGCGCGCAACAGTAGTTGCAATTCGCCGCGCGCGGGTTAATTCATGCGCTGGCGTTCTTTGGAGTTTATTAGATGTGCAAACCGGTTCTAATTGCCGTTCTTATCTTAACAGCAACGTGTTTTTCGAATGCTCAGGAATTGAATGAGCAGCCAATGTATGGCGGGAAGCCGAAGCCGCCTGAACTGGTAAAAGCTGATGAAGAGTTTGTAGAGTTTATGGTTAAGCAGTTCAGTAGTCGAGAGGCTGCGTCCGATGATGCTATGCGAAGAGGCTTCGCTTACCTTGCCAGGAATGATTGGCGCATGGCTATGAAGCGCTTTAATCAGGCATGGTTATTGACGCCGGATAGAGCGGAAGTGTTCGGAGGATTCGGCGCAGCCCTTGCCTATCAAGGGAAGTTTACCGAATCGGAAAAGTATTTCCTAAAAGCAACAGGTCTTGCCCCTGATAACGGACGCTTGCTCAATGACTTTGGCTTTATGTATCAGTTTTGGGCCACGAAAGGCACAAAGAACAAGACGGAAAGGGAAAAGTATCTCGACAAGTCCTTAGAATTATTTGAGCGTGCAAGTCGCCTAGAATCATCCTATGATCGCATCTACTTTAATTGGGCAGTGTCCTTATTCTTCAAGCAGGATTACAAAGGGGCCTGGGATAAGATTAAAGAAGCCGAAAGGCTCGGCGGAAAATCTATCGAACAAAAGTTTATAGAAGACCTGACGAAGAAAATGGCAAGGCCATGAATCGCCTGATGCCTCAAAAGCCGCTTTGAAGGATGTTTACTTGCAGTTGAATGGGTCAGTATTCATGGCCTCTAAGCTAAACGACAGGCATTGTTTTTTTGAATTAACTTTAATCGTACGCTTCTCAGTATTTTTTGTCTCATCATTAGCGGTGAATATTTTTTTAGGAGATTTGTACGGAACATAAACCAGCGCCTTTTCAGCGTATCTTTTTGTGGATTTACCTGCGCTGTTAAAGTTATAAAGCCAGATGTGCGGCAATGCATGCTCCTCAAGGTTCAAAAGCTCTTTGACCTTCGCGCGTGCTTTACTGGAATCCGGTGCCGGGCCATTATTTTTAATATGTAACAGCGAACAGGCGTAAATTGCAGGAGGCTTTTTGAAGTTGAGTTTAGTTTCTTCGTCTAAGTTTTCCCAATCTTCTACCAGAATATTTGGCCTGACGCCCGCCGAAGGATTTACTTTACAAAATTCGTCTACAGCATTATTTATCTCATTCTTTATCTGAACTGCTGCTTCCGTTGAAAGCAAGTCTTCAATTTCGATAGTTTCGGGGTTCGGAAGATTTTGAGATTCTTTTCCGGTTGACAGAGCCTTGCGGAAAACAATCAGGTACTTGAAAGTTTTAAGTGCCATTAGTTTGGCGTTATCCCTGTCGCTATCAAGAAAATCAACGTAGTAATATCCCGCATGACCGATGTATGAAGTAAAGCCTCTATGCGCGTAGGTGTCTTGTAAGTAGTGCAAGAATACGCCAGGGTTTTTCCTCTCACTTAAAGTCTCTTTCCAAAGCTCACTTTTACGCGCATCTATCAGCTTCTTCAGTTTGTCATCATTAATTTCACGTTTGGTAGGATTCCACCATTCACTATTAAAAAACTCAGCCGTTAGCGGCAGCGCGTGAAGCTGAATTCTTATACGTTGCCAGTGAGACAATGCATGAAGCCAATCTTTCCAGCTATCAAAACGCGGAATTAGCGGCTCTGTATCTTTATCAAAATCCACGCCGACATTCGCGCTCGCAATCTGTGTAGCTTCAATGTTCGTATAGCCTGCCTTAACGGAAAGATAATATGTTAGCCAGAAATGCGTGTCGTTGTCGTAAGCCGAACTCATCTGTGGAGTCAAAAGGATTAGAATTACACAGGCAAGCAGTGCAAGGCCGACCGATTTGATTGATTTCACAACTCTGTTCAGATACTCATTCGCCGTTTTCATTCTATTCCTCAAGCTTAGAGGTCAAGCCTTCAAGGATTTCCGCATTAGAAATTTATAGTGAATACAAAAAGCGAGCGTGGTTCACAGACTATACCAACTCGCATCGAAAATAAAGAGCTTCGCTTCCCGACTGGGCCATAAAAGAAAATCACCCCACCATCTTCACAGACAAAGGCTATACTTAATAGCTCATTCAACGCGAGCGGAAATTGAGCGGCTTTCATACGCAGGGCCTGAATGTCTGGTTAAATATTTCCCCCCGCGTTAATTCTGGCGTTACAGCGACTTTTTCTTAGCGAATAGGTGATGGGATGAGACAATCGATTGTACACATAGCGCTGGTCGTTAGAGATTATGATGAGGCAATAGAATTTTATACTAAGAAACTCCATTTCACATTAGTTGAAGATACTTATCAGCCGGAGCAGGATAAGCGATGGGTAGTGGTTTCTCCTCCAGGCTCAATTGGAACTACATTGTTACTAGCCAAAGCCTCGAAACCTGAACAGGAACCTTTCATCGGCAACCAGTCGGGCGGGAGAGTATTTCTATTTCTTAACACAGATGATTTTTGGCGAGATTACAATGAAATGGTCTCCAGGGAAATAAAGTTTGTGAGAGAGCCTAAAAAAGAGAGTTATGGAATGGTAGCTGTCTTTGAAGATTTGTATGGAAATCTATGGGATCTGCTACAACTCAATGAAGACCATCCAATCTCCAGGCGAGCCGTATAACTACTCATTCAACCGTAGGGCGGGACAGCAATCCTTTCATACTCGTCTTCAACGTTGCGGCTTGTGTGCTGTTCGTCAGCGTCCGGTTGATTCGAGCGTTATGCTACATCGCCTTTGCTTCTTGTGATAGGATGATGTTGAGGTGCTGGCTATGACTTTTACAGTTGAATATGAGCAAGAAGATGATGGCCGATGGCTCGCGGAAGTTTTAGAGATGCCAGGCGTCTTAGCCTATGGTCAATCCTCTGATGAAGCTATTGCTAAAGCTCAGGCTTTAGCGTTGCGGGTGCTCGCAGACCGACTTGAACACGGGGAGAGCGCTCACGAATTTGTGAACATCTCTTTTGCTGCGGCATGAGTCAGTGGTCATCTGTTAAAGCAAAGCGTGCCCTCGCTGCTCTTCTCCGTATTGGATAGAATATTAAACGTGAATCTAGCTCTCATAAAATCCTCTCACGTCCCGGCTGGGCTGACGTAGTATTCGCCTTTCATGATAAAGAAGAGATTGGCCCTAAGATGCTTGCCCGTATTGCAAAGAGTACAGGTCTAAGACCGGAAGATTTGTAATTAAATTGTTCCTTACACGAGGAGCATAGCAACTTATTCAACCGGAACGCAGGATAAAAGAGAAATGACCGGGGATGCTCAATCAGGCAACTCCGGTCATTTCTCTTTTGCTGGAGGGTTAATCTTTCCTTCTTAACCTTTCTACTGGTTGATGCCCATTTGGGTGAGCATGAAGGCGTAGTCGAAGGCTATATCTTTGAGGGCGTCGTAGCGGCCTGAGGCTCCGCCATGGCCTGCGCCCATGGTGGTTTTCAGGAGGAGCGGGTTGTTGTCGGTTTTCATGGCGCGGAGTTTGGCGGCGAACTTTGCGCCTTCCCAGTACGGCACCTGGCTGTCGTTAAGAGAGACGCGTATGAGCATGGCAGGGTAAGCTTGCGCCTTGATGTTGTCGTAGGGCGAGTAGGATTTGATGTAGGCGTAGGCTTTCGGCTCGTTCGGATTGCCCCATTCTAGATATTCGCTGGTGGTCAGTGGCAATGTAGCGTCGAGCATGGTGTTGATGACATCTACGAAGGGGACTTGCGCGATGACGGCTTTGAAGAGGTCAGGGCGCATGTTGACGACCGCGCCGACGAGAAGCCCGCCAGCGCTTCCGCCCTGTATGACAAGTCGCTGGCTGTTTGTGTAGTTCTGTTTGATGAGATATTCGGCTGAACTGATGAAGTCGGTGAAGGTGTTCTTCTTGAACATCATGCGACCTTGCTCGCGCCAGTCTTCGCCCATCTCTCCGCCGCCGCGTATGTGCGCGATGGCGTAGATGACTCCGCGATCAAGCAGGCTCAGGCGGTTGGAAGAGAAGTTGGGCGTCATGGAGATGCCGTAAGAGCCGTAGCCGTAGAGCAGCAGAGGATTCTTGCCGTCCATCTTCAAGCCTTTTTTGTAGACGATGGAGATGGGAATGCGCGTGCCGTCCGAGGCCGTGGCGAAGACACGCTCGGAGGTGTAGAGAGCGGCGTCGTAGCCAGGCACTTCCGTCTGCTTCAAGAGCTTGCGCTCGCGTGTTGCCATGTCGTAATCGAAGGTGGAGTTGGGCGTTACCAGCGATTGATAATTAAAGCGCAGAGTGTTTGTGTTGAACTCGCGGTTGTTGCTGAGGAAGGTGCTGTAGACGGGTTCGGAAAACTCTATGCGATGACGTTTCCCGCCGGCGCGCAGGTCTATAATCTCAAGTTGCTCAAGCCCCTTCTCGTATTCGGAGACGACCAGGTAGTTGGCGAAGAGGTCAATGGCGTCCAGCTTCACAGCAGGGCGATGCGCCATGAACTCTTTCCAGTTCTTCTTTTGCGGCTGGCTGTCGGGCGCGATCACGATTCGATAGTTCTTGCCGCCCTCGTTCGTACGGATGTAGAAGAGGTCGTTGCGATGATCTACGAAGTATTTATGCTCGCCCGCTCTAGGCTCTATCACTTTCAACTCATCGTTGGGGCGTGCGCTTGGGATGTAGCGAACTTCGGAGGTCAGCTTGCTCTCGCTGGTCAAAAGAACAAACTGTTTGTCGCGCGAGCGCCGCGCGGTTATATCGTAAAGCTCATCCTTTTCATCAAAGAGCAACTCGCTTTTGTCCGTGCCCAGAACGTGACGATAAAATTTGTCGCGTCGTTTGGTGACGGCGTCTTCGGTCGTGTAAAAGAGCGTACGGTTATCCGTGGCCCAGGCGACGTTGCCGACTCTCTCTATCTTCTCGGGAGCAAGCTGGCCCGTGCGGAGGTCTTTGACCTGTAGAGTGTATTGACGATAGCCGGTCGTGTCCGTAGTGTAAGCCAGAAGATTCCCGTCATCGCTCACGACGTACGCTCCGAGTCCCAGATACTTGTGGCCTTTGGCAAGCTCATTTAAATCCAGCACAACCTCTTCGGGCGCTGTCAGCCTCTCGCGCTTGCGGCAATAGATGGAGTACTGCTTCCCCTTCTCCGTGCGCGAGTAATAAAAGTAGTTGCCCTCACGATAGGGGACGTTAACATCTGTCTCCTTCAGATGCCCCACCATCTCCTTGTAGAGCGTCTGCTGCAAGCCCTCGGTCGGCTTCATGAAAGCAGCCGCGTAAGCGTTCTCCGCCTCCAGATACTTAATGACTTCCGCGTTCGTTTTCTCGCGCAGCCAGAAATAGTTATCTACACGCTTGTCGCCGTTCGTAGTGTCCTCCTTAGGAATCTTTTTAGCCACGGGCGGCTTCAGCGTCTCCACATTTGTTTGAGCCATAGCAAGAGAGAAAGAAAAGATAATTGAAAGTGCCAGGAGCGGTCTTATAAAGCTTGCGAGTTCTTTTTTCATGTCCTCTTCCCAAGTGTTCTATTGAAAGCAACAGGCCGCCGATTTTCAGTTTCGGGCAGCCTGTCGCTTTCAGAAAATGTCCTGCAAGTTAAAAGTTCAGCTTGAGGCCGAACTGGAATTGTCGCGGGTCGAAGCTGGCCGTCGGGCGGCTGTAGTAACGACCGTTGGAGGCTCTCTGGTTGAAGGCGTTGACATCCTGGAAGAAGGGGGATGCTGCGGCCTCGTTAAAGCGATTGAAGAGGTTGAAGCCTTCGGCGATTATCTCAAGGTTGGTGCGCTCGCCGAAGCGTATGACGCGCGTCAGGCGCATGTCAAACGAAGCGTACGAGTGAGTGATGCCGTAGTTGCGCGGCAGGCTTCCGCCTTGAGATAGGAACGGCGGAATAAAGAGCACGCCGTTGGCGTCAACGCTAGGTCTCTCGTTCGTTCCCTGAAGGTCTAGATTCTGGTCAGAGCCACTCAGGATGTTGAACGGGCGGCCCGAAGAGATTTCAAAGATGGGCGCAAGGATAAAATCCGAGAATGCTTTGCGCCAGCCGCCTGCGCCGCGCCACTCCAGGGGCGACATAATCACCGCGCTGAAGACGAAGCGATGGCGCTGGTCAAAGAGCGACTCGGAACGCTCGGCCCGCAGGTCGCGGTTGTTCTGCGGCTTGAGAAGCGTCTGTAAGTCCGAAGAGTCGTCAATCGAATGCGACCAGGTGTAGCTCGCCAAAAACTGGAAGTTGTTCGAGAAGCGTTTCTTCAAATCAATGTTCAGCGCGTTGTAGTTCGCATTGCCTATGGAACTCTGCGCGTTGACATCGCCGAAAGGAGAGATGATGTTGGTCGGCGTCGCAAGCGTTCCGGCAAGCTGCGCGTCGAAGAGCGCCTTCGGCACGCCGTTAGCACCCGTCAGGAAATAGTTCGGGCCTGATGGGCGGAAGAAGTTCACAGCAAACGGCAACACTACACGCCCGCGCGGCCCCTGCACTATTAACCCTGGAACAATTACGACGAAGGTTTCTGCCGGGTTGAACGGGTTAGTAAAAGGCGTCCCCGGCGCGATGGGCGTATTGGCTGGCGTCCCCGGCGCGCAAAGCGCTGGTGCCGAGCCGCACGTAGACGGGAACAGAGGGGTAGTAGTGGGCGAACTGGCGAGCACCGCCGACGCCAACCCCGTGGGGAACGCGCTATTACCAGCATAGCGACGGAAGTTTGCCAGCACCAGGTCTTGCCTGACTTCGTTGACATCAATCGGCAACGGCAGGTGATGCGTTCCTACGAAAAGGTAGCTCGCAGAAAGGGACATGTCCTTGGTCAACTGCCGCTCGACTGTGAAGTTCGCCTGATTGGCATAGGCGTACTCGAAGTCCTTGGACACCGGCAGCGTGAAAGGCAGCAGCGAGCCGAAGCCGGGGAAGGTCTGGTCGTTGAAGCGCTGGCGTCCGAACTGGTACTGCGTTCCTACTGCCACACCCGGAGTCACAGCGCCCGGCGCACAGATGCCCGGAGTTCCTGCTCCTGGAACGCAGACCGTTCCCTGAAAGACCTGCACTGCGTTGAGAAGCGCCGTAGGGTTTGGGCTTCCCTGGAGAAGCGTGGCCTGCTGCTGCTGAGCCGCGTCCGCGATGTCTGAGTTGAAGCCCACGGCCAGAAGCGGGTGGTCGTAGAAGATTCCGTAGGCCGCGCGAATCACCGTCTTGCCGTTGTTCCAGGGATCCCAGGCCAGAGCGAAGCGAGGTGCCCAGTTGTTCTTGTCGCGCGGGAAGCCCTGCTGAACGCCCAGCACGTCCTGAGCGGCAGTGATGTCCGCCGCAGAAAGATTGATGCCCGAAAGCGGGTCTCTGAACGGCGTCGAAGGAATCTGATCCGTCAACTCTACGTCATAACGCAGGCCGTAGTTGAGAGTCAGGTTCGGCTTGACCTTCCATGAATCCTGCACGAAGAAGGCCAGAGGCTTGTTGCCGAGTTTGCTGACGGGATTGCCGAAGCCTTCAATGAAGCTGCTTGGGAATCCCAGCCCGTACTGCTGCGTAGGCGTAAAGTCCGGCGCGCCCGCGAACGCGGAGTTGATGGTCGTGGCGGAGAGGCCGCCGAAGTTAAAGAGTCCCGCAAAGTTCAACTCGAAGACAGCCGAGGGGATGTTGACGAAGTTGATGTCCGCGCCCATCTTGAACGTGTGATTACCGGCGATGACGTTCAGATTGTCCGCGAACTGGTAGCGCGTCTCCGTGCGAACGACGGGCGAGAAAAGCTCTCGGCCTATGAAGCCTGTGCCCGTGATGTTAAAGGCCACGGCGTCGCCGTTCTGGGATTTGAAGGTCGCGCGGCGCACTCCGAAATTGAAGCGCGCTTCGTTAACCATGTTGCTTGAGAGAATCGAGTTCAATGTCACGACCGCAGAAGTGTCGCGCAAGGTCTGCGCGCCGGTGCGCGAGACATCGTTCTGGCCCAAGGACTGGTTCTGCGACTCTACCTGTATGCCCGTCAGGTCGCTAGTGTTGTAGCCGACGCGGAATGTGAACAGGTTGCTCTTGTTTATATTGTGGTCAAGACGGAACGAAGAGAAGTTCGTCCTATCGGTGACGGGAAAGATTCTCTGCAAATTAAGTAGCGGGCGGAAGGCTATGAACTGCCCCTGCGCGTTAACCGTGTTCACAGGCACAGGCGTGCCGCTCAGGATAAAACGCTGGCCCACCACGCCGGGAGTAATCGGCGTCAGCCCCGAAGGATTAAACGCTGTCGAGATGAGCGGAGCGACCACCAGAGGATTCGTCCCCGTCAAAGCAGTCGAGCCGCCGCTAGATGCAAGGTACGCGTAGTTGACCGCGAGGCCAAACACCTGCACGCCCTGCGCCGCCGTCAAAGGGTTTCCGAAGAGAGCGTTCGCCGTCGTCAGAAGCCCATTGATGTAGGCAGCCTGCGCCGCAGTGATGTTGCCGAAGGTCTGCGCCGTCGGGAAAAGAGCGGCGGTCGGCCCCAGGGCTGCGGGCAGGGCTGGAATGGTCACGGTGCTATTCAAAGCCTGCGTGCCTTCGCCTCGAACATTGCTCGTAAAGAAGCCTGATTCGTTGCGCTGTCTTCGCTCGAAAGAGGCGAAGAAGTATGTGCGGTCGCGGCGGAAAGGGCCGCCCAGAGTTGCGCCGTATTGTGCGCGCGTGAACGGAGCTTTTTCGTCTCCCGTAGTCGCGCGCAGGAAATCAACGGGCGTGAAAGGATTGTTCGCCTGAAAGCTCTTGTGGCGAAGGAAGCCGAAGATGTTGCCGCGAAACTCGTTCGTGCCGCCTTTGGTGACAACGTTGACCACGCCGCCCGCAGCGCGACCGAACTCCGGCGCGTAAGAGTTGCTGACGACCTGAAACTCCTGCACAGCTTCCTGGCTGACGGTGGTGCGCGCGGCGTTGACGGAGTTGTCTGTGTTGTCCGCGCCGTCTACCTGCACCAGATTGGAGCGACCGCGCTGGCCGCCGAAGTTCAAGCCGGATGTAGGAGCAGGCCCTATGGGTCGCCCGTTATCGCGCGTCACGGTCGAAGTCGTCAGCGCGAAAGACAGGTAGTTGCGCTCGTTAATCGGCAGGTTGTCTATGCGCTGCTGGTCAACGGTCGTGGCGACAGCCGTGCGCGAAGTCTCAACGACTTCGGTGGTCGCGCCCGTGACTGTCACACTTGCTCCCAACTCGCCGAGCTCAAGAGGAATATCCAGGTCTGCGCGCTGTCCGACCGTCAGCTTGACGTTGGGGACTACGGCGCGCTTGAAGTTGGCGGCTTCGACCGTCACCTCATAGGTGCCGGGCGTCAGATTTATTATCTGGTAAAAGCCGTCGCCGTCGGTCGTAGCAGAGCGCTCAAGGTTGATGGCAGGATTGCGCGCCGTGACGGTTGCGCCCGCGACGGCTGCGCCCTGTGGGTCACGCACGAAGCCGCGCAGGTCTGCGGCGTTTGCCTGCGCCTGCCCGTACGCAGCGCCCGCACAAGCGAGCACGGCGGTAAACAACAGAAGAAGTTGAAGAGAAATTCGCAGCCATTGCGTAGGGAACACACGCATCATGGTAAGTCTCCTTAGATCGGATGAGCGATTACAAAATTTGAGAAGGCTCGCAAAGCTCTCTCTTCAGTCTCGTGTGCGCTCGCGTGCGGCGCGGTAAGTGTGTGGCGGACTATCCGCGCTCCAGCATCAGAGACCATGCGAGAGAATTGCAAAAAGAACCACTTGTAAATTTAGAGATTAGACTCCGAGCGCTTCAATTTCGGGAGCGGAACTGAAAACGATCTTTATTAATGACACGACAGATGAGCTTTAGCTTTTCTCTCTCTGCGGTCTCGATTTCAAGCGCTTGGCCTTTGTACCGCAAAACAACCGACCGTGGCAAGCGAAAAGCAATACAGAATGCAGAATGATGAATTAGAGAGATTGTTTCATTTGTTAATTGAATCAATGAATCAATGAACAAATGATTAAATGATTAAATTCTTCTCATTCTGCCTTTCGCATTGTTTCTGGTTGCTTGCGCGAGGCGGCGGCGCAGGCGGTCGCTGGTGGCGAAGAGGCTGATGGCCGTGGCTGCCAGGCCGGGGACGAAGGCAGCGCGACGAAGAAGCGCCGAGATGCGAAGGCGACGATTGAACCTGGCTTCATAAAGAGCGCGATATTCGCGGGCCAAACTGTCGAAGCCTTCGCCGTGGCGAAGCTCTGCAAGGCGGCGCGCAATCGCGCGTGCGGCTAGCTCGCCGCTCTCCAGAGCCATCAGCATGCCGCTTCCCGTGAAAGGGTCTATAAAGGAGGCTGCGTCTCCGACTGTCAGAAGACCGCGCGCTGGCACAACCCGTCGGCGGCCAAAGCCTTCGAGCGAGACGCTCAACCACGCGGAGGCTGCGCGAGCCTGTGCAAGAGTATGGCGTGCGCGCTCATTCGAGCAGACAATCTCGCGCATCACTCGAAGGGGATCGCTCCCGCACTCTCTCACGTCACGCGCACGCGCGATGAAGCAAAGATTGCTGAGACCATTTTCGACCGCGCTTAAGCCGCCGTAGCCGCCGCGATAAAAATAGATTTCGCAATGCCCACTTTCGGCGCGTGTATCCGAAAGGTGCGTCTTGAAGGCTACGAGCGACGCGCGCCGCTTGTTTGGAGCGGGGCGAAAAGACGAAGCGCCCGTCTCATCTTTAATATGTCTGACAAGCGCGCAGGCTCTACCCGTGGCGTCAATCGTGATGAGAGAGCGTGCGTCTAATACTCTGCTATTCGATTCCTTCAAACGCACGCCGCGCACGATTCCCTTCTCCGTTATCAAATCGTGGGCGTGCGTATCTTCTAAAACGTGCGCGCCCGCTCGCCGCGCTCGTTCAAGAAGACGCGCATCCATCTCTGCGCGGCTCAAGCCTAGGGCAGCGCCCATTTGCTCTTCGTTGAACCAGACGCTCGGCACGGAAACCTTTCGACCGCGCTCTGAGTAAAAGACCGTCTCCGTCAGTTGCGCGCCTCCGGCACAAATCATTTGCTCCAGGACGCCGAGCCTTCTGAAGTGATTGATGCATTCGGGCGAGATGAATTCGCCGCAGAGCTTCTCGCGCGGGAATCGCTTCTGCTCTACCAGAAGAACACGCGCGCCATCTTGAGCCAGATGAATAGCCGCGCTCGCGCCCGCAGGCCCACCGCCCGCAATCAACACGTCATAGCTATCCTGTAACTCAGTCATCCAGCGTTCGCGCTCAAGACCAATCGAAAAGGAAAGCGGCGCTCGACGGATATTTCCCGCAAGGGAGTGCTTGCGGCCAACTCGCGCAACTCTGCCGGGCGAAAGCTTCTCAGGATTGAGAGAGCGCCGTCCTCTCTTATCAAACGATTATGCAGAAAGAGGTGGCCCACGGTCGTGTAAAGATAGTATGCGAGCCAGTGGCGATGTAGGTCTATGACGAAGATGCGCCGCCGCGCCACACGCGCCATCTCCGAGAGCACGCGTACGACCTGCGCCTCTCTAAGATGATGAGTAAAGAGCGAGCACATACTGTAATCGAAGGCGTTGTCAGCGAAAGGCACCCGAAGCGCGTCGCCGCGCACAGCGCTGATGGAAGAGAAATCTTCAGACTCTTCCATAATCGCACGGGCCGAGCGCTCGTTTAGCTCCAGCCCCACGAGACGAGCTTCCCTTCCGGTCTCTACGGCCCACAGCGCGGCAATCCTCAGCAACTCGCCTGAGCCTGCGCCTACGTCCAACAACGAGAACTCGCGCAACCCTTCGCGCTCAATCTCCGCCAGCACGGAGCGGCGCATGGCTCTGGCGTCACCCAGATAACGATTCACACGCTGAAGCTCTACGATACACCCCTCGTACTCCTCGTCCGTGTAATCGCCCTTATCCAGATGCTCTAGCTCGTAGCTGCGACGGCGGAATTGAGCAAACATAACTTGTAGGGCAGAGGGCAAGTCCTCTGCCCCTACGGTTTTTCTATCACGAGTGCGCTGTTCTTTGAGCCGAAGCCTATGCAGTTGCAGAGGGCAACGGTAACGCTGGCTTCGCGCGCCTGGTTGGGGACGTAATCAAGGTCGCATTCCGGGTCAGGCTCGTCCAGGTTGATGGTCGGGGGAATGATGTTAGTGTGCATGGCGCAAAGCGCTGCTCCCAACCCGGCAGCGCCGGATGCTCCCTGCGGGTGGCCTATCTGCGATTTGGTGGCGGACATGGGCGTGCGGTGCGCTCGCTCGCCTAAAGCCAGTTTGAGGGCCTGCGTTTCAATACGGTCGTTGAGTTGCGTTGACGTGCCGTGAAGGTTGACGTAATCAACATCGTCCGGCGTGCGCCCAGCATCTTCGAGCGCAAGCGTCATGGCCCGCGCTGGCTCTTCTCCGGTAGATTCCAGGCGCACCCGATGATAGGCGTCGCAGGTCGCGCCGTAACCCGTAATCTCCGCGTAGATGCGTGCGCCGCGCTCCATGGCACGCTCGCGCTCTTCCAAAATGTAGACCCACGCGCCTTCGCCCAACACTATGCCGGAGCGGTCGCGCGAGAAGGGACGAGAAGCGCGCTCAGGCTCTTCGTTCCAGGCGTTCGTGAGGACTGTCATAAGGTTGAAGCCTGCAAGTATTCCCGGAGCGAGCGGCGCATCAACGCCGCCCGTTATCATCACTTCCTGACGACCGAGCGCGATGTGCTGGGCGGCGTAGGCTATGGCATCCGTGGAACTGGTGCAGCCGGTTGAGACTATGTGCGACAGGCCGCGCAGGCTGAAAGCCATTGAAAGCTCGCTGGACAATCCGCCGTGCGTAGAAGTGGGAATCGTATAGATGCTGGCCTTGTGCCTGGGGCCTATGTACCAGTATTCGTACTGCGCTTCTGTGAACGCCAGCCCGCCGCCGCCCGTCCCAAGAACGACGCCTATCTCCCTGCGCTCTTCCAGGCTGAGGTCGCTTGGATGGATTTGAGCATCGGCCAAGGCTTCACGCGCGGCCCTTAAGGCCAAGGGCACTGTGCGCGCGACATGCTTGCGGTCTTTCGGATTAAGCTCGGCTTCCCAGTCAAAGTCGCGCACCTGTGCAGCAATCTTAACGGGCGAATCGGAGACATCGAAGCTTTCTATGCGACGCACTCCGCTTGAGCCGCGCACGAGCGCATCCCAGAAAGCCTCGCGCCCTATGCCAAGGGGCGTCACACAGCCCATGCCTGTAATGACGACGCGGCGAGGTCTCTTCAAACGTCCAAGCATGGTGGTTCTCCTCTTCTGAAGAAGCTCGTAGAAGATACGTTTGATACGTAGAGGCCGGATGCATACGAAGCCAATGACGCAACCCGGCTTGTTAGAATTCAGGGAGACTAAGAACCTTTAAGACGGATTCAAACAGGATGGACAGGATGAAAGAGATTTAATCATTGATTCATCGGTTCATTGATTCAATGAAGAAATGAACCAATCTCTTTCATCCTGTCTATCCTGTTAATTCACTTCTCTGCCTACGGCTGACCGCTTGATTCTATCTTCGTGCCGCATTCGTTGCAGAACTTGGCGTCGGCTGCAACCTCATGTTGACAGTTCGGGCACTTGGGCTTCTCCTGCTTTGCTCCGCACTGATTGCAGAACTTCGCGCCCTGCGGCAAAGGAGCCTGGCACTTGACGCAAGGCACGGTCGCAGGCGCGACTTCCATCTTCGCGCCGCAGTCGTTGCAGAACTTGGATGAAGCATTGTTGGCCGCGCCGCACTGTGGACACTTGACGCTTGCAGAAGCCGCCGCAACGCCGCCGCTACCTTGCGCGCTCTGTTGCTGCGGATTCATAGCGCCGCTCATGGCATTAGCCATAGCGCCGCCCACGGCAAAGCCCGCGCCGAGACCTGCGCCCAAGCCTGCGCCGCCCGAAGGATTCTTCGCAGCATCGCGCATGGCGTCCGCCGCCTGAAACTGCGCGTAGCGCTGCGCGTCTCCGAGCACGCCCATAGAAGTGCGCTTGTCCATCGCCACCTCCACCTCCGGCGGGAGGCTTATGTTCTCGATGACGAACTTCGTCAACTCAAGGCCGAAGGAATTGAACTCTTCGTTCAGCTTCTTGCGCCCGAAGACGCCAAGCTCGTCGTAATTGGAAGCAAGGTCGAGGGCGGCTATCTTCGATTCGCCCAGGGCATCTGTGAAGCCGGAAACGAGCGTGCGCTTTAACTGACCTTCAATGTCTTCGGTGTCGAACTTGCCGTTGGTGCCAGCTATCTCCTTGATGAAGGCGCGCGGGTCTTTGACGCGAATCGAATAGATGCCGAAGGCGCGCAGCCGCACCATGCCGAAATCAGCATCCCTCATCATGATGGGATTCATAGTTCCCCACTTGAGGTCTGTGAACTGCTTCGTGTTGACGAAGTAGACTTCGGCCTTAAACGGCGAGTTGAAGCCGTATTTCCACGCGCCCAACTTTGAAAGGATGGGCGTGTTGCCGCCGTCAATCGTGTAAAAGCCCGGCGGGAAAACGTCCGCAATCTGACCTTGAAAGACGAAGACGGCGGCCTGCGATTCGCGCACGGTCAATTTCGCGCCGTTCTTTATCTCCTGGTCTGCTACGGGGAAGCGATAGAGCATAGTGTTGCCTGAATCATCAAGCCACTCTATGACCTCTATGAATTGATGGAAGGGGTTAACGCGGTCTAGGATTCCCATGACGCTTTTTGCAATCTCCTTATCTAGCAGCCGTCAAAGATTATACGTTTGAAGAGAACTGCGGGTTCAAAAGACCCGGTGGCTAAGGACGTGCTCTGCCGGAAACTATTGCACAAATATTCCTGCGATGGAAGCGCCGGAGGAGCAAGAGCAGGAGCGCTATTAATCCGCCGGCGATGTCTATGAAGCTGTCGTAGACGGAGCCTGTGCGCTCCGGGATGAAGCTTTGATGAAATTCGTCCGCGAGTGCGTAAACTATGACGAGCAGCAGCGAGAAGAGAAACCAGCGACGGCGCAAAGAGTGACGCGAAGAGCCAGCGAAGGCCCGCGCGGAAAGAAGACCGAGGATAGCGTATTCCGTCAGGTGCGCTAGCTTCCGCACTATGAGATGAGCGAAGGCCAGCTTCTCTTCGCTGATACCTGGAAAGAGCCAGATGAGTAGCGGTCTAATGATGCGAGACGTGTTTGAAGCCGAAAGCTGCGCCGTCGAAGCGAAGAAAATAAAGACCATCCATGCGAGAAGCGGCCCGTAGCGCCAAGCTCTAGACGCTCTGCGCGAGCCTACGTTGCTAGCTGCCGCTTCCCTTTCTTCATTGCGCGCCATTAACTCTTCCGCTCACTCAAAACAAAAGGCAAAAGTGAAGAAGCTCCGGCGCGCTCCCAGACTTTTGCCTTCTCTCTTTTTACTTGTGCCTGACTGTTAAAGCGCCGCCGCGCCCGAAACGACTTCTATGATTTCGTTCGTGATGGCGGCCTGTCGTATGCGGTTCATGTTGAGCGTCAGAGAGGCTATCAACTCGCCTGCATTCTTCGACGCAGAATCCATTGCCGTCATGCGAGCGCCGTGCTCGGATGCGACCGACTCAAGCAGAGCGCGGAAGATTTGCGTCTCGACCACGCGCGGCAGCAGGCGAGAGAAAATCTCGGCAGGCTCCTGCTCGTAAATGTAGTCGGTCATATCAACCGCACGCGTCGCTTCGTCCTCTTCTATTCTTTCGGTCGTGCCCGAGACGGGCAGCAGTTGCTCTATGACAACGCGCTGCTGCAACACCGACTTGAACTCGTTGTAGATGATGAAGACCTTGTCCATAGTCTCGTCTTCCGTGAAGCGTTTGATAATGTCGTCGGCAATCGAGACCGCCTCTCCAAAGCCCACGCTGCCCTTGCCGGTGAGTCCTATGTACTCTTTGACAATATCCATGCTGCGGCGGCGAAAGAAATCGCGCCCCTTGCGGCCTATGGGCAGCACCTCGAACTGCTTGCCCGCGTTCTCGTTTATAAATGCCTGCGCGGCCTTAATCAGGTTGGTATTGAAAGCTCCGCAAAGCCCACGGTCAGCCGTAATCAGAATCAGCAGGTAGCGCTCGTCACCGCGAGCGTTCAAGAGCGGGTGCCTGAACTCTTCGTCCGTGCGAGCCGCCAAGTCGCCCATCACCTCCAGCATCTTGCTGGCGAAGGGACGGGCGGCCACAACTCTATCCTGCGCGCGTTTAAGGCGTGCCGCGCTCATCATCTTCATCGCACGCGTAATCTGCTGCGTGTTCTTAACAGACTTGATGCGGCGACGTATGTCTAAAAGGTTTGCCATAATCAGTTTTCAGTTTTCAGTTTTCAGTTTTCAGTTAAAAGCAAGGAAGCGCGTTCGGCCTCCAGGCTTAAAACTGAAAACTAAAAACTGAAAACTTAATTTATGCTCCCGCGACGGTCGTTTCGGCGGGCAGGGCTGCGGCGGGCTGCGTGTCCGTCATGTCAGCCGAAGCGGTCGCGCCGCGCGCGATGAGGGTCTCTTCAGACCAGCGCTCCTTGAAATCCTTTATAGCCTGCTCCAGCTTGGGCTGGATGTTGTAAATATAGTTTCCAGCCTTGTCCTTCTTGTAGAGTATCTTCTTATCGCGTATCTCCTGTAGCAGGCCCGGATGCGACCGCTCAAGGAAGTCCAGGAGGCCGGTTCTAATCTCACGGCCTGTAGACGCATCCACCTCGCCGGACTCAAACTTCCTGAGGTCTTCCACGGCTATGTCATCCAGGAAGCCGTTGGTCGCTGTCCAGATGATGACTATTTGTTTGACCACGTCCATGGGCTTGTACTGCTGCTGCTTGAGCACCTCTGTCAGGCGCTGGCCGCGCTCAAGCTGATCCCGTGTGGCCTTATCAAGGTCAGAGCCGAACTGCGCGAAGGCCGCAAGCTCTCTGAACTGCGCGAGGTCTAACCGAAGAGTTCCAGCCACCTGCTTCATGGCTGTAATCTGCGCGGAGCCGCCCACGCGCGAGACGGAGTTGCCTACGTTGATGGCCGGACGAATACCTGAGTTGAAGAGGTCTGCTTCCAGGAATATCTGCCCGTCCGTAATCGAAATCACGTTCGTAGGAATATAAGCCGAGATGTCGCCCGCCTGCGTCTCAATCACAGGAAGGCTGGTCAAAGAGCCTGCGCCTTTGGCGTCCGCCAGCTTGGCTGCGCGCTCCAGAAGGCGCGAGTGCAGGTAGAAAACGTCGCCCGGATAAGCTTCGCGTCCGGGCGGGCGGCGAAGCAGGAGTGAGATTTCACGATAGGCCGCAGCCTGTTTCGAAAGGTCATCGTAGACGGTCAGCGCGTGGCGTCCAGAATCGCGGAAGTACTCTCCTATGGCCGCGCCCGTGTAAGGCGCAAGGAACTGCATCGCCGCAGGGTCGGACGCAGTCGCCTTGACTATGATGGTGTAGTCCATCGCACCGTAGTCTTGAAGAGTCTTTACAACCTGCGCCACGGTCGAAGCCTTCTGGCCTATGGCGACGTAGATGCAGATAACGTCTTTGCCCTTCTGGTTGATGATGGTATCAACGGCGACCGCCGTTTTGCCCGTCTGACGGTCTCCGATAATCAACTCGCGCTGGCCGCGACCGATGGGCACCATAGAGTCGATAGCCTTGAGGCCCGTCTGCAAAGGCTCCTTCACGGGCTGTCGGTCAACCACGCCGGGAGCGATTCTTTCGACCGGGTTGGAGTTTTCCGTCATGATAGGCCCGCGTTCGTCAACAGGATTGCCGAGCGCATCCACGACGCGGCCTATGAGCGCATCGCCCACGGGCACTTCCATGATGCGCCCGGTGCGCTTGACCAGATCTCCTTCGCTTATCTTCTGAAAGTCTCCGAAGAGCACCGTGCCCACCTTGTCCTCTTCCAGGTTCAAGGCCAGGCCGCGAACGTCGTGCGGAAACTCAAGCAGTTCGCCCGCCATAACCTTCTCAAGGCCATGAATCTCCGCGATGCCGTCGCCGACCTTGATGACCGTGCCGACTTCCGTCACCGTCACGCCGGTCTCGAAATTCTCTATCTGCTGGCGAATAATCTCGTTAATCTCGTTAGCTTTTATCGGTTCCATATAAACCTCAATGAGAGTGATTGATTCATTGATTCAACGAATCAACTTCTTCATCCTTTCCCCATCATTCTCTCTTTGACCTGTTGCAGTTGCGTACGCACGGAGCCGTCGTAGATGGTAGAGCCTATGCGCGTCACAAGCCCTCCGATTAACTCTTCATCGGTTGTGAAACTGAGGCGCACCTGCTTGCCCGTCATAGCCGAGAGCTTTGAGCGCAGGGCTTCCTGTTGCTCTTCAGGGACGGCGCGTGCAGTTGTCACCTCCGCAGAGACCACGCCCGAACGCTCGTCCAAAACCTGCGCGAAGCGACGATTGACTTCCGAGAGTTCCGTCAAACGCTGATTCCTCAGGAGCACCTGTAGGAAATTGGAAGTGGTAGGCCGAAGGCGAGCGCGCTCAATCAGTGAAGTCAGAACCTTGCGCTTCTGGTCGTAAGGAATAGTCGGGTTGCTGAAAACTTCCATCAGCATGGGATTGGCGCTCATCATCATCTCCCATGCGGAAAGTTCCTCTTGTACCTGGCGCGCGTCACCCCGCGCCGTTACGACATCGGCCAGCGCCGTTGCGTAGCGCCGCGCCACTGTTTGAATGCTCAACGCCTGGCCCCTCCCAACTCCTCGATCTCAAGATTAATCAATCGCGCGTCGTCTTCGGGTTGCATGTCCCGACGTATTATCTCTTCCGCCAGCCGCACGCTTTGCTCTGCCGCGAACTCGCGCAACTGCTGGCGCGCAGCCTTACCCGCGCTCTCAATCTCTCGTCGTGACTGCTCTCTGAGCTTCTCAATCTCGGCTTCGGTCGCCTGACGTATGCGCTCGCGCTCGTCCGCAGCTTCCCTGGCCGACTGCTCGCGTATGCCTGTGACCTCTTCGTCAAGCCGTGCTAGTCGAGCTTCCACCTCTTCCAGCTTCGCCAGCGCAGCATTTCTCTCCTCCTGAGCGCGCATCAGGTCTCGCCTTATGCCTTCGCGCCGCGCCTTGAAAGCTTCGCTCAACGGGCGGCGTAAGATATAGACAAGCAGCAGAACGAAGATTAAAAGATTGACGAACTTCCAGGCTTCAAGCCCTGGATAGTACAACCACCAGGGCGACGGCCCGCCGCCTTCAGCCGGAGAAAACAGACTCAATAATGTTATCAGCGCAGAAAACATGAGCTTTTATATTCTTGTGTCCATAGATGAGATAGTTGAACCGCTCACTGGGCGATGAAGAATGTGAGAGCTGATTTCAGTGGCAATCTCACCCGCATCGCGCATGAGCGCAGCACGAGCATCTTCCGTTTGAGCGCTAATCACACTCTTCTCTTCTTCAGCTAAGCGACTGACCTCTTCCCTTACGGCGTCCACCTTGAGTTGCCGCTCGCGCATAGCATCCGCGCGCTCCCGCTCCATCAACCTGTAGCCTTCGCTACGAGCCTCTCTCAAAGCCCGCTCATAGCTGGAAATCTTCTCCTCCACCTGCTGGATTATTCCCTTCGCCTCGCCGGAACGCCCGCGCGTGCGCCGCTCGCGCTCCTCCAAGATTCGGTTGATAGGCTTAAACAGCGTCGCGTTCAAGACGTAAACCATCACAAGGATAATTATGATGTGAAGAATAATCGTGCCGTCCGGCACAAGAACAGGATTTTCGGCAAAGCCCAGCAAGATCATGGCGCTCGATAGACCCTCACGAAACTTTCGTGCGACTCTTTAGATTGTAGATAGAGAAAACTTAAGCGTGTCAAAAGCTTGCGAGTCTAACATGCTGATTTGCGGCCCGTCAAGGCGCACGCCCGTCTATGAGACCCCCACTAGAACTCGTAATCAAAACTTATCTTTACCGTGATATTCCACCCTTAAACCCTTAAGCGACAGTGGCCTGTCGGACATCTGTTCGACAGGCCACTGTCGCTCTTGCCTCTCCCCCTCGCAAGGAAAGACAAAGGTCAAAAGAACTAAATTTATATTCGCTCTACACCACGCGTATTAACTTATCAGAACGGGGCTTTACCTCGCCTACAATAACAGCGTCTTCAAGCTCTTCAACCAACTCTTCAGCCTTCCCTCTCTCAAGACTGATTAAGAGACCGCCGGCTGTCTGCGGGTCAAACATCGCGCTCTGCATCTCTCCCGAAATATGGCCTTCTATCTCAACCATATCTCCCACATAGGCTCTATTGTTCTTGTCCCCACGAGTCAACATCCCCTGCGAGATTAAGTCCAAAACATCCGGCAGTAGCGGAACTCGCTCCGCTTCTATAATTAACGTCACCTCGCTGGCCTTCGCCATTTCATAAGCGTGCCCCAGCAAGCCAAAGCCCGTCACGTCCGTGCAGGCATGCGCTCCCACACGCTGCATAGCCTCCGCAGGCGCTGCCGCCGAAGTAGTCATGGCTTTCATGGCGGCTTCGACTGTACTCTCACTGGCTATGCCGCGCTTTATCCCTGTACTGACGGCTCCTGTTCCGATGGGCTTTGTTAAAACAAGCGCATCCCCAGCCTTAGCACCAGCATTCGTTATAACCTTTTTAGGATCAATCACTCCCGTAACAGCATAACCGAACTTTATCTCAGCATCGTCAATCGAATGCCCTCCCAAAACAACTACCCCCGCCTCGTTCATAGCCATTTGGCCGCCCCGCAGGATTTGACTCAGGACATCCAAATCTTCCTTTTGCGGATAACAGACAATTGCCAGCGCCGTTAAAGGTTTCCCTCCCATCGCATACACATCATTAAGCGCATTAATCGCTGCCACGCGCCCGTAAATTTCCGGGTCATCAGCTACAGGAGTAAAAAAGTCAATAGTTTGCACTAACGCAACATCATCCCTTAGGCGAAACACTCCAGCATCATCTGCCATGTCGTACCCTACCAGTACGTCACCATTGTTCGGCTGCTGAGGGAGTGTGCCCAAAACTTGAGCTAAATCTCGCGGAGCGAGCTTAGCCACTCAACCAGCACAAGAAACCATCTCGGTTAATCTTTTCTTCATTTTACTTTTTGCCCTATAATTCTGACTCTTGCAGGCGCTCTATTTTACAATTGCTCATGAGCGCTTCAATATCAACAAAATTTGACTTTAGATGAATATAGTAACACACAATGAATCGCGTGGTTTGCACAAGAAGAGGGTTGATTGGAGAAGACGCCAGAGATAGAGAAATGAAGTTGGAAAGGTTAATTATTAGGGGACTAGCCTGCTGGAGATACCTCATGGAGAGGCCCTATCAATAGCTGATACAGGCGATCCAGGTCTCCTTCATTGTAGTACTCTATTTCGATTTTTCCACCGGCCCCGGTCTGACTGGGCATGACACGCACCTGTGTTCCCAATCGTCTGCGGAGCTTAGTTTCTGCTGCTTTTATATTGGCATCATTTCGTTTTGGCGCAGGCAGGGTGGCGGTGGCGGGACTCGCGCCTGCGATAATCCGCTTAATTGCACGCTCGGTCTCACGCACTGAAAGCGATTGTTCTATGACATTGCGCGCGACGCGTCGCTGAATATCAGGGTCATCCACTCCCAAAAGGGCGCGAGCATGTCCCATAGAGATTTTTTCCTCTTCCACCAGGCGCTGAATATCTTCTGGAAGTCTCAGCAGGCGCAAGTGGTTAGTCACAAAGGAGCGATCGCGTCCGACGCGCTGAGCTACCACCTCTTGAGTCAGGCCAAGCGTTTCAATCAATCTCTTATAGGCGTGTGCTTCCTCTATGGCATTTAGCTCTTGACGTTGAATGTTTTCTATCAAAGCCAACTCAAGCAGTTTGTCGTCTGGAATTTCGCGCACTACTGCTGGAACACGTTGGAGTCCTGCGCGTTGGGCTGCGCGCCATCGTCTCTCTCCGGCCACTAGCTGGTAACGCCCGCCACGGCGGCGCACGAGCAGAGGCTGCACGATACCGTTTGAGCGTATGGATTGAGCTAGTTCCTCCAGGCGAGTCTCGTCGAAATGCGTGCGCGGTTGCGCTGGACTCGGCTCTATGAGGTCAATGTCAATCTCCAATAGCTCTTCGCTAGCTGTCGCTGCCGTATCCGACAGCAGTGCGCTCAAGCCCCTCCCGAGCACTCTTCTTGTCATGATGCGCCATAACCTCCTTTGCTAATTGAAGGTAACTTTCAGCCCCTCGGGACCGTATGTCATACAAAATAATAGGCTTACCGTAGCTGGGGGCTTCGGCCAGGCGAACGTTTCGCGGAATCATCGTCTCGAAAACCTGCTGCCCGTAAAAGTCTCTGAGGTCGTTTGCGACGGCTGACGAAAGGTTTGTACGCTCGTCGTACATAGTCAAAAGCAATCCTTCTATAGCTAACCCCGGGTTAAGCACGCGCCGTATTCGTGCCAGAGTATCAAACAACTCCGTCACGCCCTCCAGAGCGAAATATTCACATTGAATCGGCACAAGAAGGGAATCAGCAGCAGTCAGGGCATTTAAAGTTAAAAGCCCCAGAGAAGGCGGACAATCTATGACCACAAAGTCGTAATCGGTTTCCACTGTCGCAAGCAGATCTTTCAGCTTGTACTCACGCTTCTCCGCATCTACCAGCTCGACTTCGGCTCCTATCAGATTTTTATCGGCTGGCAGAACTCTAAGATTTGGAATTTCAGTAGTTTGTATGACGTTTTGCAGTGGTTCCGAGAGGACGAGCGCGTGATATAGGCTGCGGCGAAAGGTTCCACGCTGCACGCCTACGCCGGAAGTAGCATTGGCTTGCGGGTCAGCATCAACGAGCAGAACGCGCATTTCCGAGACGGCCAGGCTCGCCGCCAGATTCACCGCCGTAGTGGTTTTGCCGACTCCGCCTTTTTGATTTGCGACAGCGATGGTTTTAGCCATTATCCGAGAGCCTAAACCTTCCCACTCCTGCGAATCCGCCTAAATTAACATAAACTTCTGATGACGCGCCACACTTTTTATTTTACTCAGGGTGTATCACGTAGCCGGAAGGAGGCGGAATTCTACGAAAAGGGATGTTTCACGTGTCCCCAAGGCTTCGTGTAACGGGGGAATCGGGCCACATGAAACGTCCTGTGGCAGGCGATTAAGCGGCTCGCTGTCTGAGATTTAACTGAACCAGAAGCGTGGAGAGGGCGGCGGGTGTCATCCCAGGGATACGACGAACGTGTCCGAACGTTTGGGGACGGGCACGTTCCAGACGCTCTACCATCTCGTGCGAAAGGCCACTGATGGCCCGAAAATCGAAGTCAGGCGGAAGACGAAGGCTATCATGCTGGTGCAGTCGGTCTAGCGTGGCTTTATGCGAATCAATGTAGCCGCTATAAAGTAGGTCGGCCAGTGCAGATTGCAGATCATCAAGACTAGCTTCGGCACGAATCTCTGCCGGTAGAAGCCTCTCAATAAGGTCTGGGCGCACGTTTGGGCGCAGGGCAAGCTGTGCCAGGGTCACAGATTCACCCAAATCAACTCCCAAAATGCGGCTTAATGAGGAATAAGCGGCGTCTGAACGCTTCAGGCGCGTGTTTTCCAGCGTCTCGCGTAATCTGGCTAGCCTATCACGCCTATGGTTAAAGCGATCCCAGTCAGAGTCGCCTACAAGCCCAAGTTCCCGGCCATGTGGCGTCAGGCGTGCGTCCGCCGTGTCATAGCGTAATGCCAGCCTGTACTCTGCGCGAGAGGTGAAGATACGGTACGGCTCGTCAACTCCATGCGTTATCAGGTCGTCAATCAGCACGCCTATGTAGGATTCCTCACGGCGCAGGCGCAGGGGTTCGCGCCCCTGAACAAAGAGGGCGGCATTAATTCCGGCAATCAATCCCTGGCATCCTGCTTCCTCATAACCGGTCGTCCCATTTATCTGACCGGCGTGGAAAAGCCCTCTAAAACGGACTGTTTCCAGGCTCGGCGTCAATTCGCGCGGGTCAACGAAGTCATACTCTATGGCGTAACCGGGGCGTATAATCCGCGCCTCCTCAAGCCCTGGAATCATGCGTACTAATTCCTGCTGCAATTCTGCGGGCAGGGAGGTGGAGAAGCCGTTAAGGTAGACCTCGTTAGTCGTGTGGCCTTCCGGCTCTAAAAATAGCTGGTGGCGGTCTTTTTCGGCGAATTTGACTACTTTATCTTCAATTGAAGGGCAATAGCGCGGCCCTATGCCCTTAATTTTGCCAGAATAAAGGGGCGATTCGTGCAGATTTGCGCGGATGGCGTCATGCACAGCGTTTGTCGTGTAACCTATGTGACAGGTTACCTGCGGCTGCTCAATCCTATCTGTGGCGAAGGAGAAGGGCACTGGCCGCTCATCAGCATACTGAGGCTCGAAGGCATCCCAATCGATTGTGCGTCCATCTAGGCGCGGCGGAGTTCCTGTTTTTAAACGCCCTACGGGAAAGCCCAGCCGTTTTAAGCTCTCAGCAAGCTCTATTGAAGCAGGCTCGCCGGCACGCCCGGCTGTGTGCGTTCGGCGGCCTGTATGGATTAATCCGTTAAGAAAAGTTCCTGTAGCTATAACAACGCCCTTGGCACCCAGACGGCGCGTATCCTGTAGCTCAACACCGCAAACCTGGCCGTTCTTAATTATCAGGTCAACCACCATGCCCTGCCGTAAGTGCAGATTCGTAGTAGCTTCGAGCGTTCGACGCATCTCCGTGCGGTAAAGAGAGCGGTCTGCCTGTGCGCGTGGAGCCTGAACTGCGGGGCCGCGAGAGCGATTAAGCAGGCGAAACTGAATCCCTGTGCGATCAATGACGCGTCCCATGACGCCGCCCAGGGCATCCATTTCACGTACCAGGTGGCCTTTGGCTATGCCGCCTATGGCGGGATTGCAGGACATCTGGCCGATTAAATCCAGATTGATGGTCACTAAAGCGGTCTCAGCGCCCAGGCGTGCGGCGGCAGAGGCAGCTTCGCATCCGGCGTGGCCTGCGCCTATGATAATCACGTCAAAAATCTCGTCGAAGCTCATCGCTATTTACCTATGCAGAAGGTCGCAAATATCTGAGAAAGAATGTCTTCCGTAGTCGTTTCGCCGGTTATCTGTCCAAGAAAACGCAGGGCATCGTAAAGACCAGCGAGAACAAGCTCTTCGCTTGCGCGTTGCTCCAGCAAAAGAGCAGATGTTTGAAGCGCCCCTTGAGTGCGCCGCAGCAGGTCATGGTGCCTTGCATCTGTGATAAGAAGCCCGGCGTCTCTCGCGCCGCCCTCGGCGAAAGGCTTCAGTATAGCCCCGCGCAGTTCATCAAGTCCCGCGCCCGTCTTGGCCGAAATCGGAATTACAGGAACAGAAGCTTCGGCCAGCAACCCATTTAAGCTGAAAGACTCCAAATCAGATTTATTAACCGCAAGAAGATGCGGCAGGTCTCCAACTTCGGCTAAAACCTCTTTATCCTCAACAGTTAGAGGCTCCGAGCCGTCCAGGATTACTAAGATTAAGTCGGAGTCTGCGATGGCGCGTCGCGTACGCTCAACCCCTAAATTCTCAACCTTATCCTCTGTGGTGCGCACGCCAGCCGTATCGACTAAAAGAACCGGAATCCCTTCAATACTTACCACCTCGCTTAAACTGTCGCGCGTAGTGCCCGGGACATCTGTCACGATGGCTCTCTCCGAAGACAGTAAGCTATTGAAAACGCTGGACTTGCCTACATTCGGGCGACCTGCGAGCGTGACCTTCAGGCCGTCTTTAAGGAGATGTCCCGCCCGGAATGTCGCCGTCAGTCTCTCGACCTTTTCAGTAAGCTCTGAGAGGCTTTGGGTGATGCGGCCCACGGCTACATCGGGCAGGTCATCTTCTACGAATTCGAGCGAAGACTCAAGCGGCACTATGATGTCCAGCAGAGCGTCTTTAATCGGCTGAAGATAGTTTGAAAGCTCACCTCTCAGTTGACGCGCGGCCTGCTTGATGGCGGACTCTGTCTGCGCGTTGATGAGGTCGCGCACGGCTTCCGCCTGGCTCAAATTTATTCGTCCATTTGAGAGCGCGCGAAGTGTGAATTCGCCTGGCCCAGCGAGACGCGCATCGAGTGTGAGAACAAGGTCAATCAGACGACGCAGCAGAACAGGCGAACCGTGACAACTCAACTCAATAACGTCTTCGCCCGTGAATGAATGAGGCGCTTTGAAGTAGGTGATGAGTGCGCGGTCAAGAGCATCTCTGCTTTCAAGATCGTAAACAGTTTGAAGTCGCGCGTGATTAGGTTCAGGCGTGAACTGCTCATCACAAACAATCGCGCGTGCAATCTCAAGAGAGCGTGGGCCACTTAGGCGTATGACGCCTATGCCGCTTCGACCCGGCGGCGTTGAAAGAGCAACGATGGTGTCTGCTAATTGCACTGAATGTAAGAGTGAAGAGAAACAAAGCGAGGGAACCCGCAGACGCGCGCACGTACGAGCGGCGCGTGCCGGAATTTTTAACACTAGGGGGAAGGCTTCCTTGTGACTTTCAACCTGCGTGCGTTGCCTTCGCCCACGGACTCCGTGTGAAGGTCTTCTTCCGTTGCGAGCGCCATGTGAATGACGCGACGCTCATTCGGATTCATAGGCCCGAAGGTGAAAGGAATACCTGTTGTGCGAACGCGGTCTGCTGCGTGACGAGCCATCGCGCGAAGTTCCGCTTCACGCGTCGCGCGGAAATTCTCAACGTCGCAGATGATGCGTTCTTCTCTGGGAAGCACGCGACCGAAAGCTTGATTAAGAATGTGCTGCAAGGCTTCAAGCAGTTCGCCGCCTTCGCTCAAGAGAAGAGAAGCGTCTGCGCCTTCTATGTTCAGGAAACAGCCGCTCTCTTGCGTATCAACCTGAGCGCGCAGTTCCAGCTTCGCGCCGTCGAAGATGGCGTTGAGAAAATCCTGTGCCTGCATGCATGCTTCGTTCATCTTTGAAAACAGAATAACTCTTCGGCTCAAGCCTGCGAAACTCTGGGCGCAGAGCGCAGCTTCTTTGTCGTCTCTTCAACCTTCTTCGGCGGCTCTTCATCGTCCGACTTAGTCATGCGGTTGATTAGAAGCTGTTGGCTGAAGCCTACTATGTTTCCTACCAGCCAGTAAACCAGAAGACCTGCGGGTGCGCTCCACAGCATGTAGAGCATGAAGATGGGCATGCCTATAGCCATCATCTTGCGCTGCAAAGGGTCTGCTGAAGGCTGCGGCGTAATCAACTGCAAGACCATCATGGAGCCTGCGAACAGGAGCGGGAGCAGATGTATCATCGTAGGCTCTGCCGCAGACAGATCCGGTATCCAGAGGAACGACGCCTGACGAAAATCAATCGAGATGGTGATAGCGCGATAGAGCGCAAAGAGGAACGGCATCTGAATCAGAAGCGGAAGACAGCCGCCAAGAGGATTGCCCTCCTTCATCAAACGCAGTTGCTCCATTTGAAGCTCTTTGAGCTTCGGGTCGTTCTGCTTCATCCCCTTTATCTTCTCTTGCAACTCCTTCATGCGTGGAGCCATCTTCGCGGCCTTCTTCATGGCTTTCGAAGAGCGCCACTTCAAGGGGAAGAAGAGCGAATAGATGACGATTGTAAAGAGAATGATGGCGAGGCCGTAGCTGCCCGTAACCTGATAAAGCCACTTGATTGCGCGCAAGATGGGCACGGCCAGAGGACGCGAAAGCGTGCTCAAAAAGCCGTAATCAATCGACTCTTCAAGGTCAACCTTGATGCCTTCTTTTTCAAGCTGCTCGCTCGCAGCCGTTAGAAGGTAATGATCCTTCGGGCCAACGTAAAGACGCGTCTTTGAGTTGTCCGTAGGAACCGGCACGAAGCCTGTTATCAAATATCTGGCCTCTTTGGTTCCGTTCGCCTGATGCTCGTACTTGGAGGTCTGATATTCAAGTCCCTCGGTAGGCTTCGGCGGCACTGCAATCATGGCGAAGTAAGTGTCGCCTACACCGGCCCAATTAACCGGGCCGCTCAAGACTTTTCTACCGGGGCTTTCCTTGGCGTCGTTGATTGATTGACCATGCTGTCGCTCGACTTTGGCGTTGACGACCGCTATGCCTTCGGGCGCGACCGAGTAGAAGCTGTAATGAGGTATGCCCTGGTCGCCTATGCTTGGGCCTATGAGAAGCTTTGCGTTCGGGATGATTTGATCGCCGCGCTTGAGTTGAACCTGTATGTCTGTGATGTAGCGGTCTGGATAAAAAGTTATGGTCTTAATTACGTCAAGCCCCGTCGCTTCATCGCGCATGGCGAAAGCTACCTGCCTGGACGTGCCCGTAGAGACTTGAACGTTATTGTCTGAAGTCTCTTTCCCGTCAACAGTCACGGTGTAGTTTCTGTTGGCTAGAGCGTCGTCCGTCTTCTGGTCTCCGGTGACGAGTTTGAGCGGTGCCTGATTGTTTCTCAAGCTCTCAGCCGGAATAAGCTCAAGCGGCTGCTTTGGCCCACCTACTGAATAAACCTCACGCGCTTTGCTTGGGTCGTTGTTATCAAGATTGATAATCCTGGTGATAATCCAACTCTTCGCTACGCCGCCGTGATTATCCAGTTCCACTTTGTAGTAAGGAGAGCTAACTAATATGGTGCGCTGCGGCGTCGTGTCCTCTTGCTGAGGAGGCGGTGTTGCGTTGTTGGCCTGCGCGCTCTGCTCCGTAGTTGAAGGCGCAGGCGTGGCAGCGTTGTTAGCAGGCGACGGTTGCGCGCTTGAAGTATTGGCGTTCGTTTGCTGCGGGGCTTTGGGTGGAGGGAAAAGGTAGCTCCAACCGAAAAGTATTAAAGCGGAGATGGCTATTGCCAGGATAAAACGCTTCTGTAGCATCTGAATTAAATAACCGACCCTACTATCTCAATCAAAGAATGCTCGACTCTTAAAGTACGTTTGCGCGCCGTCTATAGTTCTACTCAACCGGGTCATATCCCCCCGGATGAAACGGGTGACAACGCAACAGCCTTCTCAAACCCATCCAGCTTCCGCGCAAAGCTCCGTATCGCTCTATGGCTTCGCGCGCATAGACGGAACAGGAGGGAACAAAGCGGCACGAAGGGGGAAGCAAAGGAGAGAGAAGCGCTTTATAAAGATTCAGGAGCGTGATTAAAACGGTTCTCACTGCCTGGCCTCAAGCGATGCGCGCGAGACTCGCGCCTGCTCCACTATCCTTTGAAAATCTTCAAGCGAGGATTCTAGCTTCACATCAAGGAGCGCCCGTTTGGCGTTCAGCACCCAATCGTACTTCGTCTCTAAAGCTTCCAATGCGCCGCAGCTTAAACGAAACGTTTCGCGCAACAGTCGCTTGGCGCGATTGCGCTCGACCGCGTTGCCAATAGCTTTGCGCGAAGCTGTAATGCCGAACCTATGATGCTCCAGGCCGTTCGGAAGTGCGAAGGCGGTCATCAAGCGCCCATGAAAGCGCGAGCCGCCCGCGTAGACGCGGCGAAACTCTGCGGGGCTGCGTAAGTGCGTCTGCTTAATCAAAAGCGCGCGGGGCCGACTCCCTTTAGTAATGCGACGGCGTCAGACGCTTGCGGCCCTTGGCGCGGCGGCGCTTGAGCACCAGCCGGCCATTCTTCGTAGCCATACGGGCGCGAAAGCCATGCGTCTTCGCACGACGACGATTGTTCGGTTGAAATGTTCGCTTCGGCATAGTCAGTAATTCTCCACTCAAGTCAAAAGCGTAAGACTAACTGCCTCTGCCAATTATGTCAAGAAAGCAGGGCCTATGCTCATCTCCTAATTCCACTTCTTTATAGTGAAGCTCAAGCTATTTTCTCCGGCGATCGAGAAAATTTCTCCAACGACTGACAAATTTGTCGGAAGATGAAGAAAAAAGGTGGAAGCTTGCGCCTCAGAACACGGATTCCTGGACTCTGACCTCCTCGATTTGTGTTCTAAAAGCATTCTGTTTAGACAAAAGCGGCTCTTAACCTCTACGTAAAATCTCGGAAAATATGGGCTTTTTCGAGGGCCAAAAAAAAATTTTCTAAGCCTGTGGATTTCTCTTGCTTATTGGTTCGCTTCATGCTAATCTCCGCCCCGTTTTTGAGGCTGAAAATGCTTGTAAGTAGTTGATAGATAAATACTTAAAGCTTTACTTTAAGTATTCGAAAGTTTTCCACAAGCCTGTGGAAAAACCTGTGGAAAACTTTTCCCGAATCCATCAAAAAGAGACCAAGAGGGTGCATTTACAACATCTTCCGCTTTGTCAGTCAAAGAAGAGCTTGAGCAAAGCAAAGTGAAGTTTCGTATTATTTTGTGACAGTCTCTCATTCCTGCCACAAATCAACTAGAAGGACGGACAGGCCATGAGTACCGTGATTGAGAATAGGCTCTGGGACGACATCCTACATGCCGTCGAGAAAAGGCTCAATCGCCAGAGCTTCGAGACGTGGTTTCGGCCAATCAGATTCGAAGGCTTTGACGATTCCGAGCAGATTCTGCATCTTCGCGCGCCCAATCAGGTCGTCAAGGACTGGGTCAGCACCAACTACTCGGATGTCCTTGTAGAGTCGCTGGAGGAGTTGAACCTGGCCGAATACCACGTTGACTGGCTGATTGAGGACGAGGAAGAGCGCTCCTCCGAAAAAATCGCGGATAAAGAGGACGCGGAGCCTGGCGTCACATACAGCCAGCCTGAGACGGCCATAAACGGTAATGGAAAGGGTAAGACATCAAGCTTGTTCACGCTTTTGGAGGCTGCGGAATCGGACGGACTCACCCCCGCCGCGACCACTTTCGTTGATATAGAGCCGATTGAGCTTTCGCTTAATCCTAAATACACGTTCCAGACCTTCGTAGTAGGCTCGTGCAACCAGTTTGCTCATGCTGCGGCGCTGGCCGTAGCCGAAGCGCCCGGAAAGACCTATAACCCGCTCTATATTTATGGCGGCGTAGGGCTTGGCAAAACTCACCTGATGCACGCCGCAGGGCACGCAATAAAGGAGCGGAACCGTCACCTGCGCCTCTCCTATATCTCTGCAGAGAAGTTCATGAACGAGCTTATCAACGCGATTCGCTACGATAAGGCCCAGACTTTCCGCGAAAAATATCGCTCCATAGATATTCTTCTCATGGACGACATACAGTTCATGGCAGGGAAGGAGCGCACGCAGGAAGAGTTTTTCCACACCTTCAACGCGCTCTATGACGGCCAGAAGCAGATTGTCATATCAAGCGACTGCCCGCCAAGAGAGATTCCGACTCTTGAAGAGAGGCTGCACTCGCGTTTCGAGTGGGGCCTGATTGCTGACATGGAGCCGCCTGACCTTGAAACCAAGGTCGCAATTTTAAAACGTAAAGCTGATCTGGACGGCGTTCAACTACCGGACGACGTGGCCTTCTTCATCGCCAGCAAAGTCAAGAGCAACATACGCGAGCTTGAAGGCTCGCTCGTGCGCCTTGTGGCAATCTCATCCTTGCGCGGTCTTCCCATCTCGAAGATGCTCGCGCAGGACGCTATTCGCAACATAGCCGAGGACGACCAGCCAGCAGGGATTACCATCCCGCAGATTCAGCAGGCGGTCGCAAAACACTACCGGCTGCGCGTGGACGAGTTGACTTCAAAGAACAACGCGCGGCACATAGCCGTGCCCCGCCAGGTAGCCATGTACCTGTGCAAGCGGCTCACGAAACATAGCTTCCCGGAGATAGGCAGAGAGTTCGGCGGCAAGCATCACACGACCGTAATTCACTCGGTTGAGAAGATTGAGGCGCTGGTTTTGAAGGATCAGAATTTCCACAGAGTCGTCAGTGACCTTATGGATAATCTTTGCAAGTAGTTAGCTCAGTTATCACCTGAAAAGTTTTCCACAGTACGGTTTTCGGTTAAGCTCTTTATATGTAAGATTTAAGTCAGACTTTTCCACATTTCCACAGGGTGTCGAAAAAAGGGGCCTGTGGAAATGTGGAAAACTTTTGTTGAACGCAGGATTTCCACAGACGGACGTTTTTTTCCACAGCGATTTCCACAGCCCCTGTGGAAAACAATTCCTTTGCTGTCAACAATAAAGTGACTTTTCCACATTTCCACAGGCCCTACTACTACTACTATATATATATACTAGTTGTTAGATTAGTATAAGTAGTAAAAGGCGCTAGCTTATTAAAGTCTGTTTGATTGGGTATAGAATACCGTAATCATTCTTTGATAGAGGAGTTCATAAATGGAATTCAGCATTAGCAAGAGCGCTCTGCAAAAGGAGCTTGGCTTTGTGCAGGGCGTCGTAGAGAAGAAGAACACCATCCCTGTTCTCTCAAACATTCTCATAGAGTCGGTCGGCGAAAACACCCTTCGCATCACGGGCACGGATTTGGACGTGACGATTCGCTGCGAGACCGAGGCAGAGATAAAGACGCCCGGCGCTATCTGTGTTCAGGCGCGCAAGCTCTTCGACATCTCGCGGCTGCTGCCGGAGGCGACCGTCAATTTCCAGAAGGAAGAGAACGACTGGGTATCGGTCAAGTGCCAGAACTTCCGCTCGAAGATTCCGGGCATCCCGCGCGATAATTTCCCGGAAGTCCCAAGCTTCAAGAGCGCGCCCATGAAACTGCCCGCAGAGGTCTTCAAATCCTTCGTCGATAAGACCATCTTCGCCATCACTCAGGAAGAGTCTCGCTACACGCTCTCGGGCGCGAAATTCATCTTGGACAAATCGGGCGCAAAGATGGTTACAACGGACGGACACCGCCTGGCCTATGTCGAGCGTCGGGATTTGGGAAAAAACGCGCCCAAGGAGACGCTAGACGCCCTTATACCCCGTAAGACGCTGGCAGAGCTGACCAAATTAACCACCTCCTTCGAGGGCGAGATTAGTTTAGGCTCCGACGAGAACCACATTTACTTCGAAGTCGGCCCGCGCCTGCTTATCTCCAGAAGGCTCTCCGGGCAGTTCCCGAACTACGAGATGGTGATGCCCAAGAGTAACGACAAGTCCATCAAGTTCGACAGCGCGAAGCTTAACCAGGCTATTCGACGCGTAGCGCTCATGGCGGACGACCGCTCGCACGCCATACGCTTTCACCTGGAGCCGAAGCAACTTCAAATCAGTTCGCAGAACGCCGAAGAAGGTGAAGCGCGCGAAGTCGTAGAAACCGAATATGAAGGCGAAACTACCGAGATAGGTTTCAACGCACAGTACCTGCAAGACTTCCTCAACGTCATAGGCGAGGGCGAAGTCAACTTCGAGTTCAAAGACGGAAACTCTCAGGCCCAACTGCGCCCGGCAGAGAACGGCGATTATGAATACAAGTACGTCGTCATGCCCATGCGAATCTGAAAGTCCACAAAGAGACAGAATAAATTTTTGTCTTAGATAAAGTCGTCAACCGTAAGCGACGCCGCTTGGAATCAGGCAGCGTCGCTTACGGTTTTGTTAACGGAAAAGTATGTAAGCGAGAACAAAGATGATAGGCAGTAAGATGGAAGCTGATATACGATACCAGGGCGTGCAGGTGATGCGTTTAATTGCTTTCGCAAAGTTGACAATGAGATAGATGGTGCAGACATAAATGAGGATGATGAGAATCAATCCTCTAAGCGTCCCTCCAGATTTCATAACGCTCCGCAGGAAAGCGAATATTGGTATCCACGGGACGAAAATATAGAGGACGGAAAAAAGTATCTGCCGCAGTGTCAGCTTTCTTCTTTTCTGTAGCTGCCAGATAAGCGCAAGTTTCCTTAAAAGCGGTCGCGTCCTCCTAGAATATTTCCCGGATGCTCGCCTGTGAGTCCTCAAACACCTACGCACGCCCAGGAAGAAAGCGAAGATGTGATAAATAATCGCCGTCAAAAATGCTCCTATTAAAACCCACATCGCCCACGTCACGATACTGAGGACTGCCGTTTTGTCCATGAACAGACTTGCGCTTCCCATGACGATGAAGGTCAGGACAATTACTATGACCACGAGTCGTATTACTTTGTCATATTCTTCCTTAAACTTGGCGCTATATCGAAATGGAGGGTCGTTGGGCTGGTTGAGCAGGAAGTCGAACCACTCCTTAGCCGCCAGCGACATGAAGGCTGTTGAAGAGTTAACGACCGCATAGACACGCTTTGACCAGCCATCGCTTGCTGATTGCTCTGGCTGGTTCGGAGTTTCGGGTGCGGCCTCTTCAGGCGGTGATGCTGCCATGTCTGAGAATACCTAAATAGGTTTATAGGCGCGCCAGGCGGTCGGCTGCCTGCATGCGGTTATTATTATTCAAGTCGGCTGCGCCGCCCGGAAACAGATTCGGAATCAGATCATAGATTATGCTGTACCTTTGATTGTAACCATAGGCAGCTAAAACCGGGCCAATCAAGAGCAGGCAGGAGAAGGTGCGCGCTCTGCTGGCTTCCGGAAGAAACTCTCTCAAGACTCCGCGAACTGAGAACCAAAGCCCCAATCCGGCGGGAGCCATCGCGTGATTAGTCAAAGCTTCGCCGGTTTTATCTTTATCACTTGATGAACTCTGGTACAGTTTGTTTCCGCTCGTAATCCACTTGGCTGTGGCTTCCAGCAACGTTCGTAGAATTTGCGTAGGTTTTTCATTCTCCGATGAAAGCCTAATCTCCTTGCACTGGGGCGCAGGTTTTTTAGCCACGTAGTTCTGCAACGTTTCCGGCGGAGTATAAGCGTCTAACTTTTGAAGGTCGGTAACTGCTGACTGAATAAGACCAAGTGCGTCGTCCTGTTGCTTACCTGTACTCGACTTTGACAGGTCTACGGCGATTAACAGGCTGACTGCCGCTTTGATTTTCGTCTTAATGCCGGTGACTTTATTTGTTAGATCATTATCAAGGTCGGTCAGAACGCGCGAGCTTTCCTCCAGGCTTTTGACCGGTTGATTCAGTTCACGAATCTCACGAAAGATTTTACGCAGAAGCTCCACAGCCCTGGGCGGAAGCGTCACGGAGCCTTTCTGTTGTTCCAACTCCGTGAGCGAGTCATTCAATCTTTCAGAGCTAAATGAAATCAATAGTAGGCTGCCACCTGGAAAAGCGAATCCTCCGTCGGCCATGCTCTTAATGCTCGAAGCGCTGGCCTGGCCCACATCTACGGCGCTCTTTAGATTCTCAGCCCGCAATTGTGGAACCATCCTCTCAAATTCTCTCACATCATCGCTGAGTTCTTTGTAACGATCCCTGACCTCTTTGGCTAGACAGCTAATCAGCGCGTAATAGTTGCGTAGAATATTCCTCTGAATCGTGTCCACTAAAGAGATGTACTGTGATAGAGAGTCAGCCGGTGAAGGCAACACGTCCAGCACTTCATCCGCCATCAGGACTGCGGGTGCTGCTTGCGTCGGTTGAGCGAGCGCCATGCTGATACCGCCGAGCAGCGCCGTTGAGATGAATTGCCTTCGTTTGTGATTAGCACTATTTGACTGCTCGCTCTTTTTGTCTGGGGATAAGGACATAATACACCTCCGCTAAATCAGGTATGAGTACGAGGCGATTTGTACGTTTAATTAGCAAAGCATGTGACCATTTTGGTCGTTTGCCTGTGCTAAGTGAACATAAGTAGCTGGCTAGAAAAGAACGTTGCTGAAGAATAAGGAATCATTCAGGCTTACTGATAGAGCTTTAATTACACCATTTGTTAGCAAATGTAAAGATTTATCCTGTCGCCTTTAAAGAGGCTGTTTTTTCTTTCTCAAAGCGGGCCTTTTTTATCTTTAAATGAGGGGCATAAAAGCCGGTCGTGTGTTAAAATTACGGCATGCTGCTCGAATGGATTGAAGTTCATAATTTCAGAAACCTGAGCGGCAGAGTCTCATGGGGCAATGGCCTCAACATCATCTACGGCGACAACGGGCAGGGAAAGACAAATTGGCTCGAAGCCATCTACACGCTCGCCACTACAAAATCCTTCCGCACACAGAAACTGCAAGAAGCCGTTCGCTTTGGTGAAGACCTTGGTGTAATTCGTGGCCGCGTTGCGCGCTCGGAAGAAGTCCATCGTGACTTGCAGGTAACTCTTCAGGGAAACACCAAAACAATCTCTATCAACGGAAAGCGCGAAGCCGTTGCCAGATACCTCAGACAACTTAACACGGTTGCTTTCACGGCAGACGAGCTTGAGGTCGTGCGCGGTGGGCCGGACGCGCGTAGAAAGTTTCTGGATAGAGGCGTGGTCTCGCTTCATCATGCTTACGTACAGACGCTCGCGGATTACAACCGTGTCATCAAGCAGAAGAATCGCTTGCTGCAAGACGCTGCGGATTCCGAAATGAGCCTCGATGAAGTAGAGCGCATCATCTCTCCCTGGAACGAACAACTCATCGGCCTGAGCGCCGAAATTCATCGCGGGCGCACCGATTACGTTGAGCGTCTGAAAGACGTTTTAGAGCGCCGACTTTTCGAGCGCGAAGATATAACTATCCGGTACGTTTCCTCGCTCGAAGGCAAGGGGGATTTGGGCGACTACGAAGCCCTCGTGGCGGAGCGTCTGAAGCTTCGTCTGCAAGCCGAACTCTCCGCCGGATACAGCCTCATAGGCCCTCATAGAGACGACCTAGAAATACTGTTTGACGGACGAGACATACGCGCCTTTGGTAGCTCCGGCCAGCAGCGTAGTGCGTTGATAATACTTGACTTAGCGGCGATTTCCGTGTATTATTCCTGGCACAACGAGTATCCACTTTTCCTCATAGATGACGTGGATGCGGAGCTTGATCGAAAGCGTATTCGTTACTTGCTGGAATACCTGGAGGGGCGCACTCAAACCTTCATCACGACCTCTAAAGAGAGCCTTGTGGAAGAGTTCATGGGGCGGTCGAATGTGTTCCGCGTGAGCGATGGAATGAGTGAGGAAATAGGGCCGGAAATGGACTTAATTCAATCAGCCGCGAAAGGCGCTGAAAGCATCTAACATGAAAGCAACGGAGAGGCCGAACTTTTCCGTTTCATCAAGCGAAGTTGGTTAATTTTATGAGCGACTTATTTAAAGAGGAGAACGTTTTGGCAACTGCACCATCAACATTAGAGAAGAAGAAAAAAGTACAGGCTTATGACTCAAGCTCTATCACAGTTCTTGAAGGGCGCGATGCCGTACGCAAACGCCCCGCTATGTATATTGGCTCTACGGGCGACATAGGTTTGCATCACCTTGTCTACGAAGTCGTAGACAACTCCGTGGATGAAGCGCTCGCGGGCTACTGTGATTCGGTCGAGGTCGCGATTCATTTAGACAATTCGATTACGGTCGTTGATAACGGTCGCGGCATCCCCGTTGACTATCACAAGGGCGAGAAAAAGTCTGCGGCGGAAGTCGTCATGACCAAGCTTCACGCGGGCGGTAAATTCGATTCCAACGCTTACAAAGTTTCGGGCGGACTGCATGGCGTAGGCGTCTCCTGCGTCAACTTTCTTTCAGAGACGTTACAACTTGAAATCTGGCGTGAAGGAAAGACCTACGAGCAGGAGTACAGGCGCGGTATCCCTGTGACGAAGTTAGAGCAGACTGGAAAGACCAGAAAGCGCGGCACCAAGATTACTTTCAAGCCTGACCCGGAGATTTTCGACACCACCGAGTTCAGCTTTGACAAACTCTCTGAGCGTCTGCGCGAAAAGGCTTTTCTCAACAAAGGCATTCGCATCACCATACGCGACGAGCGTGAAGAGCAGGAGCGTTCGCACGAGTTCTATTACAAGGGCGGCATCGCGGAATTCGTCAAGCACCTGAACAAGAACAAGAACACGCTCCACGACAAGCCGCTCTATTTCGAGAAGACCGGCGATAATCTTTCCATAGAGGTTGCGCTTCAGTACAACGACGGCTACGACGAGAAGGTCTACTCTTTCGCCAACAACATCAACACGGTTGACGGCGGAACGCACCTTTCCGGCTTCCGCTCTGCGTTTACGCGCACCATCAACGCCTACGCGCAAAGCTCCGGCTTGGCGAAGAACTTCAAAAGCTCTCTGACGGGCGACGACGTGCGTGAAGGCTTGGTAGCAGTCATCTCCGTCAAACTGCCGCAGCCGCAGTTCGAAGGACAGACCAAGGGCAAGCTCAATTCGGACGTGAAGGGTGCCGTCGAGTCGTTCCTGAACGACCGCCTGACAGAATACTTTGAGCAGAACCCAACCGTGGCGCGCAAAATCGTGGGCAAGTCTCTGGACGCAGCCCGCGCACGCGAGGCCGCACGCAAGGCGCGCGAGATTGTACGCAAGGGCGCTCTAGGCTCAAGCATGCTTCCCGGAAAGCTTGCCGATTGCCAGGAGCGCGACCCCGCGCAGTGCGAGATTTACATAGTGGAGGGGGATTCTGCGGGCGGCTCTGCCAAGCAGGGGCGCAACCGTAAGAATCAGGCTATTCTGCCGTTAAAAGGTAAAATCTTGAACGTGGAAAAGGCGCGAGTCGATAAAATGCTCGGCCACGGCGAGATTAAAGCCCTGATTACCGCGCTTGGAACGGGCGTCGGGAATGATCTGGACGCGGGCAAGCTGCGCTACCACAAGATTATTCTGATGACGGACGCGGACGTGGACGGCTCGCACATACGCACGCTGCTTCTGACCTTCTTCTACAGGCAGATGCCTGAGCTTGTGGAGAAGGGACACGTCTTCATAGCACAGCCTCCCCTGTTCAAAGTAAAACGGGGAAAGAAGGAAGAGTACATCAAGGACGAAAGGTCAATGGTGCGCTTCCTTATGCGGCAGGCCACGAGCGACATGAAGGTAACTTCCCAGACGACGAAAGCTGTGCTTGAGGGCAAAAACCTGGCGCACGCTCTTGAACAGATGGTCGAATTCAAGCGCTATTGCGAGAAGGCCACGCGCAGGCTAGCGGGCGATAATCGCTTGCTAAATGCTTTGCTCAATGCTCTGGCAGGCTCTAAAGGCGTGCTTAAAAAGGGCGATACCTCTTTGCGAGATGTCTTTCATAGCGAGGATTACATGGCGCGCGTGGAGGGCGTGCTGGACAAAGAGGGTTACAAAACGGATTTGACCGAGGACGAAGAGCATGGCCTGTGGGAGATAGAGACGAAGACGGATTCGGGCGTGGGCGTCTCGATTGACTGGAATCTGGTGAGCTACGTGGAGTTTCAGAAGGCAGTGGAGCTTTACAAGGCCCTGGAAGAAAGCCTGGCCTCGCCTTTCATCGTAGGCGAAAACGGCTCAAGTCAGACCGTGGAGACGCGCGAAGACTTGCTGGAGCGCGTGCTCGGCGCAGCCAAAAAGGATTTGACCATACAGCGCTACAAGGGATTGGGCGAGATGAACCCGGAGCAACTCTGGGAGACGACCATGAACCCGGATAAGCGCACGCTTTTGCAGGTGAAGATTGACGATGCGGTGGAGACAGATCAGATTTTCACAGTCCTGATGGGCGATCAGGTAGAGCCGCGCCGCCGTTTTATAGAAGAGAACGCACTGGACGTAAAGAACTTAGACGTTTAGTTGCGGGTTCAAAGAGGACACGCGGGCGATGTCAAATGCGTGACTATTTGACACATCGTAACACTTTTGTTAAAGTGTAGTTCCTTTTCCTCCTGTGGATCTTGCCGATGCAAGCATCTCGCGCTTGCATCGGTAATTTTTTGCTCAAAATCAGTGGTTTTGCGAAGAGGCTGAATAATCGAATGCCTCTATGTGATTACCTCCGGCTGCTTGAAGCAGGCGTATGAGGCGCTTGACCTCGTTTTCAGGGGTGCGCGCCACCAGGAGCGACTCACCTTTCTTCAGCGCTTGTTTGTAAAGGCGAGCGGAAATGCTTGGCACATCCTGAATCACAGCGTCTAGGCCAAAATTCTCGTCCCGTTTCGGGGTAATGACCGAAAAGAGGCAGGATTCGAAGCCGCCGGAAATCACGGAATCGAGGACGCGGGCTGCTACCTGCGGACTATCGAAGGCTGAAATAATAGTCTTAGCCATAAACCCAATCCCCCTTCCTCTTCAAAGGCTTGCGTAAAATCTGTAGCCCTAGCTTCAGGATTTGTCGCCGCTTGAGCCTCCGGTGTCTATGTCGTCCAGATTAAGGCGGTCGCCTTCGGCAACGCCGTGCTGGTTGTAGTAGCCGCCGGGCGCGAACTGGCCCGATTCGCCAACGTCCAGCGTTCGGCTGTCGTTCGCAGGATTAACTTCTTCGGCTCCGTCCGGCATATCCGAAAGCTTAGGCTTTGGAGTCGCTTCATTCTTATTGTCTGCCATAACCTTTATCTCCTTCGATATTGAAGAGTCTCAATCGCTCTGATTCATTTCACTAAAGCGCTCTACGCGAAAGCGCGAGAGCTTCAGGGGCGTGCCGGGCCGTATGCCAGCTTTGCGCGCGGCTATCTCAACCTGCTGGCTGGCCGTCTCCACGCCTTGAATGTCGGGCAACAACAGGCCGCGCCTAGTGCCCGCCGTGTCTTCCACAATCACGCCGTAAATTTTGGGGTCAAGGTCATCAAAGGTCGCAGGCTCCGGTTCGTAAAGTACATCAACGGAGTAACGTAAGTGTGACAATTCGTCTGCCGAAACGGGAGGAAAGCGCGGGTCGCGCGTGGCTGCGCTGATGGCGTTGGCGATTATCTCTTCGGCCAATGATTCCTGCGTAGGCTCTATGGTGCCTATGCATCCGCGCAGGTCGCCTTCATCGGTTTTGATGGAGACGAAACAGGCTGCGCGCTCCGGCAATAAATCTGCGGGAGCTTTCAGGATTTCGCCCGCGCTCACGAAAGCTTCAATCGTGCGACGCGCGAGCGCGGGCAACTCCTCTTTGTTTGCCGGAAGATTGTCTTTATCATCCGGCTCTGTCTCTTCTTCCGCCTGCACACTCTTCTTCTCACTCGTTTGTTTGCGCGAAACCTGCGCCACCATGTAGCCCACGCCGAAGGGCGCTTCGTAGTTGAGAACTTCACAATCCTGTTCCGCCTCTGCCGCCGCGCCGAAGGCTATGAGCATGGAGCGATAGCCGCACTCGCCCGCAAGCTTTCTGAGATTCTGGTTTATGTCGATGATGCGTGAAGGCGCGCACGCGCGAAGGCTTGCGACCACTTCTTCGTCGAAGAGATGCGCGTCCGGGTTAAAGCCTGCCGGAGCGCCGGGCTTTAAGCGATGTGAAAGGTCGCCGCTTGCTACAAGCGCGACGGGCCGCGCCGTCTCTTCAATCGCGCGCGTGATACAGGAGCCGAAGCGCACGTGGTCTTCGTTTGAGAGAAAGGTGTAGCCGAGCGCGACGAGCTTGCCCTGCCAGCCGTTTCTCAAGAGAAAGTAGAGCGGCACGCTCGTTCCGTGATCCAGGTCATAGTCGCGCACGCCCACGATTTTATAATCATAGGCACGCGCAGAGCGCGAGATGGCTTCCAGGAGTTCTTTATCAAGCGGGGCTTCGACGCGAGTTTCGGGCGCGCGAAAGTTTCCGAAGTCGCCGTAGAGTTGCGCGTCTTCATAGGCTACGAAGGCGTATGGCTCCAGGGGAGCGTGCGGCGAGATGAGGACGACCGTTTCAGCGCCGCTCTCAATCAAGCGTTGCGTGAACTCGCGCATGGCTTCAATGGAGCCGCGCACTTCACGCGCCGCCTCGCGCCCGACCTCTGGAACCATTATGGGCGGGTGCGGGGCTATGCCTGTAAAAACCAGATGGCTCGCGCTCATCTTAAAAGAGAACCTCTCGAAGGACTTTTGCCCTTGCCTTGTAAACTCTCTCTGAAAGCTCCGCGTCGCGGGGTGAAGGCGCGAATGAAAGAAAAAGATATTTTGAGCAGAAGCGCAAACCCACATTCGAAAAAGCCGAGGGCGCTCGCTCTCTAAACAAAAAGCCTTTGTAGGGAACGAGCGCATTTTACCACACGGCGCGCTCCGTTCTGCAAGCCTCGAATTGCGCTCTGCGGGCTTTGCCATTTATGATGTCGGGCGCGCAAGGGTTCTTTAGAGCAGAGAGGCTTTTTGGATGGCGAAAGAGAAGCTCGATGTTTTGGTGATAGGCGCGGGGCCTGCCGGTTCATTCGCGGCGGAGCGGCTGGCGAATGAGGGCGTGCGCGTGGCGCTCTTTGACGGGCGGCCAGAGGGCGAGCCTAAGGCTTGCGGCGGCGGTGTGACTTCTAAAGCGCTCAAGTCCTGGCCGCACCTTTTGGAAGCAACCGGGCGCATGATTGAAGAGCTTGAGCTTTATTCGCCCGGCGGCAAACGTCTTCACCTTAAACTCGAAGAACCCTTCGCCATCTATTCGCGCACGGCGTTTGATTCTTACCTGCGCGAGCGCGCAAGACTGGCGGGCGCGCACATCTTTAATGAGCGCGTTACTTTTCGACCGCGCGCAAATGAGCATGAAGAGTGGACTGTGCGGGCCAGAGGCGGCAGAGAGTGGAGCGCTCCGCAGATTGTCGCAGCCGACGGCGCGAACAGTCCCATAGCGAAGAAGCTCGCAGGCCAGCTTCCACCAGCAGAGATGGAAGTCGCCTTCGGCTACCGCACGCCTTTGCCTAAAGCCGACAGAAGCGCGCCGACGGTCGTGGCCTTTCTTCCAGGATGGGCCGGTTATGCCTGGGCCTTCCCGCGCATAGACCACATCTCCTTCGGCATAGCGACTTCGCAGGACGCCTTCGATCATCAATCACTGGACAATCTCCTGTGGAACTTCATGCGCGGTTACTATCGCATGCGCGAAGACCCAACGGCGCGGCTCTGGTCTTCAAGAAAGAGAGACGCGCGGCTTGATTCTCAGATTGAAGCGGAACTGCGACGCGTAGCCGAGCGTTATGCCGCGCGCATCCCCGGCCTAGCCCCGAAAACCTGGGACACAAGACGCGCGGCTGGCCCAGGCTGGGCCTTGATAGGCGACGCGGCAGGCTTCGCAGACCCCGTCACGGGCGAAGGCATCTACTACGCGCTGCGCTCCGCAGAGATTTTCAGCGCGGCTTACCTGGAAGGCAAAGCCTTGGATTATGAGAATCGCTGGCGCGCGGACTTCGGCCACGAGCTAAGGAGAGCATCCGAGATGCGCCGCCGCTTCTACGGCAACTTCTGGGGCGCGCCCTTCACGGAAAGAATGATAGAGTTCGCGCGCACGCATCGCGGCATACGCAAGACCCTGGGCGAACTCATAGCAGGCAACCAGGGCTACACAGACCTCAAACGCAAACTCGCCCTACGCGCCCTGCGTCCCCTCTAACACCTGTCTGATAGCGAGAGACTGTCAGAATTATCTTGACATCCGAGTGAGAGCGGCATATCTTGCCCGCGCTTTTCATTCGTTTCCTGCCGACGAGAATCCGCATCGCTCGCCGGTATCCTTCTAAACCTTTTAGAGATGGGTGCGCGCCTCTAGTTCCAGCCTCATCGGAGCTTCCCAACTGGCAAGGGCGCATCGACACAAGGAGAAACAACAATGCCGGATAATAAAGTGACTGCGTCTCTATCC
>JACVRN010000235.1 GCA_014534425.1 Pyrinomonadaceae bacterium
AAGGCATTTGCGGAAAAAAGTGGAGCCAATAAAGTGCAACGGGGGCGGAAGAATCTGTTCTTCCGCCCCCGTTGCTTCAATTAACAGACTTTATTCTTCCTCTTCAGCTCTGATTCTGCCTTCGGCCCTAGCTTGTTCGACGATCTTTTGAGCGATTTGCCCTGGCACAGGATCGTAGTGGGAAAACTCCATATGATAAGAGCCTCTAGCGGCAGTAATCGAGTTAAGAGTTGATTGGTAATTGAGCATTTCGGACATCGGAACCTGCGCTTTGATGACTTGCTGTTTGCCGCGCACCTCCATGCCCTGCAAACGTCCGCGACGCGAGTTGAGATCGCCCATGATGTCGCCGCTGCATTCTTGCGGGGCGACCACTTCGACATTCATAATCGGCTCAAGCAATGTCGGCTTGACCTTGTCAATGGCTGCTCGAAACGCCTTGCGGCCGGCGGCCCTAAAGGAGTGCTCATCAGAGTCAACCGTATGATAAGAGCCATCAATAAGCGTAGCCTTGAAATCCACGAGCGGGTAGCCTGCAATCGCACCGCTTGAAGCGGCTTCAACAATTCCTTTTTCGATTGCCGGACGAAATTGCTGGGGAACAGATCCGCCGAATATCTTATCTTCGAACTGAAATCCTTCACCGCGAGGAAGCGGCTCGAAAATCACTTTGCAGTCGCCGAATTGACCGCGCCCGCCAGTCTGTTTTTTATGGCGACCCTGCACTTCAGCGCGCTGTGTAATCGTTTCCTTATAGGGAACCTTCGGCGGGTGAAGAGCAACCTCTACACCGTAACGTTTCTTCAATTTCTCAACAACTGTTTCAACGTGCAGTTGACCGGAGCCCGAGAGGATAAACTCCTTGGTCTGCGAATCGCGCGAGAAATGTAGGGCCGGATCTTCTTCAAGTATCTTATGCAGAGCGACGCTGATCTTCTCTTCGTCTTGTCTGGATTTAGGCTCAATGGCGAAGGCGATGGCCGCCTCGGGGTACTCTACGGGGTTGTAGACAATGGGAGCAGCCTTATCGCAGAGCGTATCACCCGTTTGCGTATCCCTTAATTTGACGCACGCGATAATATCGCCAGCGTCGGCTTCATCGACCTTGTCAAGATGTTTCCCTTCGATGATATGCAGTGCACCAAGCTTCTCAATTGTTCCGCGCGTGGAATTTAAGACCGTCGCGTCGTGCTTGATATGTCCGCTGATCACCTTCATCACATTGATGCGCCCGGCGAACGGGTCGGCTATTGTACGAAAAACATAAGCAGAGAAGGCTTCACTCGGATCATAACGGCGTGGAATCTTTTCATTTGGATCAGCATCAACTGACGAGCGGCCGAACTCAGCTTCGTGAGCGAATGGAGATGGGACATAGTCTATAATGCCGTCCAAAAGGGCGGAGAGACCGACAAGTGTAGCGCTCGAAACAGCGAAGACCGGGCAGAGACGCCCGTTAGCAATGGCCTTAGCTATGTTCGGTAGCAGATCTTCATCTTCAAGTGTGCCTTGATCGAAATACTTTTCCATCAAAGCATCATCGCTTTCGGCAATGACCTCGATCAACTTCTCGCGCTCCTTAGTGACGACATCCATCCCTTGAGCGGGAATGTCTATAGGGGAAGCCTTACCTTGCTGATCATATTCGTAAGCCTGCATGTGGACCACGTCTACAACGCCCTTGAAATTCTGCTCACTTCCGATGGGAAGCGTAAAGGCTACAATGGCCCGGCTGAAAGTGTGGCGCGCGCCGTCAAGAGCCGCACCAAAATCTGACCGCTCCTTATCCAGTTTGTTGATCACCATAATACGCGGACGAATAAATTCATTGGCGTAAGCCCAGGTCTTTTCAGTCTGAACCTCTATGCCGTTGACGCCGTCGACGACGACAAGCGCGCAATCGGCCGCACGCAAGGCCGGGCGTGCATGGGCGACGAAGGCAGCATAACCAGGCGTGTCTATGAAATTTACCTTGGTATCTTTGTATATCAGATTGGCGATGGCTGTGTTGAGTGTGATCTTGCGCGCGATAGAATCTTCTTCGTAGTCGGTGACGGTTGTTCCATCATCAACGTGTCCCCACCGCGGTGTTGCGCCTGCAACATAGAGAAGAGAACTGATCAGTTGGGTTTTGCCTGCGTCGCCGTGACCTATGACAGCGAGATTACGTATAGCTTTGGTTGGAAAAGGTTTCATGGCTTAGAGAGATGTTTCCTTTCGAAGGTTTCCGGGCGCGTATTGTAGAAGGGTGTTTGCAGTCGCTGCTCGTTTGAAAATTTACGTTCGTGATGCAGGACTCGTGGCGCACCGTATTGAGACTTTAATTTATCAGGGTGGCGCGAGTGAACGCAAGCAGCCGATAAGCAACTCCGCAAAGACCGATTCACCCGCCTCCGTGGCGGCGTTTAACAGGCTATTTTAAGTATTGCCTGATTGCGGGCGGATATTGTATTGTCCGACTTGCAGAATCAGGGCTTATTCCCTGATTTTCAGAAGCAGTTCAGATGCCGTACACGCTTGGAAAGAGATTAGCGGCCCGATAAGAAGCGAGGGCAGAAGAGAAGGTGCTCCGCTGCCTTGCAGTAGACGGCTCTTAATCGTTACATAACGCGCCGAGGAGAGGATTTAAAGAGAACGTAAACTTTCAACTCTCAGGTCTGCTATTTTATAAATGTTGTGACTGAAACTCCTGCTGTAGTTCACACCGTTCAATTATTTACAATGAGACGCGGCTCGTTGTTAAATTCAACAAACCGGGCACGCGTCGCCGCAAGCCAGATGTCATGAAGACTAATAAAGGTCGAGAATACTGCCTTATCGTAGAGGGCTCTTATCTGACAGAGTCAGAGGCCGAGCATGCCTTGCGTGACCCCTTTATTGAAGACTGGGTTGAGGAGACCGGACGATTCCGTTCTCATAACCTCGGCGAGATAGAGGTTGCTCAGGGTGTCGCGTTAGGCTCTTTGGGTATCGTCAAAGTGGATGAAGGTCTATTTGAGATTTCGAGCATAGA
>JACVRN010000204.1 GCA_014534425.1 Pyrinomonadaceae bacterium
GTCCAACGACGTTTCGGTCGTAGACATAGCCAGCAACAAGGTGGTCGCTACGATTAAGTCCGGCGACGGCCCCTGGGGAATCGCCATCCGTCCCTGAGAGAGAAAATCCAGGCGCGCGAAGAAAAAGGCTGCACTTTAACGAGTTTGTCTCTCTTTCGTGATGATTCGTAAACCCGGCTCGTTCATTGTCGAACGAAAGGGGGCGCAAGATGGAACTTTACGGCATCAGGCTTGTCGGCATAAATGCTGAGAATGGTCGAAAGCTTCTGCTGACTCTGGCCTTCATAATCATAGTGCTCCTGGCGCGCTTTGCTTTAACCGGTCTCTCCAAACTCGTCCTGCCCGGACTCCATAACGAGCGAGCGCGTTTCTGGATTCGACAGACCATCAGCATCATAGCGGCGCTGCTCGGCACCGTCGGCGTTGTCTCCATCTGGTTCGACGACCCGACGCGTTTGACGACGGCTGCCGGACTCGTCACAGCCGGACTGGCCTTCGCTTTACAAAAGGTCGTCACCTCGATTGCCGGTTACATAGTCATACTGCGTAGCCGTGTCTTCACGGTCGGCGACCGCATAGCCATGTCGGGCGTGCGCGGCGATGTCATCGCGCTCGGCTTTATTCAGACGACCATCATGGAGATGGGCCAATCGCCCGGCGAGCAGGCCGACGACCCTTCCATCTGGGTCAAGAGCCGCCAGTACACTGGCCGCATCGTCACCGTCACCAACGACAAAGTCTTTGACGCGCCCGTCTATAACTACTCGCGCGACTTTCCATATCTCTGGGATGAGATGACCATTCCCATCACGTACAGGGACGACCGCCGCCGCGCCGAAGAGATTCTGCTTGAGACGGCCAGGCGTCACACCGTCAAGATTAGCCAGATGAGCAGCGAGGCTTTAGAGAAGATGCACGACCGCTACTACGTCCGAGACGTGGACTTTGAGCCGAAGGTCTACTGGCGCATCACGGACAACTGGCTTGAGTTGACAGTGCGCTTCATAGCTGAGGCAGGCGGCGTGCGCTCTCTTAAAGACGCCATGAGCCGCGACATCCTGGCGGCCTTTGACGAAGCGGGCATAGGCATCGCTTCGGCCACCTTCGACATCGTTGGTCTGCCGCCGTTGCGTATAGAAGAGCGCACGCAGGAGGCCGCGCAGCAATAGTAGTCAGACGAGCCAAAGGGTTCTACGGAGGAGATGTGATGTCAGAAGCTCGAACGCAGGAACAGAAAGAGCAGCAGGACGAAGGACAGCAGGACGAAGAGCAGCAGAAGGAAGTAGAGCAGAGGGAAGTTGAAGAACGCTCCGCCCCTAGCGGCAAGGTCGTTTACAAGGCCATCCTGAAAGAGGGCGAGGAAGAATTAGAGCGTTCTTCTTCGGCGCTCTTCTGGTCTGGGCTGGCAGCAGGTCTCTCTATGGGATTCTCGCTCGTCACGGAAGGCTTGCTGGCAACATACCTGCCTGAGGCGCACTGGCGACCGCTCATAGCCAAGTTCGGCTACAGCATAGGCTTTCTCATAGTCATACTCGGACGCCAGCAACTCTTCACGGAAAACACTCTGACGCCCATTCTGCCGCTTCTTAAAAGAAAGGATGAGAAGACTCTTCTCAATGTGGCGCGCCTGTGGGCGATTGTGCTGGTGGCGAATCTCCTGGGCGCGCTGCTGTTCGCGTGGGCTGTGGCGAGGACTACGGCCTTCGACCCGGAGATTCAGAGAACCTTTTCCGAGTTGGGGCACAAGGCTATGGAGCCTGAGGCGGCTACCATTTTGCTGCGCGGCATCTTCGCGGGCTGGCTGATTGCGCTCATGGTTTGGCTCCTGCCCTTCGCAGAGACGGCCAGAGTGTGGGTGATTATCATTATCACGTACGTAGTGGGTCTTGGAAATTTCAGTCACATCATAGCGGGCGCGGTCGAAGTCTTCACGATTGCCGCAATGAATGAAGCGTCCTGGCTCACCGTGCTGGGCCGTTACATCCTGCCTACTCTCGTCGGAAACATCATAGGCGGGGTGACGCTCGTCGCCGCGCTTAATCACGCGCAGGTTGTTGCAGGCGGCGGAGGAGAAGATATATAAGAATGGGTGAATGGTAAATAGTAAATGGTAAATAGAAAGAGAGGTTCTTCTATTCACCATTCACCTTTCCTTGGAGGAGCAAGGGCATTGCTGAAGATTGAGGACATGACGAAAGAGGAGATAACGAAGCTCCTGCTTGCCAATAACTTCGGGCATCTGGGGTGCGCGCGTGACAATCACCCTTACGTGGTGCCCATGCATTACGCTTTTGACGAAGAGCATCTATTCTTCTTTACTACGGAAGGGACTAAGACCGAGTACATCAGCGCCAATCACGAGGTCTGCTTTCAGGTAGAAGAGATTCGAAGCGCGTCCGACTGGCGAAGCTGCATGGTCATGGGACGCGCCGAGCGCGTCACCATACAGGAAGAGCTTGAACGAGCGATGCAGGTCATCACGGACAGCAATCCAACTCTCACACCGGCCATCAATAAAACGGAGGTCGGCTCTTGGCATCGCATGACAACGTGGTCGTCTACCGCGTGCGCTGCGACGCCTTCTATGGGCGTAAGACCGCGCAGGCAAGCTCGGATGATTAATTCCTGCGCGTAATCCTTCGAGGCCGCTTGCAGCCTGCGCCCCGCATGGCGTAACTTGATTCTACCGAAGCGGTTTAACTTGTAGCTTTTGCCGGAGCGTCTCTTTTAAGAGCGGCGCTTTCGGGCTTTGACTTTATTACAGGAATCCCGGAGGGAGGAGTTTATGGGCGCGGAGACTTTGACCATTATTGATAACCGTACCGGACGCCAGTACGAGATACCCATAGAGAACGATACCATTCGTGCGATGGACTTGAGGAAGATTAAGGTCTCGGACGAAGACTTTGGTCTGATGACCTATGACCCGGCCTTCATGAACACGGCTTCGTGCAAGAGCCGCATCACGTTCATCGACGGCGACCGTGGCATACTGCGTTATCGCGGCTATCCGATTGAGCAACTGGCGGAGAAGAGCACTTATCTTGAGGTCGCGTACCTGCTTCTTTACGGCGAATTGCCGACCTCTGCCGAACTGAAAGAGTGGACATGGCACATCACGCATCACACCTTCATACACGAGAGCATCAAGAAGGTTATGGACGGCTTTCATTACGACGCGCACCCTATGGGGATGCTCATAGGGATGGTCGGCGCTCTCTCAACCTTTTACCCGGAGGCGAAGAACATCTTCGACAAGGATTGTCGCCAGAAGCAGATTTACAGGATGATTGCGAAGGTGGCTACGATTGCGGCCTTCTCTTATCGACATCGCAAGGGATTGCCTTACGCTTACCCGGACAACGACCTTTCTTACACGGGCAACTTCCTCAACATGATGTTCAAGACGACGGAAGTTAAGTACAAGCCCGACCCTGTGCTTGAGCGTGCGCTCAACGTCCTCTTCATACTGCACGCAGACCATGAGCAGAACTGCTCCACCAACGCCATGCGCTCCATAGGCAGCGCGCACACAGACCCTTACTCCGCTCTGGCCGGAGCGGCTGCGGCGCTCTACGGGCCGCTTCACGGCGGCGCGAACGAAGCCGTGCTGCGTATGCTGAACGAGATAGGCACGCTTGAGCATGTGCCGGAATACATCAAGCGCGTGAAGGCCGGAGAGTTTCGCCTGATGGGCTTCGGTCATCGCGTCTACAAGAACTATGACCCGCGAGCGCGCATCATCAAGGACGTGGCCTACGAGGTCTTTGAGGTGACGGGCAAAGACCCGCTCTTGGACATAGCGCTTGAGCTTGAGCGCATAGCGCTCGAAGACGAATACTTCGTCAAACGCAAGCTCTATCCGAACGTGGACTTCTATTCGGGCATCATCTATCAGGCTATGAGATTCCCCGTGGACATGTTCCCTGTCTTGTTCGCCATCCCTCGCACCTCCGGCTGGATAGCGCAATGGCAGGAGCTACTCGAAGACTCAGAGCAGAAGATAGCCCGCCCGCGCCAGATTTACCTCGGCGCGCAGGAGCGCGACTACGTGCCGATTGAAGAGAGGCAAAAGTAGGGGCAGGGACAAGCCCTGCCCCTACTGGTTTTGCGCTAAACCGGCCAGGGATTACGCAAAACACCTCTTCTGCGGGCTAAATTAAGCAATTATTATAGTTATACTAATAAGAGAGCTTACCCTACGAACTGCAATTGTTCTGAGTGCAACTGCAATTATTTTAATTGCAGTTGCACTCAGAGCTATTGCACATGCATTCAGAACAATTGCATCTGCATTTAGAGCAATTCTTATTGCACCAGCAGTTATTGCAGATGCAATTGGAGCTATTACAAATGCAATAACTGCTGGTGCAATAAGAATTGAGGCAATTTCACTTGCAATAGCTCTAAATGCAGATGCGATTACTTCAATTGCAA
>JACVRN010000070.1 GCA_014534425.1 Pyrinomonadaceae bacterium
ACGGATGGCGATACCCCACGGGCCGTCTCCCGCCTTGATCGTCGCGATTGCTTGGTCGGTCGAAGTATCTATGACCGAAACGTCGTTGGACAATCCGTTCGCCGTGTAGACCTTTTTACCGTCCGGCGTGACGGCCACTCCCCAGGGACGCTTGCCCACAGGAATCATCCCAGTGAGTTTGTTGCTCGCAGCATCTATGACGGCGAGGCTGTTGCCCCTGCCCGTGGCGACAAAGACCAGCCGCCCGTCAGGAGAAACAGCAACGCCCATAGGTTTAATCTCACCGTCGCGCGGGAGTTCTATGGTGCCTATGACCGTGTGAGTCGAAACGTCAACGACCGAGACAGTGCCGCCGTTTTCGGCAGAGACGTAGGCGCGCTTTCCGTCGGGCGTAAAGGCCATGTCGCGTGGCCGCGCTCCGACCAGAAAGGTTTTGACCACGGCGTTGCTGCTGGTATCTATGACGGCGATGGTGCTGCTGCTCTCCGAAGTGACGTAGACCCAGCGACCATCCGGGCTGATGGTCACGCCTTCAGGCTCAAGACCTACGACCTGCGTGGCTATGACCTGATTTGTCGCCAGGTCTGTGACGCTAGCCGTGCCAGCGTCTTCGTTCGAGATGTAGAGGCGTTTGCCGTCCAGGCTCAAATCGAACTTCTCAGGGTCGCTCCCTACGTTGTAGCTTGCGACCATGCGCCCGCTCGAAATATCAATGGCAGCGATGCGGTCGTCGTCAGGCTTGCGTACTTTTCCCGATTGAGTGCTGAGCGCAACGTAGACGGTCTTCCCGTCATGGCCTACGCGTATGCCGCGAGCGCGCCCGCCGACCTCTATGGTTTGAATCACCTTGTCGGTGGCAGTGTCTATGACAGTGATGGTGCCGTCGCGCTCGTTGCTGACAAAGGCGAGCGTGCCCTTCATCTCTCTACGGCAAGCAGGAGCGAGCAGGGCTAGAATGAAAAGCGTCGGCAACGCGACGAGGCAAAGCGCCGCCGCGCGCAGATTCTTTATTGAAGCATCTATCTTTATCAAAGGCGTGGTGCGCTGCGACTACTTCAACGTGTAAAGATAGCTCGCTATGTCGCGCGCGTCCGAGTCGTTGACGCCTAGGTTGGGCATAGCCGTCATTCTGTCTACGCCGGGCGGGTTCTCTATCCAGCGAATCATGTTGTCGGGCGTGTTGGGCAGAACGCCTGCTATGTAAGAGCGGCTGGCTATGCGGTCAAGCGGCGGGCCTACCAGGGCGGTTGCGCCAGCCACGCCCGGTATAGTGTGGCACGTAGAGCATCCGTAACGAGTGATGGCCGCGCGCCCTTTGTGCGGCTCGCCGCCGGTCATGCTGCGAGCGGCGCGCTCCGCCTCGCTGCTGCTACTGCACGCGGGGATGAAGAGAATCATTAACGCAACGATAACCAGACCCGCCTTATACTTTTTCATCCCACAATTTCTGCCATACATCTTCTTCACCCCTGCTTCAACATCGCTTCCGCTTTCATCTCGCGCCTCAAGGCACGCGTCTCAGATTCGCGCAGCCAGCCTGCGAAAAGCATCAGCCCCGCGACTATGTAAACCAGCCCCGCCGGAATCCACATGATGAGGCCGCCCAACTGCTGGTCTTCAAGAGGGGTCAGGCCCCACGTCTCCGTAGTCGTTTGATAAGCCGGATACCAGGCGCTCGCGGCGAAGGTGATGAGAGCGCCCAGCAGCCCGCTATGCAACGAGGTCGTGAACATGTAGAGCGTGGCCGCGCCGTATCCCATCACTCCCTGCGGCCCGTGAACGACGGCCCACCAGAACAAGAGCGCCGAGAAGAAAAAGCTGGCGTGCTGCAACGTGTGAACCCATTCGCTGTGAATCGTGGCGTCAAAGAGCGCGGGGGTGTGCCACATCCACAAAGCCACAGCATGAATGGCCCACGCCACAAGCGGATTCTTGAGCGCGCCCCAGACCGCCTGCACAACTCTCTGCTTTCCCCATCCGCCTATCTCGCGCGCCCAGGCCAGGGGCAGCGCCCACAGGAAAGGCACAAGCGGTCTGCTCAAGACAAAGAGCGGTGCGGCCACAAGCATCAGCACTTCATGCTGCGTCATGTGCGCTGAAAAGAGTACCCTGCCCCAGGGATGAAGCGGCGACACCAGCGCCACGAAGAGCGCAAGCCACCCGCCAATGAAACACGCGGCCTCAAGCTTACTCGTCCCGCGCCCCACCGAAGCCTCCAGCCACAAACGCCTCACACCGCGAACGTACAGGAAAGCGGAAAGGGCAAGGCTCAACAGAACCACAGGCTCCCAGCCCCAAGTCCTCCACAGGTCATGCCAGTTATGCGGCTTCCCCTCGTGAAGAAAGGCAAGCGGCAAAAGCGCCTGATACCTGAGACCTAATTTCTTCATCATCTCTGGCATGGGTGGAAGAAGAAGCCTGGAATCGCCTGTGCGATGATGACAAGGAGGAACATGGCGCTCGTCAGCAATCCGAGCGCGCCCATAAAGCTCGTGCGAGAGATAGGATCGCCGCCGCCGTTCGCTTCCTTTTCTCTTCCCCCTTCGCTCCATGCGCGCCAAGCTGCGAATGCTCCGGCTGCCGTTATCAAAATCGCAAAGATACTCACCAGATATAGCAACATCTCCCCGCCCTTCATGCAGACCCACGGCACCAGCGCGTAGTTCGTCTGCATGTGCAGCGCCCAAGCCACAGGCCCCGCCAGCAATCCCGTCCACTGCATGAACAACCCTCGCGGGTGCAGGATGCGCTTTTCGCTTTTCTCAGACACTTCGCTTCTCTAGCCCCCTTCTCCTTCAGTGAAAGCGCGGGCCTAAGTAAATCATCAGGTAAAGCGGTATCCAGATAATCGTCACCCAGTACCAGTAGACGGCCAGGACTGTGATGTCCAGACGGTGCCTGGGGTCTAGCGGGCGATTGAAGGTGTAAACGGAGAGTATGAAAGCCTCCGCCGTTTCGACTATCAGGTGCATGAGGTGCAGAATGAGAATCGCCCACAGGACTGAGCCGTAAGCGTTGCTGTTCCAACGGACATGTATGGACATAAACTCAAACGCCCTGAGCGTAATAGAACCCAGGTTAAGCAGAAGGCAGATGAGCAGTCCTATCTTTATAGCGCGCTTGTCGGCGCGGCGAGCCGAGCGGTCAACCCATATCATGACTGACGCGCTCACAATCAGCGCAATCAGATTAGCAGTCGGATTCCCCAGGCCAGGCAGTGGATTCAACTGGCTGTAGGTCTCTGTGCGCGGCGGCGGCCAGATGTTGAAGTTCTGGCTGACGTAGAAGAAGGCTGCCCCGGCTATGACGAAGGTCATGGTCTCTATGAGCAGCAGCAGCAGATTTCCCCACCACATAGGCTCGCGCGTGTCGAAGCCATGCTCGGGCAGACCCTTTACGTCCAGAACCATCTGCTCTTCTCTCATATTGGGTCTTGCCCCCTCAACGAAAGCTCCGTCTGATGCTTGAAGAAGAGCTTCTGTTCTTCCTTCGTCCCGTACTGCTTAGGCCCTTCTTTCGGCCAGAACCAGCCGTAGAGCGCAAGCAGCATCAACGCGCTTCCCACGGGGTAAGCCCAGGGCGTGAAGATGCCGAAGATGAGCGTCACGCCAACGGCAAACGATGTCACTAGCGGCCAGATTGAGTGGCCGTGCAATTCGTGGCGCTGCTGGGGAAGCGCGTCAACCACACTCGTCAGCAGAACTTCTCTGCGCTCTGCGCTGAGGCCCGTCACGACCGGAGTCTCTGCTGTTCGCGTCCATAGCGGGTAGCGACCGTTGACCGCCGGAGGATGTATAAAATTGTAAGCGGGCGCAGGCGACTCCGTGGCCCATTCGAGCGTGGCTGCGTTCCAGGGATTAGCGCCCGCCACAGCGCCGGAGCGACGGCTCACCCACACGTTAATCAGAAACGTCAGGACGCTCAGGAACATCACACCCGCGCCGATGGTCGCAACGAGATTAAAGCTCGCCCAGTTCATCTCCGGCAGGTAGGTGTAGACTCTGCGCGGCATTCCTCTTAATCCAAGCTGGTGCATGGGAAAGAAGGTCAGGTTAAAGCCCGCGAAGAGAAGCCAGAAATTTAGCTTGCCCAAATGCTCGCTCATCATTCGCCCAGTCCACTTGGGGAACCAGTAATAGAGAGCGCCGAAGAGCGGAAAGACTGCGCCGCCTATCAGCACGTAATGAAAATGGGCCACGACGAAGTAGGTGTCATGCACTTGCAGGTCTGTCGGAACCGACGCGAGCACAATGCCTGAGAGTCCGCCCAAGACGAAGATGAAGACGAAGCCCAGGACGAAGAGGAGCGGCGTCTTCAAATTAACTTTGCCGCCCCAGAGCGTCGCCAGCCAGCAGAAGATTTGCACCCCGTTCGGAATCGCAATCATCATGCTCGCGCCCGTAAAAAAACTCTGTCCCAGTTGCGGCAGAGGCGTTGCGAACATGTGATGCACCCAGAGGCCGAAGCCTATGAAGCCCACTGCAATCAGCGAGAGCACCAGCGCCAGATAGCCGAAGGTCTCGCGCCGTGTGAAGGTGGCGATGATTGTAGAGACAAAACCCGTCGCGGGGATGAAGATGATGTAAACCTCCGGGTGCCCGAAGAACCAGAAGATGTGCTGGTACAGAATCGCGTCGCCGCCCTCAGCCGGATTGAAGAAGTGAGTGCTCACGAGCCTGTCCATCGCCAGCATTCCGCTTCCCATCATCACCGCAGGCATGGCGAAGATAATCATGAAGCTCGTCACAAGCTCTGACCAGACGAAGAGCGGCAGGCGGTTCAGAGACATTCCCGGCACGCGCTGCTTGAAAATGGTCGTGATGATTACCACAGCGCCCACGAGCGCAGAGATTTCCGTGAAGGTTATCATCTGCGCCCAGATGTCCACGCGCTTGCCGGGCGAGAACTCCGGCCCGGCCAGGGGGACGTAAGAGAACCAGCCCGTGTCCGGCCCCACGTTCAGAAGAAAGCCCGCGTAGAGAAAGAGTCCGCCCAGCAGATAGCAGTAGTAGCCGAAAGCGTTCAGGCGCGGGAAAGACACGTTGCGCGTCCCGACCATCATAGGCACAAAATAAAGCCCTATGCCCTCCAGTATGGGCACGGCGAAGAGGAACATCATGGTGGTGCCGTGCGTAGTGAAAATCTGGTTGTAGAGGTCTGGGCCTAAGAGAGTGTTTTCCGGCTTCGACAGTTGAAGCCGCATGAGCGCCGCTTCCAGCCCGCCGAGCAGAAAGAAGATGAAGGCCGTGACAATATAGCGCATGGCTATATCTTTATGATTGGTGTTCGAGAGCCAGCCCCACAGCCCCGGAATCGCACGCCACGTTCGCTCAAGCTCCTGCCGCTCGCTCGACTCGTCAATCTCCGAGCGCGGGCGCATCTCGCGCACTACGCCGACATTTTCTTCCTTCGTCTTTGACAACGCTTACAGTTTCTCCTCACTTCAGGCTCTGCAAGTAATCCAGGAGCGCTTGCAGGTCTTCAGGGTTCAGGCTGTTGGGCGGCATACGGTTGCCGGGCTTGACGCTCTGCGAATCGACTATCCAGCCTGAGAGATGGCCGCGCGTGTTGGGCAGTGTCGCGGCGGCAATCGTCTGTCGGCTTCCGACGTGCGTTAGGTCAGGGCCTATGAGGCTTCCCGCCTGCGTGCCGCGAACCGTGTGACACATGATGCAGGGGCTTGAGAGAAAGACCTGCTGCCCTCGCTTCTCCGAATCACTCTGAGGCTCAAGTGCAGGATTAATCTGCGCCTCGCGCCAGGCTGCGAACTGCTCTTCCGATTCGGCCACGACGATGAAGGCCATGTGCGCGTGCTGCAAGCCGCAGTACTCGGCGCACTGTCCACGGTAAACGCCCGGCCTGTCCGCCTGAAACATGAGCGTAGTGTCCTTGCCTGGGATGAGGTCTTTCTTGCCCATCAGGTTCGGCACCCAGAAGCTGTGAATGACATCCGTGGAAGTCATCTTCAACATCACCGGGCGGCCCACAGGAATGTGAATCTCGTTGGCGGTCGTGAAGATTCGGCTCGGCGTGGGGTCGCTGTAGCGCGCCTCCCACCACCACTGATGACCTTTGACCTCAATCGTCAAAACATTCTCCGCATGAAGCGGGCTTGAGATTGCGCGCCCCGTTATGAAACTCATGATGAGATAGACGAAGAGCATCAGTCCCGTCAGCAGGGTCGCGCCTAAGACCACCCTTTTCATAGAGCGCTCGCGCTCAGGCTCAGGCACGATAAGAGGTCTTTCTTCATCATGCTCGTCTTCCAGAGCGCGCCTGCTCTCGCGCCATCCTTTGTAGGTCGATAGCAGCAGGACGATAACTACGATGACGAAAATCGCGCTCAGCGAGTAGCAGAAGAACCACCAGAGGCGGCTGAGATGGCGCGCCTGCGGCCCCATAGGGTCTACGGACGATTGAGTGGACGGCCCCGTGCAGCCCGCAAGCATCAGGCACAAGGTAGCCGTCGAAGCCGACAACCATCCCTTGATTAAGCTCTTGATGCTTGCGCTCATTTAGATTGCACCGTTGACGGAGGCTGTCCTGCCTGCTTCGTAACCGTAGGCTCTACCAGTTGCTCAGGCTCGCTCCGCGTGTTCATGGAATCGCTACGGCCTGGGCTTGCATCCTTTGGCACCTGCCCGCTCATTGAGCGCACGTAGGCTACAATCTGCCAAACCTGCGCGTCCGGTATCTTGCCGCGAAACGAGGGCATGCCGTTGGGTCGGCCTTCTATGACGGTCTGGAAAACGTTCTGCGGGTCGCCGCCGTAAATCCATTTCGCGTCCATCAGTGGCGGCCCGATTCCGCCGCCGCCGTGAAAGTGGCAGCCCGAACAGTTGTACTGCTCATAAAGCTGCTTGCCCTGCGAAAGCTCATAAGCCTTGTACTCCGTCGGATTCTTCGTCTGCGGAGGCGTGTAAGCCTGTCCCGGCTGTATCTGGCTCTGCGTCAAACTCTCGGAGCGCGCAGCAGGCGGAGCCGCCCTGAAATTCCTCTGCTCCCTCTCACAGGAAACAAGAAAGAAGAGGACAAGCAAAGGGATAAAAGTCAGCGCGAGACGCACAGCACGACTCCTGACTTCATCATTCCGCACTCCGCATTCATCATTCCTCTTCATCCCTCATCCCTCCGCCTTCATCCCTGCACTTCCGGCACTCCGTACTGTTTGAGGAGGTTCTGGATTTCGGGTCTACGCTCTCTGAGAATCTGTTCGATGCGCTCGCGGAACGGCTGCTCGTTGCGGCGGACTCCGACCGAGATGTCGTAAACAAATGGCAGGAAGGGCTGGTCAATCTCTGGCTTGACGGGCACGACTTCCAGCGAACTCTTCTGTCGCTTGGCGAAGTAACCGGCGGTCGGCCCCCACACCACTGCCACATCAATCTCGCCCTTCGCCACGGCCTCTATGATTGAAGCCGTAGGATTCTCCCTGGAGTAATCTCCGTAGATCATGTAGCCGCGAACGTTCTCTATCATCCCGCGATTGGTGAGCGCGTGTGCCGGAGGCGTGTTGCTGAAATCATCGCCTATCATCTGGACTCCGATTTTAAGATTACGCAAGGCTGCGTCATCGAAGGAGCCAATGTTGAGCCGCCTGTCCCTGCGATAGACGAAGACGTAAGTCGAGCGATAATAGGGCGCGGTCGTCAGCGTCATCTCAAAGCTGGACGGCACGCCTATGACCACGTCACACAGCCCGGCCTTCAGCGTGTTGCGAAAGAAGCCTCTGCGCTGCGCCGCCCAAGTGTATTCCAGGCGCACGTTCATCTCTCGCGCCAGAAGCTCGGCTATCTTGTTCTCAAAACCTTCGCCGCGCCGGTTCGAGAACGGAAGATTGTTAGGGTCGGCGCAAACGCGCAAAGCATCAACGGGCCGCTCAATCTGCGCCTCCTGCTGCTGCGCCGCAAGATTCTGCGAAGGCTGCGGCTGCTGCTCCTGCCACGCATTGCTACGCGCGCAAGCCTGAAAGAGCAGGCTTATGAGCAAACAGGTCAGTACCGCCTGCGGTAGCGGGCGGGTATTGGCAGCGTTAAGAACCCGCCCGCTAGCGCAGGCGGTACTGACCTTATCTCTTTGACTAAAACTCTTAAGGGAGCGCGAAGACATAGAGCATCCCTCCCTTTGTGGTGTACTGCGGCAAGTCCGTCATGGCGTTGACGAACCCGAGCGCGCCCGTGCCGTCGCGTGCATCCAGGTCGCCTGCGACGATTGCACCGGCCCAGCCGCCCACGCCCGCTAAGATAGCCACGTACTGCTTACCGTCCGGCCCGCGATACGTTATGGGCTGGCCTATGATTCCTGAGCCGACCTTGTACTGCCAGATGGTGTCGCCCGTGCGCGCGTTGACGGCCTTGAACCAGCCGTCCATAGTCCCGTAGAAGACAACGTCGCCCGCCGTCACGACCGCGCCCGACCAGACGGGAAAGAACTCTTTGATTGACCAGACCTTCTTGCCCTGCACGGGATCCCAGGCATCGAACTCGCCCCTGTGGCCGTCGTCGCTCGCCGAATACATCTTCACGTTCATGCCCACGTAGGGCGTGCCCGCTATGTAGTTCGCTTCCACTCCTTCCGAATCCATGCAGAGGTTCTGGTGCGGGATATAGAGCAGGCCCGTGCGCGGCGAAAAAGCCGAGGGCTGCCAGTCTTTCGCGCCCGGACTTGCGGGACAGATGCGGCGTATGACCTGCCCCACCTTCGGCTCCTTCTCAGGGTTGTAGATGAGCTTGCCGGTCTTAATATCAACGCCCGAAGAAGAATTGACCTCCACGAAGGGATTGGCAGAGAGGACTTCGCCTGTGTTGCGGTCTAGCACGTAAACGTAGCCGTTACGTTCGGGACGCACGAGCACCTTGCGCGTCTGCCCGTTGATGCTCATGTCCATCAATAGCTGCTCGTTGATGCCGTCGTAGTCGTGCAGGTCGTGCGGACTCCATTGATAAAACCAGCGCGCCTGGCCCGTGTCCGCGTCGCGCGCAAAGATACCGGCAGTCCACTTGTTATCGCCCGGTCGCTGTTCAGGATTCCAGGGGCCAGGATTGCCCGTGCCGTAGAAGATAAGGTTCGTCTCAGGGTCATAAGAAATCCAGCCCCAGACGGTGCCGCCGCCGTACTGCCACGCGCCCTGCGGCCAGGACGTGACGCCTAAATCCTTGCCCTGATCCTGAGAGTAGAAGGGCTTGAAGTTCGCTCCTATGAGCACGTCCGCGTCCGGCCCTGTGCTCCAAGCCTTCCAGACAATCTTTCCGCTAGCGGCATCGAGCGCCGTGAGCCAGCCGCGCACGCCGAACTCACCCCCGCTATTTCCGACCAGCACCTTGTCTTTGACCACGAGCGGAGCCATCGTGATTGACTCGCCCTTGTTGATGTCCGCGAGCTTGTTTCTCCAAACCTCTTTCCCAGTGCCAGCGTCCACGGCAATCGTCTGCCCGTCCAGCGTGTTCATGAAGACTTTGCCCTGAGAGAAAGAGACGCCGCGATTGACGAAGTCGCAGCAGGCTACGCCCTGCGATGACGCTGCCGGGTCAGGGTCGAACTTCCACTTGACGGGCGCTCCGTCCTTCGTCAAATCAAGCGCATAAAGAATGTTCGGGAAGGGCGTGATGACGTACATGGTGTTGTCAGCGACCACGGGCGCTGCCTCGTGGCCTCTGAGCACGCCGGTCGAAAACGTCCAGGCGAGGCGAAGATTCTTTGCGTTCTCCGAGTTGATTTGATCCAGGCTGCTATAGCGCCAGCTTGCGTAATCCTTGGCGGGCATAGTCCACTGGCCGTCGTCCGGCGGCGCTGCCTGAGGCGCACCCGTGGGCTGCGTGGTCTTCTGCGGGCCAGCGCCGACCTGCTCGGTCTTGCGCGTGCAGGAAAGAGTTACTGGGAGTATGAAAACAAGAACAATATTGAGGAGGATGCGATAACTGGAGAAGGTAGCGACCACTCTGAGCCGTTGCATTCAACCTCCTTCAATAAAGAGAGCGTTCCTCATCTTTATCTCTCAAAAAAGGAAATAAAGCTCGCACCGCTTTGAGGGGGCATACGTCAGTTGTAAATCATGACAAGGGAGATTCGAGCCTAAACCTAAACAGAAGAAGATTCTGTACGCAAACGTACTTAGAGCGCCTGACAAAACCTCCGGCATCATGATGTTTGTAGGGGCAGGGACAAGTCCTCTGCCCCTACAATATCCAAATGAAACCCGTAATAAAAATCATGCGTCTCTTGATTCGCTTTCATCCTGTTTCGCCTTTATAATCCTCTCTTCCCGATGTGAGAGGCCAATCCCTGCCGGATGCCTCACTTTTCATGTTGCTCCTTAAAGAGCGAGACGAATGGCTTTCTTCGCCTCAAAAATCATCAAGCCCTTTTGCTTGCGATTACCGGAGCGCTTTCCGCATACGGCGCTCTTAATCTCAGGCTGCGCGCTGCTTTTTCTGTTGACGCTGTGCTGCTATTCAAACGTCCGGGCGCAGCCGCAGGGGCGCGGCTGGCTGTGGCAGAACCCAAGGCCGCAGGGCAACATGATTTACTCCGTCAAATTCGCCGCAGATAAAGAGCACGGCTGGGCCGTTGGCTCGGACGGTGTGATATTGCGAACAGAGAACGGCGGCTTTGATTGGGAGGCGCAGAAGTCTGAAGTCACTACGACGCTCTATGGTCTTTACGTCAAAGACAGAAAGCATGCGGTGGCGGTCGGCGCACGCGGCGTAGTGCTCGTGACTGAGAACGGCGGCCAGCGCTGGACGCTCAGGGATTCGGGTTACAAGGAGCATCTTTACAGCGTCACCTTCGCGCCGAATGACCCGCAGTACGGATGGGCCGTGGGCGTTTACGGTCGCATAGTCGCTACCACGGACGGCGGCAAGACCTGGCGCGTGCAGTACTCGGACGAGCGCCAGCATCTCTACAGCGTCTCTTTCGCGGATAAGAAGACGGGAGCCATTGCAGGCGATAAGGGCACGCTGCTGATTACGAAGGACGGCGGCGCTACTTGGACGCGGGTTCAGGGAACGGGCGAGATGGCTTTGACGAGCGTCGCTTTTCTGTCGCCGGAGCAGGCCATCGCGGTAGGCTACGGCGGCCTTATCCTTCGCACAAACGACGGCGGCCAAACATGGACGCGCGTCGAAGCCTACTCAAAGGCAGACCTGCTCTCGGTCTTTTTCATAGACGACAAGCAGGGATGGGCGACGGGCGACGGCGGCGTCGTGCTGAGCACGGGCGACGGCGGGACAACCTGGCTGCCCTTCAACATCAAGACAAGCCCAAGGCTCTCTTCCCTCTTTTTCGTGGACGCTAAAACAGGATGGGCCGCAGGCGCGGACGGTCTAATCCTTCGCACGGATGACGGCGGGCTTCAATGGCTGCGCCTGACCGAAGGCGGAAGAGACGATCTGGCGGACATCTTCTTCCTGGATGACGAGCGCGGTTGGGCCGTAGGTTCCCGTGGCCGAATTCTCTCTACAAGCTCAGGCGGCAAGAACTGGATTGTGCGTCTTTCAGGCACGACCGCGCGCCTCAACGCAGTCTCTTTCGTCAACGAAGCGCAGGGCTGCGTGGTCGGAGAAAAGGGCACGATTCTGTGCTCCACGGACGGCGGCATCACCTGGGTCAAGATTGTTACGGAAGTTAAAGAAGACCTGTTCGGCATCTTCTTCGTCAACGCGGAGAGGGGCTGGGCCGTGGGCGCACGCGGTGCAATCATCAACACGGAAGACGGCGGCAAGACCTGGCACTATCAACGCTCGCAGACGCAAGCCTGGCTCGAAGGCATCTATTTCACGGACGCAAAGCACGGCGTTGCCGTAGGCTCGCAGGGCACAATCCTTCGCACGGAAGACGGCGGCGAAAGCTGGACTTTCGTCAAAGCCCAGCTTGGATTGCGCGAGTGGCTCTACGCCGTCGCGTTCGCGGACGCCACGCGCGGTTACATAGTCGGAGCGCGCGGTCTAATCCTTCGCACGGACGACGGCGGCAAGACCTGGAAGGATCAGGAGAGCGGAGTCTCCACAAACCTCTTCGCCGTCGCCACGGCGGGAAGAGACGACGCGCTCATCACAGGAGACCAGGGACGAGTCTTGAGAACAAAGGACGGCGGCGCGACCTGGGAAGCGCAGCCGACCGTCACAAGTGTCGCGCTCTTTTCCGTAGCCTATCACGGCGGAGAAGATGCCTGGGTCGCGGGTCGCGGCGGCGCAATCCTGCGTCGCAAAGGCGATGTCGGCACAGTCAAAATTCCCCGCACGGAAACCAACAAGCCGCCGAGTTTACGCGGCAACACCCCGCCCAAGCTACAGAACCCGCCCGACGCGCCCGTGCTTCTGGTCGACGACGGCGACATCCCCCGCGCCATCCCTCAAGACAAACGCACGCTAAGACCGTAACGCTTTACGGTTCATATTCTAAATCTTCGGGGACGAATTCTATGCCGACGGCTTCTCCGTCGAACTGCGGGTTTGTGGCGGGGCGGTATGTCAGCAGGATAAGGTTGGAGGGGTTGCGCTGGCCGCAGGTGATGGAGCGGCCTACGCCCTGAACGTAGGTGACGAAGCTGATGCGCCTTAAGCTTTCGTTGTGAAAGCGAAGGACACGCTCGCCGTCTTTAATGGTCAGCACTGTGTCGCCGTTGGCGTCGCACTCTACGTTCGTGAGCAGTCCGCGTATGCGCTCGCCCGCGAAGCGCTTCGGAAGGCGTGGCTTCTGAGAAAGAGCCGAGACGCTTTCCGACGAATTTTCAGGTATACGCAGGCCGCTCGCTTTGAGGCGCGCCATCTCGGTTTCGGTCGCGCTGATGGTCTTTAAAGCTTGCTCGGCCCGTATGCGAAGCTGCGGGTTCCGGCTGCGTCGCAAAGGCTCCAGCACCTCGCGCGCTCTGGCCCAATCGCGCCTGCGCTCGTAGATTTGCGCCAGCACGAAGGCGAACTCTTCGCGCGCCGGGGCCATTCGCATCGCCTGACGCAAGAGGCTTTCGGCCTGCTCCAGTTGCTCGCCCGTAGCCAGATTGATGAAGGCCAGCAGGTGATAACTTTCCGCGTAAGCGGGCGCAAGCTCTATCGCACGCATCAACTCTGCGCGCATAAGGCGGGCCGCCGTCTCTTCATAACCCGACACAATCAGGTTCTCGTCCATTCCCTGACGGCTGAGGCCGTAAGCGTAGTAATAGTGCGTCAGGTAATTTTCGGGCGCAAGCTCTACGGCGCGCTTGAGAAACGGAACGGCATCCGGGAAATTTCTCTGCCTGATTTTCACCATCCCGAGCGAGGCGTGCGTCATGGCAAGCTGCGGGTTAAGAGCGAGCGATTCTGAAAGCAGCGCCGCCGCTTCATCCAGCCTGTTCGTGTGAAGCAGCAGGTCGCCAAGGTAATACTTCGCTTCGGCTTCAGAGAGAGCCATGCCTGTCATCTCTTCCGGCTTCAACTCCGTGCGCTGGTCAAAGAGCGTGACCACGGCTGGCCGTTTCTCCAGCTTGATATATTCCTTCAACTCGCTCTCAAGCGTCGCAGTATCCTGACGAAAAGCCTGCTTGAAGCTTTCTTCCAGCGAAAGGCCGTCGGCCATCAAGCCTACGAAGCGATAAAAGTCTGACTGCCTGGCAACTCCGCCCTCGCGTCCCAAGATAAGATAATGAGCCAAGGCCCATGACTCCGCGTAGAAGAGGTCGCGCGTAGGCCGCTCGTTGTAGATTGCAGATTTGTTGTCGGCCTCTAGCAGGTCTGCGAGTTGAAGCCACTCTCGCGTGCGAAGGATTTTAAGATGGCGCTCGTTGGATCCGCCCGCCGTTGCCTTGCGCCCGCCTTCGGAAACGTCCAGGGTGCTGAAGTATTCCGCCAAGCCTTCATTCAAACAGAGCGGCAGCCCGCGCAGGTTGCTCTCTACGAAAAGATGCACGTACTCGTGAAAGACCGTGGCGAAGGGGTGCGAAGCGCTGCCTTCGGTCGTGACCGTAATGTAGTTCCTGTCGGGGCTGCTCTGAAAGAAGCCCGCGACGTTCGACGGCGCGCCGTCGTAGAGCGGCTTGAACGGCCTGTAAGACGCGTCCGAGCGAAAGACTATGACGGTGGTGGGAACAGTCGATTGAAGGCTCGCGCCGCCGAAAAGGCGCGTCAGGGCTTCGCGGAACTGTTCCAGCCTTGAGCCTATGCGGCGAATCTCCTTCTCGCTCGCGTTGCCGACCAGCAGAAAGTTTCTGGAGCGCACGCTCGTCCAGACTTCTTTCGTCTCCTTATCGAGCGCAAGCGCAGAAACTTGCGCCGACAGCAGTAGACAAAGAAGCGTGGCAAGACTTAAAAGAGATCGCCTCATGGCTTTTATGATTTATGGAAACGGTGCGCGGAATGGCACGCGTGCACTTCTTGCCTCGGAATATAATCGCGCACGCTCTGGCCTGTCAATCAACTCTTTCGATTTAGATTGTCAAACGACTTGCCGCAGCTTCGTCTACGAGCCAGATGAGTTCGCCGCCCGTAGGCTCTACCAGTTGAGAAGGGTAGCGGCGCGCGTCTTTTTCGCCTTCGAGGACGGCTCGAAGGGTTGCGGCCTTGGCTTCGCCGGTTGCCAGAAACGTGACGTTGCGCGCGGCGTTGATGGTCACGAGCGTCATGGTCAGGCGATGCGCTTTCAGCTTTTCCACGTAGGGCGCGGCCACCAGATGCTCCGTGTCATGAAGCGCGGGCGAGTTCGGAAAGAGCGAGGCCGTGTGCCCGTCTTCGCCCATGCCGAGCAGGATTAAATCGAAGCGGGGCGGATTTCCGAGCTTCTCTTGCAAAAGTTTTTCGTAATCGCGCGCGGCCTGCTCTGGCTCGTCCTCGCCGCGCATGCGATGAATCTGATTCACGGGAACGGGGACGCGCGCCAGCATCGCCTCATAAGCCATGCGATAGTTGCTCTCGTCAGCTTCGGGGGGCACGCATCGCTCGTCGCTCCAGAAAACCAACATCTCTTCCCAGGGAATCTGCGGCGCGTAGACTTCTCCGGCCAGCATCTCGTAAAGCGCACGCGGCGTAGTGCCGCCGGAGAGCGCAACCGCGAAAGAGTCATGCTCCGCGACCACCTGCCGCGCGGTCTCTGCAAAAAGTTCAGCCGCTCGATTGATAAGCTGATGCGCGTTCGCCCAGACTTCTACGTGCGCCTTGCCTATTCTTAATCTTTTCATCTGGTACGACGCGCCGCCGCGTAGCTCCCCGCGCCTATGAGCGCTGTCCTGGGTTCCATGATGACAGCCACGGGCGCGTTCTCTACCAGTGGCGAAAGCCTTCCCTTGTCTTTGTAAGCCTCTATGAAGCGACCGTCCGTGAGCTTCTCTATAATCTTGGGCGCGATGCCGCCGCCGACAAAGACTCCGCCGGTCGCTTTGACGGTCAAAGCCAGATTCCCCGCCTGCGCGCCGTAGATTGAGACGAAGAGTTCCAAAGCCTTCACACAAATCTCCGCCCGATTAGAGAGCGCTGTCTGCGAGATGGTTCGCGCCGCGTCGTCCGACGCCTCTATCTCAAGCCTCAACCACTCAGGCTCTTCGGCCAAGCCGCGCGCTTTGAAAAAGTTGTAGACGTTGACCAGGCCCGGCCCCGAAAGAATCCTCTCGTAGCTGATGCGGTGCTTCAAGGTCAAAAGGTAGCGCAGCAACTCAATCTCCAACTCGTTGCGCGGCGCGAAGTCGACGTGGCCGCCTTCGCTCGCCATAGCGTGATAGTGCGCGCCGTCCCAGATGAGCGCGGCTTCTCCCAGCCCTGTGCCTGCGGCGATGATGGCAATGTTGCCCCCGTGCGCCCTATGCCCCGCGTTGAGTTGGACAAGCTGAGACTCTTTGAGCGAAGGCACGCCGTAGGCGGTCGCCTCCAAATCGTTTATGACCCACACGTCGTCAACTTTGAGAACGTCCTGCAAGTGCGTGCGGCTGACTATCCAGGGCAACTGCGTGGCGCGGCACACGCCGTCAATCACAGGCCCCGCGACGCCGAAGGCCGCAGCCTCAATCGGCAACTCTCGCGCATTCAGAAACTCCGATATGACGGCCTCAAGCCCCGTATACTCTCGGCTGGGAAACGTGCGCTCTTCCTTTTTCGAAAGCTCGCTGTCCGCGCCTTCCTCAAAGAGCGCGAGGTTCGTTTTCGTCCCGCCGATGTCACCCGCAAGGATCATAAGAATAGATTTTTCCCTTTTCCCTTTACGCTTCTAAAGCTTCGAGTATAAGCGCTGCCGAGCGGACTGCCTCTTCGTAGATGCGGTCATGGCCGAGGATTTCAAGCTCGCGGCCCAGAAGCTCCGCCTCAGTTTTATCGCCGCCGACGAGAAGTCTGGAAGCTCTCTCTTCATCATTCGTCGTAGTCCGTGTCTCAAGATAGCGCCCGTCCTCGCTTCGCGCCACGACGAAGAGCAAGCGCGCAGAAGGCGCGTCCGCGCTCAACTCTATGCGCGCAATCCACCCGTTCATGGTCTGAGAGCGCTCCACGCTCTGAAACTCCACAACTATTTTGCGCCCGTCTCTTTCCATCAGAACCTTGCGGCGCGCTTCATCATCCTTCTCTTCCCTTTGAGTGTCTGCCACTCGCCAGCCCAGACGGCTTGCCAGCCAGCCCGCGAGGATGAGAGCCTTCGGCGCTATCTCTTCCTTCACGGAGGCGGGCGCGACGTATTCGATACGCACACGATTGATATTATCCAGCGCCGCGCGATACTCGCGCACGTCGTAGAAGCTAGCCAGCAGCCCTCGCCAAGATGTTAGCCGCGCCCAGTTGAGGTCGCTGATGCCCGTATGCGCGGCGCGCTCCTTTTGAAGAAGCGAGTCGAGCGCGAGAAGGTCTTTGTGCGGCTCAAGGAAATCCGCAGAATCAAAGACCACCCTGTCCGCAGCATGGCTGAGTTTGCGGAACACACGGTCGTTCAGGCGCGGGCGGTCGCGCCACCAGAGGAAAACAGGAAGGTCTGGAACCAGAAGAGGCTCGGCTGCGCTCGGCAACTCGACCGCGAAGCGACCGCACGCGCGCAGGGTCAACTGTTCGCCGCACAGCCGCCTCTCCTCCGCCACGTCTACGGCCTGACAGTAGGACGAGACGAACATCTCTATGTCCAGGTCTTCGCGCTCGCGCTCTGCGAGCATGACAATCGCGCGGCAGGGGTGAGCGCCCGTCACCTCGCTCAACAACTCGTTGACTTCCCCCAGGGCCGCGTCCGACGAAACATAAACGAGCAAGTTCAGCACGCGAGCGCGCATCACAGCCGTCTCTTCAACTTCATCCTCTGCGCGCGCCCGTCCGGCATTCTCCATCCACAAACGGCTCAACTCCCGCTCAACCGTCTGCACGTCCAGAGTCTCCGTCACATGAACCTGCCTCGGCGTTGTGTGCGTCGTCTTCATAAGCAAAAAAAGTCTAGAGAGTCCTGAGAATCCAGAGAGTCTAGAGAGAAGAAAGAATCTAGTTGACTCTCTAGACTCTCTGGATTCTCAGGACTCTCTAGACTGTTCTTAAAGTCTTCGCCAGTGTCTTCCGTCGCGTTCTATCAGGTCGAAGGCGGCCTTGGGGCCCCAGGTTCCGGCTTCGTAGTTTGGGAAATCCGTGGCGCTTCGCTTCCATGCGTCGAGGATGGGTGTGACTATCTCCCATCCTCGTTCTGTCATGTCTCGGCGCGCGTAGAGCGTCGAATCTCCGAGGATGCAGTCAAGGAGCAATCGCTCGTAGGCTTCGGGCGTGTGGACGCCGAAACTTGAACCGTAGCGAAAGTCCATGTTGACCCAACGTATACGCATCATCTGTCCCGGCAGCTTTGCTCCGAAGCGCAAGGTTATGCCCTCGTTCGGCTGAATCCTTATCACCAGCACGTTCGGCTCCAAAGGCTCGTCTGTCTCAGTGAAAAGGCGGTGTGGCACTTCCTTGAATTGAATCGCAATCTCGGTGACGCGCTTCGGCAGTCGCTTGCCAGAGCGTATGTAGAAGGGCACGCCCGCCCAGCGCCAGTTATCGAAATAGAGCTTTATGGCCGCGAACGTTTCGGTCGAAGACGAAGGCGAGACACCAGGCTCTTCCCTGTAGCCCGGAACCGTATCGCCCAGCACGTAGCCAGCGCCGTACTGCCCGCGCACTGCGAACTCGTCAACCGATTTCAGTGGAATAGGGCGCACGGCCTGCATGGCTTTTATCTTCTCGTCGCGCACGCCGTTGGCGCTCAAGCTCGCGGGCGGCTCCATAGCAATCAAGCTTGTGACCTGAAAGACGTGGTTCTGAATCATGTCGCGCACCACTCCGGCCTCTTCGTAATAAGCGCCGCGACCCTCTACGCCTATGGCTTCGGCGTTGGTTATCTGTACGTGGTCAATGTACTGGCGATTCCACAGAGGCTCGAAGATGCTGTTGGCGAAGCGAAAGACCAAAAGATTCTGAACCGTCTCTTTGCCCAGGTAATGGTCTATTCGATAGACCTGCTCTTCTTGAAAGACTGCGGCCAGTTCAGAGTTCAACCCGCGTGCGCTTTCAAGGTCATGACCGAAAGGCTTCTCGACAATGATGCGCGTCCAGCCTTCGCTCTCGTTGAGTCCTGCCTTGCCCAGTTGTTCACTGATAAGACCGAAGAAGCTCGGCGCGGTCGAGAGATAAAAGATGCGATTGCCTTCAGTGCCGCGCTCATTGTCGATGGCTTCGAGCCTTGAGCGCAAAGTCTGAAAGGCATTCGCGTCCGCAAAGTCTCCCGACATATAAAACATACCGTTTGCGAAGCTCTCCCACACGGCTTCGTCGAACGTCTCCTTGTCGCCGTATTCCATGAAAGCTTCGCGCAGGCGCGCCCTGAACTCTTCGTCCGTCATCTCCGGTCTTGAGAATCCAAGGATGGCGAACTCTGCGGGAAGAAGGCGCTGCTGCATTAGGCTGTAGAGCGCGGGCACCAGCTTTCGCTTCGTCAAATCGCCCGTCGCGCCGAAGATTGTGACCACGCAAGGTTCGGCAGTGCGCTCAAGTCGAATGCCAGCGCGCAAGGGGTTCTCAATCGTCTCCGTAGGGGATGTCATCTTCTCCTCACCAGTTTTTCGGGATACGACGCTGAAGCGTCCAGTCGTCTCTGATGACGTAGCCGCTCTTCATCACAAAGCGCACGCGCTGCAATTCCGAGAGGTCTTTCAAGGGGTCACGCTCAAGGGCTATGATGTCGGCGAACTTTCCCGCCTCGATTGTGCCTATGCGGTCTTGCCAGCCTAGAAGCTCTGCGGCATTTGTGGTCGCGGCGCGAATGCAATCGAGTGCGGACATGCCTTCGCTGTTGAGGGCTTCGAGCATTAAAAGCGAAGCCTGCCCGCGCGTCTTTCCGGGATAGATGAAGAACACGTCGGAGCCTGCGGCTATACGGACTCCGGCTTTCAGTGCGCGCTGCAAACGCGCGGGCCTCTTCGAAGCATAATCTTTAACGTACTGCTCGAATCCCTCCTTATCCTTCGGATTGCGCTCAACGTCTGCGGCGAAGATTTGGCGCAGGTGGTCAGGAGTAAAATCTGTCGGCACCAGAAAGATTCCGCGCGCGGCCATCAAGCGGAAAGTCTCGTCCGATGCGTCGTTGCCGTGCTCTATGGAATCGACTCCGGCTTCGGCTGCTCTTTTTGTTCCCTCGGCAGTCGTAGCGTGCGCGGCGACTTTCACCTTCGCGCGATGAGCTTCCTCTACAATCGCCTTCATCTCTTCAAGGCTGAGAAGCTTTGTGCTTACGTCAACGACTACCTTTATCACGTCAGCGCCCGCGCTGACGGCCCCTTGCACGGCGACGCGCGCCTCTTCCGTATTACTAATCGTCAGAAACTCTCGCTCAAGAATCTCCTTCGTCACGGGCTTGTCCACAAGAGGCTGGCCGCCGGGCGGCGTCAGCTTACGCGTTGCCGCAAGAATGTTGAGGCCCGGAATCTTTCTGCCGTTAATCGCGTCGCGCAATATGGCATCGCCCCTGACACCCGAATTTCCTAGATTGCGAACGGTCATAATGCCCGCCGTCAAATCCTCAAGGGCATTCCTCTCCGCCACGCGCATGCGCTCCTCTTCGCTTAGCTCCGAGGTTCTATCCAGCCGCCCGTCATTCGAGACAAAGAGATGGCTGTGACAATCAATCAAGCCCGGCAAGACCACTGCGCGACTGAGGTCTATGAGCTTTGCATCTTTAGGCGCGCCGCGTTTGACGCTCTCAAACTTTCCGACCAACTTGATGCGCCCCTGCTCCACCAGCACGCCCTGATTCTCAAGATAAGCGCCCGTCTTGACATCAAGCAGACGCCCGACTTTGAGAAGCGTCGTTTGAGACGGAAGAGTGCTGCCGTCGCCGCTTCCCCAAAGCGCGCCCGTCGAGAGCGTAATAAACAGCAGAGCGGCGAGAAATATTCTGAGCATCTTTTTTGACAACTCTATTCTTTAGCTTCTTCCCACCTGGTATGAATCGCTCCCAACTCCGGCTTGTCTACGCGCTCATAAGTGTGCGCGCCGAAGTAGTCGCGCTGCGCCTGCGTCAAATTCTGCGGAAGGTTTGCCGTGCGATAGCTGTCGAAGTATGCGAGGCTCGCGGCCATCGCTATGGTCGGAACGCCGTGAGCTTGAGCCAGAGAGATGCATTCGCGCCAGTTCGCTTGCGCCTCCTGCATCCATCCTCTGAAATCTTCGTCGAGCAGCAGGTTCGCCAAACCGGGCTGCCGAAGGTAAGCGGTTTTGATGCGGTCTAGGAAGCGCGCACGTATGATGCAGCCGCCCTTCCATATGCGCGCCATCTCGCTCAGGTCAACGTTCCACTTGAACTCTTCGGAGCCTGCGCGAATCAGATTAAAGCCCTGAGCGTAAGAGCAAATCTTCGAAGCGTAGAGTGCGTCGTGAACGAGTCTCTTAATGCGCTCGCGGTCAGTAGATGAAACGGGAGCTTTCGGCCCTTCTATAACTTTACTTGCGCGCACGCGCTCTTCCTTTAAGGCGGAGAGAAAGCGCGCTTCGATTGCGGAGTTGATGGTGGGAATTGCTATTCCCAAATCGAGCGCCACCTGCGCCGTCCACTTGCCCGTGCCCTTCTGCCCGGCCTTGTCCATTATCAAATCGACCAGTGGCTTTCCCGTCTCGTCATCGCGCACGCGGAAAATCTCCGAAGTGATTTGAATGAGATAGGAATCCAACAATCCTCTGTTCCACTCCGCGAAGGTGTCGGCAAGCTCAGAGGCTTCCATGCCAAGCACTCGGCGCAGCACGTCGTAGGCTTCGGCTATAAGTTGCATGTCGCCGTACTCTATGCCGTTGTGAACCATCTTGACGAAGTGGCCCGCGCCGTCCGTGCCGCAGTAAGTAGTACACGCTCCGTCCTCCGTCTTCGCAGAGATAGCTTCCCAGATGGGCCGTATCTCTTCGTAAGCCTCGCGCGCCCCGCCCGGCATCAGACTTGGGCCGTGAAGCGCGCCTTCTTCGCCGCCCGAAACGCCGGAGCCGACGAAATGAAAGCCCTGCTCGCTCAAAGCGGCGTCGCGCCGTCTGGTGTCTTCAAACCACGAGTTGCCGCCGTCAATCAGTATGTCTCCTTTTTCCAGGTACGGCCTGAACTGGTCAATCGTCCAATCGACGGGCGCTCCTGCCTTGACCATAATCATTATCTTTCGCGGCGCACGAATCGAGCGCACGAACTCTTCCGGCGTTGCGGCTGGTTGAATCCGTTTACCATTCGCTTGACCCGCCATCAGTTTTTCAACTAATGCGGGGTCTCTATCCCAGACCGCAATGTGGTAGCCGTTGCGCTCCATGTTGAGCGCAAGGTTGGAACCCATGACGCCGACCCCGGCCATGCCAATGTCTACAACTTCTGCCATTCAAGGTTATCTCCGATTGATTGTGTCAGGCCGAACTGGATTGCGCGTCGCTCAAGGTGGCCGCGCGTAAAAGCTCAAGGAGCTTTCCCAAGCCCTCGGTCGCGTCGCTTCCCAGGTGAATCCGAAGGGCGCGGCGGTTTCTCTTGGCGAGCGAGGAGAAGTCGCCTATGGCCTGCGCCTCTTTGAGCGTGCTGAAGGTGTAAGGCTCACCCGGAACGGGCAGGTCTTGATGGTCTTCGTCCGTCAACTGTAAGAAGAGGGCCTCTTTTAATCCGCCCTTGTGTAGCTGTCCCGTCGAATGAAGAAAGCGCGGGCCGTAACCCGTAGTCGTAGCCACGCGCAGCCTGTCTCTCAAGTGCGTTCGAATGGCTTGCAGCAACTCATCGTGCGTCGGCGTCTCCTGAATGTAAGCCAGCAGCGCGATGTAATCTCCGGCCTTCACCTTTGAAAGAAACTCTGTGAGCAAAGACGGAAGCGAAGCTGTATCAGATAAAGCACGCGCCTCTTCCATTCCGCTTATGCCGTAGACTGTGAGCGCGCCCTCGCGTACGAGCGCTTTCTCTTCGGGCAGACGGCCTTGCTCTTTGAACTTATCGAGCAGCGCGTTGGTGTTGTCCTTGCTCTCCTGCACGTTCGGCTGGTCGAAGGGATTGATTTTCATCAACTGGCCCGCGACGGCTGTGGCAAATTCCCAGGTGAAAAACTCCGCGCCCAAATCGAGCGCGTCATTCATCACGCGGCGCACCACAGGATGCCCAGCCTCTTCAAGCGCGCGCACCTTTTTGTCCGTCTCCTCGTTGGTTTCGCCAACGCAGATGCAGACGAAAAGGCGGTCGTCGCCGTAAACTTCCGGCGCGCCCAAAGGCTCGCCCGCGACGGGCACTATGCCGCGCCCCTCTTTGCCAGTGCTTTCCGCGACCAGTTGTTCTATCCACAGACCCAGGGATGAAACCTGCGGGTCTGCCAGGAGCGTCAGCTTGTTGCGTCCCTCCAGGGCCAGCGCGCCCATAGCAGCCCCAAGCCTCGCAGCCTGATTCTCATGAACACTTGCGCCGCAGGCATCCATCATCTTAACAGCGCGCCCCAACATCTCTTCCACATCAATCCCCATGAGCGCTGCGGGAACCATGCCGAAATATGAGAGAGCGCTGTAGCGCCCGCCTATGTCGGAAGGGTTGAGAAAGATGCGGCGAAAGTTTGCCTCGCGCGCCATGCGCTCCATCAGCGTGCCTGGGTCTGTGATGGCTACGAAATTCTCGCCCGCCCGTTCGCCTTTAAGAGTGCGCACGCGGTCGAAGAAATATTTGTAGAAGGAGAGCGGCTCTATGGTCGTGCCGGATTTCGAAGAGACTATGAAGATGGTGCGCCGCTTGTCCAGGTGCTCTTCGAAGGAATGAATCGTGTCGGGGTCTGTAGTGTCAAGGACTAAAAGCTCTGGATAGCCGCACGCGTGGCCGAAGGTTCGGCGCAGGACTTCCGGGCAGAGGCTTGAGCCGCCCATGCCAAGCACCATGAGATGCGTAAAGCCCTGGTCGCGCATCTCTACGGCAAACTCTTTAAGCTCGCCTGCGGCGCGCTCGCGCATTATCCTCGCCACATCAAGCCAGCCGAGCGAGTTTCTTATCACCTCTTGATGCGTCTCTTCGGACTTCCACAGCGCTGCGTCCTTTGCCCGGATTCGCTGCACGGCCCTATCAGCTTCAAGACGACCGAGCGCCGCCTCGACCACGGACGCGTAACGGCCCAGAGACTCGCTCTGGCGCGGGCTTCTGCTCATCAACAATTATCCTCCCGGTTGCCTTCAAGCATACACAGATACGCCAAACGGTAAAAGTAAAAAGGCAAAAGTGAAGAGAAAGAGCCGGTGCTCTCTCGCTTCACTTTTGCCGCTCAGCTTTTTACTTCTGCTTTATCTTACAGGATGGTCTTTGGCGTACGAGTAGGCCGTGTAGGCGGCTACGACGTGGCAAATCCAGCCGAGCGTTCCGCCCGTGCCTATCCAGAAGCCGGGCGTGAAGATGAGCCACAGTATGCCCGCCAGAATACGCCCGTTGTAGAGTTGGCCTACGCCGGGAATAAGAAAGCTTAAAACTCCTGCCAGAAATGGGTCGCGCATTATTTTATCTCAACCTCCGACAAGCACTATACGCAAAGACACACCGCTTTGTTCAAAAAACAGTCTGGAGAGTTTAGAGAGAAAGAATCTAGTTGACTCTCCAGACTCTCAGGACTCTCTAGACTTCATTCTTGATTTGCTTTACGTCTACTATTTCGCCGCGAAAGGTTTCTAGGAATGATTGGACTGCCGGATGCTGTTCGGCTATCTGGCGCAGTCGCTCGCGCTCGCGTCGTTCTTCGTCGTCTCTGGACGGCGGGGCTTCAT
>JACVRN010000077.1 GCA_014534425.1 Pyrinomonadaceae bacterium
CCTATGCCTTTACCATAGGGAAGCTTTCGATTCTCTTTATCCCAACCCGAGAACTTGTTCTTCCAGCCTGAGCCTTCGACGACCTTTTGAATGCACTTGCCCAAACCCATAGAGCCTATGCGCAGGTAGTTGGCCGTCACGGAATAGGGCGGCGCCAGATGCTTGAGTCTCATCTCGGCGGGGTCAAGCTTTAACTCTTCCGCAATCTTGTCCAGATGAACTTCCAATGCGAAGCGAGGCTGAGGGGTTCCGTGTCCACGCTTGGGGCCACACGGCGGCTTGTTAGTGAAGACGCGCGCGCCCCTGAACTTATAGCGCGGCACGTTGTAGGTCACAGTCTGAAGCGCGCCCGTGTAGAAGGTGGAGGCCACGCCGTAAGAGCCGTACGCGCCGCCGTCCAGAAACGATTGAAAGTCCATGGCCGTAATCGCGCCGTCTTTTTTGACGCCCGTGCGGACTTTCATCAGGACGGGGTGGCGACCGCGATGGCAGTAGAAGACCTCTTCGCGTGTCAGACAAATCTTGACGGGGCGGCCCGTTATCATGGAGAGCTTCGAGACGACTATCTCATGATTGAAGGGATCACTTTTTCCGCCGAAGCCTCCGCCATTCGGAGTGGCTATGACGCGTATGTGGCTCGCCGGAAGCTCCAGCGTTTTAGCCAAGGCTCTATGAACGTAGTGCGGCGTCTGCGTTGAACTCCAAAGGGTCAGCTTTCCATCAGGGTCAAAGTGCGCGACCGCAGCGTGCTGCTCCATAGGCAGGTGCGTGTTGCCTTCGTAAAAGAGTACGTCCTCGCGTATCAAATCAGCTTCAGCGAATCCCTCTTCCATGTCACCGAACTCAAGCGAGACGGACTTGTGCACGTTGCCGTGGTCGCCGTAATCGTGTATGCGCGGCTCGTCAACCGTCACGCCCTCTTCTATATTCGTGATAGTTTGCAGGCGCTCGTACTCTACCTCTATGAGGTTCATGGCGTCGAAGGCAGTGTCTTCGTCAATGGCCGCGACGGCAGCCACGGGGTCGCCTATGAAGCGCACACGGTCAACACAGAGCGGGTGCTCGTCCTGGCTGACGGGAAGGATGCCGTAGGGGATGGGCAAATCTTTCCCTGTGATAACGGCATGAACGCCGGGGAGCGCGAGCGCTTTCGTAACGTCTATGTTCTTGATGATGGCGTGCGGCTCGTGGCTTCTGAGCATCTTGCAATGGAGCATGCGCGGCAAAACAATGTCGTCAGCGAACTTCGTCTGTCCCGTGCATTTCTGTCGCGCATCCACCTTGCGAAAGGGTTTTCCGATTACACGAAGCGGCCCGCCGTTCTTCGCATCGGCCCCGTTGCCGTTTCCGTTCTTACTCATAACCGTAGATGATCTCCTTCGCAGGTCTTGCCTCTTCGCCTCTCATTCTTGCTGCTGCCAACTCGACCGCCTCGTAAATCTTGATGTAGCCGGTGCAACGACAGAGATTGCCCGCGAGCGCCTCTTTAATCTCTTCGCGCGAAGGTTGTGGGTTCGCTTCCAACAATTCTTTCGCCACAAGCAGGAAGCCGGGCGTGCAGTAGCCGCATTGCGCCGCGCCTAGGTCTGCGAAAGTGTCTTGCAGGGGATGAAGGCGGCCCTCTTCTGCCATGCCTTCGACGGTCGTAACCTCTCGGCCTTCTACGTCAAGCCCAAGAACGAGGCATGAAAGCACGGCTCGCCCGTCTACCAGCACGGTGCAGGTGCCGCACTCGCCAAGCTCGCAGCCGTGTTTGGTGCCCGTCAGATTCAGGTCTTCGCGCAGGACTTCCAGAAGGGTCTTGTGCGGCGCAAAGGCCACCTCCACCGCTTCGTCGTTGAGGCGAAACTCTATATGAGCTTTCTGTCTAATTCCTTCAGTCATAGCTTAGATTGTATGCGAGAAAGGGCGCTTGAGCGAAATCGAGAAAGCGAATTAACAGGGATGGACAGGATAAGACAGGATGAAGAAGAAGAAACTCTTTCTCTTTTATCCTCTCTATCCTGTCTATCCCTGTTTGAATTTTCTTTGTGAGAAACTCAAGAGGTTTTGACTGTCACATCTTCCTTCTGCTTGGCGCGGTTGAGCACGACGTTGTCTATTAATCTGGTCTTGCCGACGTGTACGGCGAGGGCTATGAGGACGGGGCGGTCGTCCAGCTTCTCAAGCTTTTCTAGAGTGTCGGCGTCCGTGACGCTGACGTAATCGAGGCGGGCGCGCGGCTCGGTCTCGACGGTCGAGCGCACCCAATCGGCTATGCGCGTGCTGTTGCGCTCGCCGTTCTTGTAAGCCTCCTTCGCGGTGCGAAGCGCCCTGTAGAGAACCGTGGCGGCGCGGCGCTCGTCTTCGTCCAAATAAGCGTTGCGGGACGAAAGCGCCAGTCCCGATTCCTCGCGCACGGTCGGCAGAATTACTATCTCGGTGTCAAAGGCCAGGTCGCGCGTCAGGCGTTTGACTATCAGAGTTTGCTGCGCGTCCTTCTGGCCGAAGAAGGCGAAATCGGGTCGGACTATGTTGAAGAGAATCGTCACCACGGTCGCCACGCCGCGAAAGTGGCCGGGGCGGGACGCGCCTTCAAGCTGGTCGGAAATCCCCTCGACTTTAACGTAAGTGGCGAAGCCCTTCGGATAAATCTCTTCCATAGCGGGCGCGAAGATATAGTCTACGTTCAACTCCGTCAGCAGCGCAGTGTCTTTTGTCAGGTCGCGCGGGTAGTGCTGGAAATCTTCGTTGGGGCCGAACTGCGTGGGATTGACGAAGACAGAGACGACGACTACGTCGCACATGCGGCGGGCTTCGCGCACAAGGCTCAGGTGGCCTTCGTGCAGCGCTCCCATAGTGGGCACGAGTCCTATGGTCTTATCCTCTTCGCGGCGCACCTTGCGCGCGACGGAACTCATGCGTTGACGGCGATTGATAATCTCCATAGATGAGGGACGGCTCAGGAACGCTTAGGGTCTTTAGCCTTTTCGTCTTCCGTAGAGATGTTCAACTCGGCGGCGGCCTCTGCGGGCAGGCCGTAGGATTCTGCGTCGGACGGATAGCTGCCGTTCCTGACATCTTCCGCGAAGCGGCTGACCGCATCCGTCATGGTCTCGCGCAGGTTGGCGTAGGGGCGCACGAATCGCGCCACCTTTCCGAAGGTCAGCCCCAGCATGTCGTGCAGAACCAGAACCTGTATGTCGCAGTGCGGGCCTGCGCCTATGCCTACGGTAGGAATCTTGACGCTCTCTGTAATGAGCCTGGCAATCTCTCGCGGCACGACTTCGAGGACGATGGCGAAGGCTCCCGCGTCTTCCAGAGCTTTAGCATCGTCGAGCAGAGCACGCGCTGTCTCGGCAGTCTTCCCTTGCACGCGATAGCCGCCGAGCTTGTTGACCGACTGCGGCGTGAGTCCAATGTGGCCCATGACGGCAATCTCTTCGTCGGCCAGGCGCTTGACGAGCGGCGCACGCTTTCTTCCGCCTTCCAGCTTGACGGCCTCGGCAGCGCCCTCTTTTATCAAGCGCAACGCAGCGCGCACTGTGTCGTCAGCGCCGGTATGAAAAGAGCCGTAGGGCATATCGGCTACGAGAAGGGCGCGCTGGACTGCGCGGCGGACTGCGCGCGTGTGCATCACTATTTCGTCCAGGGTGACGGGCACGGTGTTGCCGTAGCCGAAAATGACGTTGCCTATGCTGTCGCCGACGAGGACAACGTCTATGCCCGCTTCGTCAACGATGCGCGCGGTAGGGTAATCGTAAGCCGTCAGGCAGACGAGACGCTCGCCGCGCTCTTTGCTGGCGCGAAGAGACGGAGCGGTCACTTTTTCGGGGCGCTGCGGTTTGAGATAAGCCATCTTTTTAGACTTTCAAAATGATAGGCGGCGGCTCTCACCTCAAAAGTGACAGCCACCGCTCGCGCTTTCGCTTCAAGCTTTGTACATAAGGGTTACCAGAAGTCACCAATTATAGGCCAGTGCGGCGGAAAAGCAAGGAGGAAAAGCAGAGGACAGCGCCCGTTACGCTTGCCAGCGCCGAACCTTTGAATCGTCCATTGTCTTTGACAAAAGCTGTGCGATGGTTTGATTGATGGATGGGTGAATGAATCGAGGCGCGAGTTCCGCAAGCGGCGTGAGGACGAAGCGGCGCAGGTGCAGGCGCGGGTGCGGTAGCCGCAGAAACTCGCTCGTGCGCGTCTCCTGGCCGTAGAGCAAGAGGTCAAGGTCTATGATGCGCGGGCCGCGTCTCATCTCTCGGCGGCGTCCCAGAGCGTATTCAATCCTGAGCAGTCGCGCCATGAGTTGTTCGGGCGAGGGCAACTGCTCGATGGATAGCTCGGCCACCATGTTGAGGAAGGCTGGCTGGTCTTTTACGTCCACAGGCTCGGTCTCGTAGATGGACGAAAGACGCGAGACGCACAGCCCCGCGTTCATCATCCCGCGCACGCCGAGCAGCATATTCCCGGCGCGGTCTCCGAGATTCGACCCCATGCCGACGTAAGCTTTTATGCTCGCTCCCTTCATGACAAGTCCTCTTGTGCTATACTGATTGGCGAACTCATATTGTAATGCAAAAGAGTTCCCCAGGCGCTCGCTGTCGTCTTTATCTTTCGACTCGCGTGCGTTGAAAATTAAACCCGAAGTGATTCCTTGAAAAAAGAGTCGCTTGGATTCCAGCGATGCGCCGGACGCAAGTGTTTGCTTTAAGCAAGTCCCTCGGACGGCAGCATCCGGGCGGGATGGCAGAAGCCCCGTCCAGACAAAAATGGCTCGCAGAAAATTTCGCAGCAACCAACGGCACGAACCCGTCACGGAACGCTCTTTTCAGGAGTTCCTAGCCTCAAGTCCAGCCCCGCAGACCTCTCGCACAGAACTGATGCGAATGGTCAGAGGCGGCGAAGACACCTTCCTCGAACTCAAGGTCAAGCTCTCAAACACGGAAAAGATAGCGCAGGAGATTGTAGCGCTCGCCAACACCGGCGGCGGCGTCATAGTCTTCGGCGTCAACGACCAGATGCGCGTCGAAGGCTTGGACGATGCCGAAGGCGTGCAGGAAGAACTCGTACGCATCTGCCGCGAAGAGATAGAGCCTGCGATTGTGCCTCTGATTGACCGCATAGCCTTCGATAGCGGACGCCGCATAGTCGCGCTCGACGTTGAAGGGCGTCGTCGTCCCTACAGGACGCGCGACGGTCGCTACTACATGCGCTTCGGCGCGGAGAAGCGAGAGGCTTCGCGCGAAGAGCTTTCCGCTTTGATGGATGATGCGCGACCGCTCAATTACGAGAACGTGCCGGTGATGGGCGCGAGCGCTTCCGATATTGACGAAGCGCACCTGTGGAGCTACCTGCGGGAATTCGAGGGCGATGCTTTCGATTCGGCGCGCGAAGCGAACTATCCTACGGGCGACGTGTTGAGGCGCGACCTGCTTCTGGCCGCGAGCCGCGAGGGCGACGTGGTGCCTACGGTCGCGGGCCTCCTGCTCTTCGGGCGAGACGAGCGCGTCCATGAGCTTGTGCCGCGCTCTAATTTAGTGGCCGCGCGATTCGCTGGCGAGACCACGCAGTCGGAAGTGATAGAGCGAGTCACGCTCGCGGGCAATCTTCACACGCTCTATGAAGCGGCGCTGCGCTTTATAAGCAAGTACGCAGACCTCTGGGAGACGCGACCGCGCAGAAATTTTCAGGGGACAGAAGCGACGGAAGCGGCTCTTGTTGCGCGCTCGAATTATCACAGGGGCGCTGTCAGCGAAGCCGTAGCCAACGCGCTCATTCACAGAGACCTTGCGCTCAGAGACATCCCTACGCGTGTGCATATCTTCGACCGCTCCATAGAGATTATCAACGCGCGCCGCACCGTGGGCTTTGCTCCGCTCGCGCAGAAGGCTATACGCTACGGCATCCCTCAACGACTGAACCCGCAGCTTGCAGCCATCTTTTACAGCCCCGCCTACGGACTGGCGCTCACGCACGGAGGTCTGCCGGAGTTGCTGCGCGCGGCTCGCACCTTCTCGGGCCAGCCCGCAGAACTAAGAGCCTTCAACGACGAATTCCGCCTGCGTCTTCACGGAGCCTGATAAATGAATAACTGTAGGGGCAGGGACAAGCCCTGCCCCTACACAGCAGACTCTACTTTTTCTTCTTCGCGTCTTCGTCTTTCGGCGCGTTGTAGAACTGGCGGTTCTGTACGACATATTCTTTGTCGTCGTATTGGCCGTCGCCGTCCACGTCTACCTTGACGACTATCTTGTGCTGCTTGCCGTCGCGGCGGTCGCCGGGGTTGTAGCCCAGGCTGTACTGGTTACGCAGAAGGACGTTGATGGACGAAAGCACGTTCGACAACTCGCCGGGGAAAGTGACGGCGTAGTAAGCGCCTCCGGTCTCTGCGGCGAAAGTCTTGAGCGTGTTCTGGGCTTGGAGCATGGTCATGCGACCTGGATTGCCTAGCAGGTCGTCGTTCGGCTCCATCATCTCGCCGTATCTCTTGAAGAAGAGATTGCCTGTGCCGATGATGTAGATGGGAACGCCTGCGTTCTGCGCTATCTTGCGGGCCTGCCCGTAGTTGATTTTGCTGAAGGTGTCTATGCCGGAAGCGACCAGCAAGATAGCTTTGCGGCGTCCCTGCACGCCCGCCAAGCCTTCGTACTCGGCAGTAGACTCTTTGGAATTGTCCAAGACCACAGCGTCGCCGCGCCCGCCTATGAGCGTGAACTTGAGCGCGTCGAAGAGATTCGTTTCACGAAAGGCCGGATAGTTGCTGAGGAGCAGGTTTATGACCTGGCTGATGCGCGCGGGGTTGTTGGTAAAGTCCGTGAGCGGCGTAGGCCGTATGTCATAAGCTATGACGGAGACATAATCGTCGGGCGGTCGCACGAATTGCGAGAGAAACATAGCCGCAGGCCGCAGGACTTCTGCGCGACCGTCATCGAAGATGTTCGTGGTGCCGAGCGCAGCCGAGAGCTTGCTGTATTCTATGACGAGGGCGACCGTAATGGGCGCTTCCGGCGTGGCGAAGTTCGTTATCTCCTGCTTCACGCCGTCCTCAAAGATGGCGAAGTTCTCCTTCTTCAGGCCCGGCATAATCTTGCCGCTCTTCTTGTGATAGACAACGGCGTCAACGTTGACTACCTGGGTGCGGACGCTGATGGTCTCGGCATCCTGCGGCCTGCCAACGAGGTCGGGCGGCAAAGGCTCCTCGTCCTTCTTGCTGGGGTCGGGCCGTTTGTTCTTCTTCTGGTTGCCGGTCTGAGTGGGCGGCTGCCTGCGCGATTGCGCGAACGCGGGCAGGCGGCCCGTCATGCCGATGAGAAGCGCAACAACAAGCGCGACGGCAGAGAGGCGATTAAAGATACGAGTGCTATTCATACAGATAAATCCTTGGAAAAGGAGGGAACTTCTTACGTCTTCGGCTGGCTAAAATATATGGCGCTCAGCGCCGCAGGGTCAAGCCAGCCCGTGCTTCTATCTAAAGATTAACTTGGATGCGAGAGGGCGGGGCATCGTTGGAAAGAAAGGGATAAATTAACAGGGATGGACAGGATAAGACAGGATAAAAGAAGAACTATTGCTTTCTCTTTATCCTCTCTATCCTGTCCATCCCTGTTTGAATTCTACTTTACCTGACAGCTTCGGCTTCGATGATGGCGTCGAAGCCGCCGGTGTTGTCGTTGAGGTTGCCTTCGTTGACGCCGAGGAAGAGAACGCCGTCGCGTTGGGCTGTGAACTCGCGGCTGCGGCCAATCAGTATAAAGTCGTCGTTGTCGTCGCCTATGACGGCTATGAGCGCGCCCGTAGGCTCGTCCCTCATGAGCTTGTCGCGGTCTGGGAGGGTGCGTACGCCTGCGGGCGTGGAGACGCGGCCTGCGCCCAGGTTGACGTTGCCGGTGGCTGTGATGCGTATGCGCTGGCCGCGACGGACTACGAGGCCCGTGTTAGTCCAGCCGTTGGTCGTGGCGTCTCCGCGCACGCGCGTATTTATCTGGAAGGTGGGCGGAGTCGAAGCGGGCCTCGGATTTGAAGTATTGCCGCCGCCCGTGTTGGAAGTATTAGGGCGCGAAGGGTTGGTCGGGCGTGATGTAGAAGACGAGCCGCCGCCGTCGTCAATCGCGCCAGCGCCACCGATGTTGCTCGGCCCTGTGTTGTCGAACTCTATTGACTCTACGTCCTCCATGTAGATTCTCAACTCGCTGCGGCGGCCACGCGCGCCCTGACCTACCAGCACTATGAACTGCTGGTCACGAAAGCCCACGACCTGGCCGCGTATGACGCTCCCGTCTTTCAGGCGTATGGTGTCGGCCAGCGCCGCCAGGCTCATTGTCAGGATGAGTGCGATTGTGATGACAGGGGTGATGAAGCTCTTTTTCATTTTCTCCTCCGGGTGCGAGTGGACTGTCGCCGGTTCTTATCAATTTATGACTCTGGACGTTTAGCAAGACTCGCGCGGATTTGCAAGCGGGAGAGAGGGAATTGTACCGAAGCGATGGATGCTCAGCGAGCCGCCAGTGGTTGCTTTTAGTACGGTGCTGAGCACAAAGGTCAGTACCACCTGTGGTAGCAGGTGGGTTTTATCAATGCTTGAGACCCACCCGCTACCGCAGGTGGTACTGACCTTTTTGGGCGGGAATCGGGCGGCGATTCCGGCTAGTGTTGGCGCGATTCCCTGCAATCGCGGCGTCCCTAGCAGGCGGCGTGGGCTGATTCCCTGCGCTTTGTCCCTGAAAAGAGCCGTTTCATCCCTTTCTGCGAGCGCCCTATCACAAAGGCTTGCCGCTCAAATCCAACTTGAAACTATGTTTACGAGTTCTGCGTAAGATGGCCTTTGGATATTTGTCGGCCCCAGGGCGCGCTCATTAGCTCTAATTTCTAAATTTTCGAAGCACAACCAACCTTAGCTTTACGGGATAAAAACCCCCTTCCATGAAAGGAACGCTCATGAAAAGACGCGATTTTATGGTAAAAAGCTCTCTCGCTTTGGCCGCAGTCGCATCAAGCGAACTGTGGCTGGACTCCATCGTTCGCGGAGAAACTATGCCTTTGAATCTACCAGTCCTTGACACCTATTTTCAGGTGAGCAAGGAGGACATGAACAAGCTGCTCGCGGCCACGCTCTCGAAGGGCGCGGATTTCGCAGACCTCTTCTTTGAATACCGCATCACCTCGCTCTTGACCTTCGAAGAGGACAAGGTCAAGAGCGCGCGGCGCGGCATCATCTCCGGCGTAGGCATACGCGCCATACGCGGAGACCAGGTAGGCTACGCCTTCTCCGAAGATTTGTCGTTTGCGAAGATGATGGAAGCCGCCAACGCTGCCGCCGCAATCGCCAACGACCCCGTTGCCCGCCAGCGCGTCAAAGCCATCAGCGAGATACGCCCCAAGAATCTCTATCCCGTAGCGGAACTCGCCACCACCTCAGACCTCAGCAAGAAGCTCGCCTTCATCAACGAAGCCAACGAAGCGGCCAAAGCCTACAGCCCCAAAATCGTGCGCGTCAACGCCAGCTTCTCCGATGAAGTCAAGTACCTTGCCTATGCCAACAGCGAAGGCGTCTCGTGGACGGACATGCAGCCCGTCTTCGTCTTCGGCACGTCCTGCATAGCAGAGGAAGGGAAGCGCCGCGAGACCGGCTACGAGTCCGGCGGCGGTCGCATCGGTCTGGAGTACTTTTCAAAGAAGCGTAAGGCTGCGGACATTGCGCGCGAGGCTGCGCGCCTTGCCGTCCTGAACCTCAAGGCGGAAGACGCCGAAGCCGGTCTGCAAACCGTAGTCCTGGGTGCGGGCGATTCCGCAGTGCTCCTGCACGAAGCCGTGGGCCACGGCCTTGAAGCCGACTTCAACTACAAGAAGCTCTCCAACTATTCGGGCCGCGTCGGAGAGAAGGTCGCAAGTGAAGCCTGCACGGTGCTGGACGAAGGACTCTTCGAGAACATGCGCGGCACCATCAACGTGGACGACGAAGGCAACACTCCGACCGCAACCATGCTGATTGAGAACGGCATCCTTCGCGGCTACATGTGCGACCGCATCAGCGCTCAGCAGTTGAAGACCAAGCCCACGGGCAACGGTCGGCGCGAAGCCTACAACTATGTGCCCATGGCGCGCATGACCAACACCTACATGAAGCCCGGCAAGTACGACCCCGAAGAGATTATCAAGAGCGTGAAGAAGGGAATCTATGCCAAGCGCTTTACGGGCGGCCAGGTGGACATCACCAAAGGCGACTTCACCTTCTCTGTTGCCGAGAGCTACCGCATAGAGGACGGCAAGATAACAGCGCCCTTGAAGGGCGTCACGCTCATAGGCAACGGCCCCGAAGTGATGACGAAAGTCACCATGGTCGGAAGCGACCTGAAATTCGCGGACGGCGGCTGGACTTGCGGCAAGAACGGACAGAGCGTTCCCGTCGGCATGGGCATCCCGACCGTCAAGGTCTCTGAGATAACAGTCGGCGGCACGAAGGTTCAGGCCGTGAACGAAACAGGGAAGGAGTCGCACGATGCCTGATTACAAGAATCTTGCGACCGAACTGCTCGCGGCCTTTCGCAAGCAGGGCGCGGACGCCGCAGACGTTTACATCGTCTCAAGCAACGGCTTTAACACCACAGTCCGCCTCGGCAACATAGAGCGCCTGCAACAATCAATCAGCAAGGGCCTCGGCATGCGTATCTTCAAGAACAACGCCATTGCCCTGACCTACACCACGGATTTCACGGACAAGTCTGTACGCGACCTCGTCAACCAGACGATGCAGATAGTCAAGGTCTCCAACCCGGACGAGTACAACGGTCTTGCCCCTAAGGAACTTCTGGGAAGCTATCCGGGCAAGCTCATGCTCTTCGACGAAAAGCTTGCGAGCGTCACGCCTGAGAAGAAGATAGAGATGGCGAAGGAGGCTGAGGATGCGGGCCGTGCTTTCGACAAACGCATCACCAACTCGCAGGGCGCAAGCTTTGCCGATTCGACTTCGGAAGTCACCCTAGCCAACTCCGACGGCTTCGTGGGCCAGTACAGGGGAACCTTCTCCAATCTCTCCCTGAGCCTTCTGGCGGAAGAGAACGGCGTCAAGCAGACGGACTTCTGGTTCACCTTCAATCGCTTCTTCAACAAGCTGGACTCGCCCAAAGCTGTCGGACAAAAGGCAGCCGAGCGCGTCGTGAAAAAGCTTGGAAGCCGCAAGGTCAAGTCTCAGAAGGTGCCTGTGGTGATTGACCCTTATGTGTCGCGTCTGCTGGTGAGCCTGGTTTTCGGCGCGGCATCGGGCGGGAGCATCTATCGTAAATCCTCCTTCCTGATTGACAAGGTCGGCTCAGAAATCGCATCGCCGCTTGTGACCATAGTGGACGACGCTACGAAGTGGGACGGGCCGTCAAGCAGGCCCTTCGACGCCGAAGGCGTGAAGTCTTCGCCCGTCACGCTCGTCGAAAAGGGCGTCCTCAAGACTTACGTCTGCGACTCTTATTCCGCGCGTCGTCTGAAATTGAAGCCCACGGGTTCGACTTCGCGCAGCTATCAATCGCTGCCTTCCGTGAACTCAACCAACAGCTACATACAGGCTGGAACGAGCAGCCCGCAGGAGATAATCAAGAGCGTCAAGGACGGTCTTTATCTCACTGGATTGCTCGGCTTCGGACAGGGCAACAACAACGTCACGGGCGATTTCTCGCTCGGTGCCGTCGGGTTCTGGATTGAGAACGGAGAGTTGACCTATCCCGTGCAGGAGATAACGCTCGCGGGCAACGTGCTCGATGTGCTGAAGAACATCTCCATGGTCGGCAACGACCTGGAGTTCAAGTTCGGCGGACTGGCAGCGCCGACGCTCCTCGTCTCGGAAATGACAATCGGCGGCGCGTAAAGACGAGCGCGAGTCCATTAAAAAATGAGCGGCAGTCGCTTCTCGGTTTAAGAGTCGTGACTGCCGCTCATTTATGTTTGCTCTAGCCGTTTCGTGGCGGTGCTGCCTGTTTAGAAGTCGCAGCCGTAAGACTTCATGGCCGTCCTGGCATTGTCCATAGCGGTCTTGCAGAGTCCGGGCAGCGAAGCTTTTCCTTGAGGCGTGGAAGCGGCTGTGCGCCATGCGGCGCGTGATTGGTCAAGCGTCGTCTTAACCTGTGCGCGCTGTGCTTCGGGCACTTTGCTGTTGATGCACGCCTCGTACTTGGCTATGTACTCGTCGCATTCCGGGATGCCTAGCTTATCTCCACTGCTCGAAGTCGTAGTCGTCGTGGTAGTCGTGTTGGTGGTGTTAGTGTTGCCGCCCTTGTTGCCCGTCGCCGTGTTCGTCGTGTTGGTGGTTGTGGTGTTTGAAGAGGAATCCGAGCCGCCGCACGCGACCAGCAGAAGTCCGAATGCCGCGCACAGCATCAGGGGGATTAAAGTTCTTTTCAACAACTGAATTCTCCTTGCAAGTTTAGTCCGGCGAGGGACGAAGCCAAACCCTATCGAATAAGAATGGTAAAGCGCGTGGATTATACATGAAATTAATAAAAATTCGACAACCCGTTGCGAGGCGGAATAGTATTCAAACTGTTCGCTTCAAGGTTTAAGAGGAAAGCAAGTAGTAGATCAATTCGGGAGTTGATTGAAATGAGGATTGGTTTTCACCACAGAGGCACAGAGAGCACAGAGATAGCACAGAGAGTTGAATTCCTCTGTGCATCCTCTGCGTCCTCTGCGCCTCTGTGGTGAATCGCAACTACCCGAAGACTCAATCCAAAAAAGCATAAAGAGTCACTTGGCTCACAAAACCAATCTGCTTTTGGCGGCGACCGCACGCGACCAGTTGCGCTGGGCGCGCAGCCACATCTATGCGCTGCTGATTCTCGCGCCGCTTGTCCTGGGGATGATCTATCTCACGCTCTTGCAGGCGACGAGCTATGACCTGAAGCTCGCAAGACCAGCGCTCTTCTTACAAATCCTGCTGGCGGCGGCCTTCTCTTTCAGCGTGATGGCAGTCAGTCTTTCGCGCGCAAGCCGCGAGCTATACCATCTCAGGAGACCTTCAAGCTTTGCGGAGGCTCTGCCCCTCACGGGCGCAGAGCATCTTCACTTCGCGCTCGCTATCAGAGCAGGCCACAACTTGCTGCTGGCCCTCGCGCTACTGGTTATACATTCCGTCCTCAGCAAAGAGAGTATGACGGGGGAAGAGATTCTGGCGCTCTTAATCTTCTCCGCGCTCATGACTGTTTCTGAAAGTTATGCAGCCCTGAGCTGGATTCGTTGGGGCCATAAGCGCGGCAGGCCGAGAGCCGTCATGACGATCGCGCTCTTAATCATAAGCTCAGGGGCATGCGGCCTGCTTCTGGCGCTCTTTTTCAACGAGGCGGCTGCCGCGCGCCTGGCCGAACTCTTCCAAATGCGCGCTCCCTTCTGGGCAAGCGTTTTCGTTTACGCGCAAGGTTGCGCGCTTGCCTTAATCTTCTACTTGTTGGTGCACTTTTTACACGAGGGCTGGCGCGGCGAGGATATAGATTACGCGCACCGCCTTGAGCATAGAGACTGGCCGGAATTTAATTTCGCAAGGCTTCTTCGCGGGCGACTGCCGCGCGCCGTGTGCGCCCTGCTTTCGCGCGACCTGGCGTTGTCGCTGCGCGTCTTCTCTTCCGCAGTGTATGTCGCGGCGGGCACCGCCTGCTTAATCATCATACTGCTTGTGACCTTGCTCCTGACAGGCGCGCTTCCATCAGTGGAAGAGACGCTGGGAGGCTTGAGGGATTTGGGCTGGATGAGCGCCACCTGGTTTCCTTCCTCGCTCGCCATCAAGACCGCTACGCTGCTGGTGGTGACGTGCCTTGCTTCCATAGTCCCCGTGCTGGTCAGTCATCAAATCCCGCACGCGTGGCTTGAGCGAGCCGTCGGCGCAACCGGCAACCAGTTGTGGCTTGCGAAGCTTTGGTACGCGAGGCTGCTGACGCTGCCCGCAGCGATTGCAATATACATCGTGGGCGTCCTGGCCGCTCTCATTGGCGACACTCCGCTTTCGCTCTCTTACCTTCTGCCTCTCCTAGCAGAGTGTTTATGGCTGTGGTGGCTCGTAAGCTCCATCATGGGCGCTCTGGCCTTCGAGATGCTGGACAGGCCCGGCCTCGCGCTCGTGCTGACACTGAGCCTCTGTTTATCCATAGGTATGTTGACGGTTGTGCTCTGGCCTATGGGCTTGGGAATTTACGGGATGGGCGTGGCGCAGGCCAGAGAGCGAGGCATCATGCAGGCCGCGCGTTACCTTTTGACGGAGGAGCGGTGAAGGAAAAGCTTGTAGAGGTCAGGGAAGTGAAAAAATCTTACAGCACGACCGTGGCCGTTGACGGCGTGAGCCTTTGCGTAAACGCGGGAGAGATTTATGCGCTCGTGGGAGCAAACGGCGCTGGCAAGTCTACGCTGATTCGCATGATTACAGGCATCACTTACCCGGATGAGGGGAGCGTGCAGGTTTGCGGCGAGGACACGCGAAAGGGCGCGCGCGCCAAGCGATACCTGGGATACCTGCCCGAAGAGCTTACCTTTTATGAACGCTTGAGCGGCAGAGAGTACCTGCAACTGGTCGCAGGTCTGAAAGAGGCGGACGCCGCGCAGGTTGACGAAGCGCTCGCTTTCTTTGAGCTAAAAGCGGTCGCGGAGAAATGGGTCGGCGGCTACTCTCTGGGGATGAGGAAGAAATTGGGGCTGGCGGCGGCGATGATAAATAACCCGCAAGTGCTGGTTCTGGACGAGCCTCTGAACGGGCTTGACGTGGAGATGATGCGGAAGCTGCGCGCACGCCTTGAGAGCCAGAAACAGATGTCTCGCTCCGTCATAGTTTCGTCTCATTACATGGACTTCGTGGAGCGCATAGCAGACCGCATAGGGATTATGAGCCGTGGGCTTCTGGTCGCGGAAGGCACGGCTAAAGCCCTCAGAGAAAAGGCCGAACTCCCGTCAGCGCCCTTTGAAGATGTCTTCTTTAAACTCGCCGGATAAGGCGTGAATTTGCCCGCCAAAAACTTTTTTTCCTGCGACTGATTCTTTTTCCGAACTCTTCTCGCGTTAGTAGATAGAGCAGTTAAATCGGAGTTCTATTCTCAAATCAGGCGGTTAGGTGGGTTTGCTCTCAGGGTGAACGGTTCACCCTGAGAGCAAATGGACACTCGTCATGAACGCAAAGAACGGAATCAAAATCGTCAAACGCGCGGAACACGGCGTCGAGCAGAAGCCTGAAGCAGCGCAAAAGGCTGAGGGCAAACCGGACACGGCGCGCGTAGTGACGCGCAAAGTGACCGCGTGGGTCAGAGAGTTTCAGCAGCGCCGCGTAAGGGAAACGGGCCGCAGTTTCGAGAGCCTTTTCCAGCGCGCCTGACCCGCTCGCAAATTAATCGTCAAAGCTTAAACGCGCTTCTAATGACGGGAGTCTTTCAGTGCAAAAGTTTTTCATCATCACAGCATTCGCGCTTCTTTCATCAATCACGGTCTCGGCCCAGACGGCCAACGAGCAGCCGAAACCCCTTTCGGACTCCGCGCAGGTTGAGTTCGCAAAGCGCCCGTCCGTAATCAACGCCCGGTCTGAGAAGAGCGCGGGGCGCAGGCAAAACACGCGCGTCGTCGACGGTCGCGTAGTGCGCGTAGGCCCCACCAGCACTTATCTCAAAAACGGTCTGAGCCTGGAAGAGGTTGTCCAATTGCTAGGCAAGCCGGAGAGCGTCACGGAGCGCAGCGAAGGCGGAAGGCTCCTTGCGACCTACATCTTCCCACGCAGCGAAGGGCGCGTCCTGGTGGCCCAGTTCGAGAACGGCCTCCTGACAAACTCGCGCACGGAAACCCTTGAGGCCATGAAGCGCGAGCGCAGCCAAAGATAGCTTTATCCATCATACAGAGACAGAGTGCGCGCCGGAGAAAAGTTAAATTTCTTCGGCGCGCCTTCTTTGTTTCCCTGCTGAAAATTCTTATGCTTGTTTGTTGAACTTCTCTGTAATACTATTTTCGTCAAGAGTAAAAGTGGTCAAGCTCTATTAGAAGCATGCAGGCCATCATAGAACGAAAGAGTGTGAGGCAAGGGGCCAGGCCCTCTGTCAGCGTGGTGATGCCCGTTCGCAACGCCCTGCCTTTCCTTGACGCCAGCATAGAGAGCATACTTAATCAGAACCTCAAGGATTTCGAGTTCATCATACTAGACGACGCTTCGACCGACGGCACCACCGAGCGCTTGCGCGAGTGGGCCGAGCGCGACGACCGCATACGCCTCTACGAATCGCGCGAAAAGATTGATCCCTCCTTGAGCGCGAATTTTATAGTCCGGCAGGCTCGCTCTTCCCTGGTAGCTCGCATGGACGCGGACGACATCTCGCACCCCGACAGGCTGATGCGACAGTTTGAGGTGATGCGGAGTTGCCCGGACGTTGCGATGGTGGGAACGCTTTTTGAAGGGATTGATGTAAGGGGTCGTCGCGTCAGGCGGCGCGACCGTTGGCGGCTCAAGCGTAAAAGCGTCTTTCCGCCCTTTCCGCACGGCTCCGTCATGTTTCGACGCGAAATCTTTGAAGAGGTCGGCGGTTATCGACTGGAGTGCGATACGTGGGAAGACCAGGATCTCTTCCTGCGAATAAGAAAGCGCGCACGCGTGGTCGTCATCACAGACGCGCTCTACTATTACAGGTTTCATGCGGCCAGCATTACCAGCAATCGTTCCATGAAGCGCATCGCGCATATGTACAGCGTGCGCGAGCGATGTTTGAAGGAACTGCTGCGCGGCCAAGACTACACGCACGTACTCAAGGAAGCGGTGTCGAATGGTCACGGCAACAGGCAAACTTCTGAAGCCATTGCCTACGCGCTTTACCTTCGCGGCTCTATACGATTATGGGCGGGACAATCGCCGGACGTGGTCAGGCAATTGTTCGAGTATAAAACCTTCGGCCTGGGAACATTTCAATTAAGAACACTGGTCTGGGCAACTTGGGGCTGGCTAAGCCCTCGGAGCCTGCGCTTTTTTCTGCGCTCGTTCATGGGGACGCGCGACTTCCTTGCGAGCTACAGCGTCAAAGATGGAGGCATCCATGAATGGCGGTTAGAGTGATAGTGGCGGGCGCAGGCGGAGTGCGCGGGCTAGACTGGGTGCGCGAAATCAAGAGCGCCGACGGTTTCCATCTCTCAGCCTGCGTGGACACGGACGAAGATGCGCTCAGTAAAGCTGCCGCCGCGCACTCGCTCTCGCCAGCCGAGTGTTTCCTGAGCCTGGACGATGCTCTTCAAGCTGTGCCCTGCGATGCAGTCATCATAGCCACGCCCGCAGACCTTCACACCAAAGCTTGCGAGACTGCTCTTGAGAGCGGGCACGCGTGTCTTGTCGAAAAGCCTTTCACTACGAACTTGAGCGACGCGGTCAGGCTGGTTCATCTGGCCGAAGATAAAAGAGCGCCTCTTCTGGTGGCGCAGAATTATCGCTACATGCGGGCCTTCAGAACCGCACGGCGTCTCATACAGGAAGGCGCGCTCGGACGCGTGGGGCTTGTGACCTGCCAGTACTATAAAGTGCCGCACGCGATGGCCGCGTCGCTTTCAAAATTGAAGCACAGCGTATTGTGGGGAATGGGCGTTCATCACCTGGACGCGCTTCGTTACGTGCTGGGCGAGAAAGTTTCTGCCGCCCTGGCGGAGAGTTTCACGCTACCCTGGGGCGAGTTGCCGGAGGGAGCTTCGTTGCGCGTGATGCTTCAAATGGAGGGAGGCGCGCGGGCCTTCTATTCCGCCAGCTACGAATCTAGCGGCCACGAGTTTTTCGAGCGCGGGCAGGAGTTTTATGCTCGCTTCACGGGCGAGCGCGCAACCCTGCACCTCTTTCATCGCTGGCTTGTGCTCTGCGAGCGCAAGCGTCTGCCGCGCTTCATACGTCGCGGGCGGCGCGTGATGAGCGAAGAGCAGGTTCTACTTAGCCAACTGTGGAACGCCATCAACGATTCCCATTACGAGCCGGAGGTGAGCGGGCGCGACAACTTGCAGACGATGGCCGTGGTGGAGGCGTGCTTGCGTTCGGCTGCCGAAGGAAGATGGATAAACACGCAGGAGCTACTCGATGAAGCCGAAAAAGGCGCGGCCTGTCTTAGCCATAGGCATTGACGCAGCCGAGCCTGCGCTCATACGCACCTCTATAGAAGCTGGCGACAGCCCCGCGCTCAAGCGACTGCTTGAAGAAGGCGCTTGGTCTACTGTTGCTTCGCCTGCGCCGATTGGCAGTGGCACTGTTTGGCCCACCTTCTTCACGGGCACGGGGCCGGAGTCGCACGGCATACACAGCGATTGGTGCTGGCGGCCCGAAGAGATGAGCCTCGCGCGCTACGACGACCGTGGGCTTACGCCTTTCTGGAAGCGGCTTGATGACGAAGGCGTGCGCGTAGGAGTGCTGGACGTTCCCTTCGCCCCCCTGGTCGGACTCAAAGAAGGATTTGAAATCAGCGAGTGGGGCGCGCACGACACCTTAGAGGGTCGCATGAAGTTTGCGCCCGAAAGTCTGGACGCGATGCTCTCAAGAGAGATTGCGCCGCATCCTTTCTCTATGAACGGCCACCGTGGGGCGCACGAGCTTGAAGCCTTAAAACAATTGGGCAGGGATTGTCTTGAAGGCGCACGCCTGCGCGGCGAGCTTGCACTGCGATTGATAGCCGAGACCGCGCCCGCCTTCTCCCTCATAGTCTTCCCCGAAATACATCACGCGAGCCATAAGTTCTGGCATACGTTCCCGTCTGCGGGCGACGCGTTCTATTCACGGGACGAGGTAGAAAAGGGAAAGCTGATAAAGCCCAGCCTCTCGGACATCGTGCGCGAGGTTGACCGGCAGATTGGAAGATTAATCGAAGCGATGGGAGACGAAGCGACCGTCATGGTCTTCTCGCTTCACGGCATGAGACAGGCGCGGGGGCTGCCCGCGTTTCTGGACGTGCTGCTCGGCGCGCACTCCTTCTCGCGCATAGCGGGCTGGTCAGCGCAAAGCTGGCGAGAGCGCGGCCTGTCTCTCTTCGCGGGGCTTAAGCGGCGCACACCTGCGGGCCTGAAAAAGCTCTATCACAGAAGACTGCCGCAGGAGATGACGAACAAGCTCGCGCAGCCGACTATGATTCCGGCTTACGATTGGTCAGAAACGCGCGCCTTCGCTCTTCCTTCAGACCAGCACGGCTGGATTCGCATAAACCTTTCCGGCAGGGAAGCCAAGGGCAGCGTGCCGCTTGAGAGCTACGACGCGACGTGCCTGGAGATTGAAGAGATGCTGCGTGAGCTTCGCACGGAAGACGGCCAAGCGTTAGTGCATGACGTGATACGCACGGCTGAGACCGCACGCGACGCGCTCTCTCAGGTGATTCCCGACATGGTAGTCCACTGGGCGGACGCCGCTTTCAATCTGCCCATGCGCGTAGGCGGACTGATGCTTGAGGCGCACCCTGCGGCCACCGGACAGACCGGCCAGCACGCGCCCCTTGGCTTCTGCCTCATGAAAGGGCGGGCCGGATTCAAAGCGCAAACCATCTGGGCCACAGAGATGCACAGCATCATCAAGGCTGAACTCTCTGGCAACTTGGATTAATTAACAGGATAGACAGGATAAAAAAGAGATTGATTCATTTCTTCATTGTTTCATTGAATCAATGAACCGATGAATCAATGATTAAATTCCTTCTTTATCCTGTTTCTAATTATCTTTGAAAGGCGGGCCAGGTTGTGAGGAACCTGGTTTGAATCGGCTTCAGCCTGAGGGGTATGGACACGAGCCTGTTATTTCACTAGCGAGTTGGGGCAGATGCGTACGGGGCTTTCGTTAATCTGTACGTAATGAAGCTCGCCGTTCTCTATCCTTCGGAAAATCTCGCTCACATGGACGCGCAGCACAACTGCGGCCTCTTCCGCGCTCAGCATGGGCACACGCTTGGCGCACTTCTCGCACCAGAAGACGGAGCGCTCACAACGGCTGCTGATGTAAATGATGCGTTCGGTTTCAATGGTAATCTCCGTTCTTTTTCTGCCCACGCCGCTCTCCTCTCTATTTCCAGTCACACACCTTAAGGGTAGAATAAGCATTGCAAGCAGGATGGCGGCCCGGAAGCACCCTTGCTTATCTGAAGATACGACAAGAAGCCCAGCCCCGTACTGAGAAATATCTGAAGTTTTTCTGAGATTCCTTTCAGAAAGCGAAGATGAAAGTGAAGCGCTACTACCTCTTTGACCTGTTCCGCATAGATGTGTCAGAACGAGTCCTATACTCTTCCAAAGGAGTAGTGCCTCTGACTCCCAAGGCATTCGACACTCTTCTGGTGCTCGTAGAACACAACGGCCATGTCCTAGGCAAAGACGAGTTGATGGAAAAGGTGTGGCCCGACACCTTCGTAGAAGAGAACAACCTGGCGCAGAACATCTCCATGCTGCGGAAGGCGCTCGCGGACGAAACAGGAGGGCGAAAGTTTATAGAGACTGTGCCCAAGCGTGGCTATCGTTTCGTCGCTGATGTCACAGAAACTTCAGACGGCGAGGCGGATTTAATCGTCAGGGAGCACACGCGCACCAGAATCGTGGTCGAAGAAGAAGCGGACGATGGAGGGACGGACGAAGCCATACAGCCTGAGAGCAAAAGAGCGCCAGCCGTCATAGACCTTCCGCCGAGCGCAGTCCGCGAATTGTCGCCCGCCTTTAATCTCACACTGGAGCGACCGCCTGAGACCATGTACGCCCGAAGCGGCGACGTGAACATAGCTTATCAGGTCATAGGCGATGCGCCGCTCGACTTGGTCTTCGTCATGGGCTGGGTTTCTCACATGGAATATTTCTGGCGCGAGCCGAACTTCGCGCGCTTTCTTCTGCGCCTGGCCTCCTTCTCTCGCCTCATACTCTTTGACAAGCGGGGCACGGGGCTTTCAGACCGCGTGCCCATAGACCAACTGCCTACGCTTGAGCAGCGCATGGACGACGTGCGCGCCGTGATGGATGCGGTCGGCTCCGAGCGCGCGGCGCTCTGCGGCGTCTCCGAAGGCGGCCCCATGTGCAGCCTCTTCGCCGCGACCTATCCTGAGAAAACCATAGCGCTCGTCATGATTGGGACTTATGCCAAGCGGCTGCGCGATGCAGAGTACCCCTGGGCACCTACTACGGAAGAGCGCACACACTTTTTTGAAGAGATACGCGAGCACTGGGGAGGCCCCGTAGGTATTGAAGAACGCGCGCCGACTATGGCCTGCGATGCGGAGTTTCGTGAATGGTGGGCTACTTACTTACGCATGGGCGCGAGTCCGGGCGCTGCGCTCGCGCTGACGCAGATGAACGCGGAGATAGACGTGCGACACGTGCTGCCTTCGATACACGTCCCCACTCTGGTCATACACAGAAAAGAGGATCAGTGCCTCAAGGTAGAGGAAGGGCGTTACGTGGCGGAGAGAATTTCCGGGGCGAAGTATGTTGAATTGCCGGGACAGGATCATCTTCCCTTCGTGGGCGACCAGGACGCAATACTCGACGAGGTGGAAGAGTTTCTGACGGGCGTGCGTCATCGCCTTGAGCCGGACAGGGTGCTGGCGACCGTTCTCTTCACGCGCATAGCGGATTCGCAGGAGCACATGGAGCGGCTTGGAGAAAAACGCTGGCAAGAGCTTATCAATCGCCTGCGCGCTCACATAGGCAAAGAGATTAACTGGTTCCGGGGGCGAGAGGTGGACATGGTCGGCAATCGCCCGCTTGCCATCTTCGACGGCCCCGCTCGTGCGGTGCGCTGCGCCTGCGCCATAGTCAAATATTCCTCTCACATGGGCATAGAGATGCGCGCAGGGCTGCACACCGGCGAATGCGACATGGTGGAGGCCAAAGTCGGCGGCATAGCTGCGGAGATAGGCATAGAGGTCGCAGGAAAAGCCTCGACCGGAGAAGTCCTGGTCTCAAACACCGTCAAAGATTTGGTCGCAGGCTCCGGCATCAGATTCGAGGACAAAGGAACTCACACGCTCGGAGCCGCGCTCGGCGATTGGCGTCTCTTCCGCGTCTGCCTACCTGATGAAGTGAAATAAAATCTTTAGCTTTCATCCTTCCGCCCTCATTTTTGCTTTTGGCGTGACTGTGCTACTCTTCGGGCGCGTCCTCTACGCGTCTTGGCGCTCAGGCGTCTTTGTTAATCTCAGAAACGCTATAAATCTCCATAAATCTCAAACAGCAACCGTTTTCAGAAATCTTTCAGAAGAACTTCATAACACCCTAATGACTATATTCAGCGTCGCAAGTAATCTGTGGACGATGAGACGAGAGGTCAAAATTGAAACTGGATTTTGGGGAAGATTGGCGTGTAAGTCTTGGCCCTTAAAAATCTGTCTTTACCGCACACCCTAGACTTAATAGAAGGAGTTCCAGATGAAAATGAAAGCATTCGCCCCGTTTTTCGCTCTTTTTCTGTTGTGCATAGCGGCACCCGCCGTGACCAAGGCTCAGAGTGCCTCGGGAAACTACAAGTTCACGCTCGATGATGGCGCTGCAAAATACGTGGAGTTCGACGCCAAAGGCCAGGCGGACGGCTCCGCCACAGGCTCTCTGTTCATGACGGACGAAGCGACGGTCATTTACAGTGACGTTGACGGCACAGGCGAGGATTCGACCAAGTATCCCGGTTTTTCTCTAACAGCAGCCGTCGACGGGCTGGTTATAGACAAGAATCAGGCGGTGGTGAGCGCCGTCGTACGCGATTCGAGCGTCAGAGAGTTGATAGGCCAGCGAATGCTCCTGACGGTCGAAGACAACGGAGACAATACGCGCGTGCCGGACAGGCTGACGTGGGGATTTTATAAGCCGATTCAGATAACCTGGACGCCCTCGGATTCCGAGCTTAAAGAAGACCCAGGCGTAGGCTTGAGATGGTGGGCGACGGATTACGAGCGCAAAGACGATGTCGGCTACGCCATGCCCAGAGATACAACCACCGTAGACGCCAAGACTTTCCCCGTAGCATCCTACGCCTTCGCGGATATAGCGAGCGGAGCGGGCGATATTCTAGTCAGGCCGTAAACGGTAACGTAAGAAGATACAGGTCAGTACCGCCTGCGGTAGCGGGCGGGTCTTTAGCTAGACTAGAGACC
>JACVRN010000142.1 GCA_014534425.1 Pyrinomonadaceae bacterium
CGCATGCTCCCTTGAAGCTTCTATGGCGATTAAGGCGGATTGTACACTAAAGAAGCCTTTCCGAAGAGCAAAAGTTTTCCTTCGGCCTCCTCCCGGCTGAAATCCCTTCGTTTGAGAAGCCATTTCAGCGAGTGCTATACTCAGTCTCAACCGGAAAGCCTTTGAAAGCAGAGACCATGAGTTTGCAGGCCAGCTATGCTTCACACTTCTAAATTACGTGGCGGCAGCCGAAACGGATTTATGCGCGGGCTGAAAGGCGCGGCCACGGCTGCTGCTCTGATGATTCTGCTGCCAGTGGCGGCAAGCGCCTACACCGTCATCCTGCGCGACGGAAGGAGCGTCGAGATTCCAGACACCTTCAGCGTCACGCGTGCAGGAATAACCTACGAGTACGCAAAGGGTCTGTACGTCACCATACAGATGACCAGCATAGACGTTGCGGCCACAGAGCGCGCTAACCGTGAGCCACAGGGAAGCCTGCTCAGCCGCGCAGGAGGACGAGCGACTCGTCTGAGCGCCGCAGCCGCTTCCACTTCATCGCCCGCGAGCAGAGCGGCTACGCGCACACTGACGGACAAGGAACTGGAGGCTGTGCGTCTCAGGCGCGAAGAGAGCGAGAAAGCCTACGAGCGCCGTCGCCTAGAACTGGGCTTGCCGTCCCTGGAAGACGTGCGCCGCCAGCGCGAAGAAGAGACGCGACGCTTGAGCGCGCTGGCCGCTCAAAAGGATGAAGAGGAAACGCAGGCCGAAAGCTACTGGCGCGGGCGCGCAGCAGAACTGCGTGCGGCTATAACAGTCAACGAAGCGGAGATTACTTACATACGCTCAAGGCTGAATCAGACGCGAGGTTATTCTTCGACCGTCGCTTTCACCAGCATCGCGCCTCCGCTCTCGCAGGTGCCCCGTATATTTCCCGTGAGCGGATTCCCCCAGACCCCGTTGCAGTTTCAGCGACCAGGCTTCGCGCGCCGCGAGCCGATTGCGGGACGCACCGGAGGCGGCATGGCGCGACGCCCTGTTATCTTAAATCCCTACAGGGGAGTTCCCAGGCGAAGAAATTTCATCACTCCGTTAATACCGCTTCCGTTCTATTTGCCCTACGGCTTTAACTCCTCTTATGAACAGGACGCGCTCGCGGCACGCCTCGGCGAACTCGAAACGGAGCGAGCCAGCTTGCAGGCACGCTGGAGATTACTGGAAGAAGAAGCACGCCGAGCGGGAGCGCCGCCCGGCTGGCTGAGACCATAAATAAGCACTCAGCCGTCAGCTATCAGCATTCAGCCTCAAGAAGGATTTTAGCTGATAGCTGACGGCTTACGGCTGACAGCTAAAAAATTATGAAAGACGGTTGGGAAACAATCATTGGCCTGGAGATTCACGCTCAGTTGAGCACTGAGTCCAAAATCTTCTGCGGCTGTTCTACGCGTTTCGGCGACGAGCCGAATGCTAACACCTGTCCTGTGTGCCTAGGCCTGCCAGGCTCGCTTCCGGTCTTGAACCGGCGAGTGGTGGAGTTGGGCGCACGCGCCGCTCTGGCCCTAGGCCTTCAGATTAACGAGCGCTCAATCTTTGCGCGCAAGAACTATTTTTACCCGGATTTGCCCAAGGGCTACCAGATTTCGCAGTATGACCAGCCGTTTTCCGAGCGGGGCGAGTTGGAGATTATGACGGCAGAGCGCGACGAAGGCGGGCACCCTAAAGAGTGGCGTCCCTTCCGCATCCGCATCACGCGCCTTCATCTAGAAGAAGACGCGGGCAAGAACGTTCACGAAGGATTGCCGGACGTTGACCGCTACTCTTACATAGACCTCAATCGCGCGGGCACCCCGCTCGCCGAAATAGTCACCGAGCCGGATTTCCGCTCTTCCTGGGAAGCCTATGATTACGTTAACTACGTGCGGCGCGCGTTGCAGTGGGTCGGGGCAAGCGAGGCAGACATGGAGAAGGGAAATCTTCGCTGCGAAGCCAACGTCTCTGTCAGGCGCATAGGCGATGAAAAGTTCGGCACGAAGGTAGAGCTTAAAAATCTAAACTCGGTGCGCTTCATGCAGCGCGCCATTGAGTACGAGATTGAGCGACAGATTAATCTAATCGAATCGGGCGGGCGCGTAGTGCAAGAGACTAGGCTCTGGGACGAGCGGGCGCAGGAGACGCGGCCCATGCGCTCTAAAGAAGAGGCGCACGATTATCGCTACTTCCCTGAGCCTGACCTTCCGCCGCTTGTCGTCACAGGGGAGTTCATAGAAACTGTGCGCGCCACCATGCCTGAGCTTCCGGGCGCACGCCTGCGGCGCTTCGTGGACGAGTACAAGCTCTCGCACAGCGACGCTTCGCTTTTGACTTCGGAGCGTGCGCTGGCGGATTACTACGAGCGCGCGGTCAAGGCTTCTCCGAACGCGAGGGCTGCGGCCAACTGGGTGAGGTCGGAACTCCTGCGCGAGCTTGAGGCAGCGAATCTTTCAGCCGAAGCCTCGCCCGTCTCGCCAGAAGAGTTGGGTCGTCTTCTTCATACGGTCGAGGAAGGAAAGATAAATGCCAAGCAGGCCAAGGATGTGCTGGTCGAGATGTTCAAGACCGGCAAGAGCGCGGACGCCGTCATACAGGAGCGCGGGCTTGTGCAGATGAGCGACGAGGGCGAGATTGACCGAATCGTTGACGAAGTCATCACAGCCAACCCGAAACAGCTTGAACAGTACCGCGCCGGAAAAGAAGCGCTCTTCGGCTTCTTCGTGGGCCAGGTCATGAAAGCCTCAAAAGGCAAAGCCAATCCGAAGATAGTCAATGAGAGACTCAAAGCAAAGTTATCACAGTAGGGAGAATGAACAGGGATGGACAGGATAGAGAGGATAAAGAAAGAGCAACTCTTCTGTTTTTATCCTCTCTATCCTGTCCATCCCTGTTAAATTTTAGTCTTAATGAGCAGGGGGTTTTCGCATATGAAGCTCAATGGTAAAGCGGCGATAGTGACGGGAGGGACTAAGGGGATAGGGCGCGGGATTGCGTTGGCGCTCGTGAGGGAGGGCGTGAACGTCTGCATCAGCGCGCGTAATGAGGAGGAGATAGAACAGGCCATCGGCGAGTTGAGCGAGGCGGGCGAGGGTGCTGTGGCGGGCGCTGCCTGCGACGTGCGGGACTACGAGCAGGTGAAGGCGCTCGTGGCACACGCGGTCTCGGAGTTCGGCGGGCTTGATATTTTGGTCAACAACGCGGGCATCGGCATCTTCGGCACCGTGGAAGAACTCTCGCCGGAGGATTTCCGCGCCGTCCTTGAGACGAATCTCTTCGGCGTCTTCTATTGCTGTCACGAGGCTATCCCCCAGATGAAGCGGCGCGGCGGCGGCTATATCATCAACATCTCATCGCTCGCGGGCGCAAACCCTCACCCGCGCATGGCCGCCTACAATGCATCCAAGTTCGGCCTCAACGGTTTCAGCGAAGCCATGATGCAGGAGGTTCGTCATGACGGCATAAAGGTCAGCTACATCATGCCCGGCTCCGTCAACACGGAGTTTGGAGGGGACACACCCGACGAGTCTAAGAGTTGGCAGTTGCAGGCCGAAGACATAGCGCGCGTCTGCCTTGACTTGCTGCATCACGACGAGCGCAGCCTGCCCAGCCGCGTGGAGATTCGCCCAAGCCGTCCGCCTAAAAAATGATTCGGAGAGAGAAAAGAATGAAAAGATTCCGCCTCGCTTTCTTAGCCTGCCTCATCTTATGCCAGGGGGTAATCGCGCAGGATAAAAACGCTGCAGCTTCGCAGCCTATAATGACCAGCCAGCAGGCGTCTCAGTTAGAGGAAGCAAAGCAACTCGGCGACAAGGTCACAAAGCTTTACAACGAGGGCAAGTACGACGAGGCTCTGCCGCAGGCCAAGCGTGCGCTTGAGATTATAGAAAAGAATCTGGGCCCAGAGGATCCTTTAATCGTCTCAGCCTTAATCAACCTTGGCGAAATCTACATAGCGAAGCGCAAGTACGGCGAGGGGCAGGAGCTTCTGGAGCGCGCCGTCAAAATCTATGAGAAGACCGTTGGGCCTAACACTCCCAGAATCGGGGAACTGCTCGACAGAATCGCGCTCACCAACTACGCCAGGGGAAACTCTCAAAAGACGGAGAAGCTTTACCTGCGCGCTCTGGCGATTAGAGAAAAGGCGTACGGCGGGGAGAGCGCCGAAGTCGGCAAGTCTCTCTCAAAGCTCGCGGAGTACTATCTGTTAGAGGGCCTGTACGAAAAGGCCGGAGATGTCTTCAAACGATTGCTTCCGATTAGAGAAAAGAAGGCGGGCGTTAAGAACCAGGCTTTGATTGAGACGCTGGAGCGGTACGCATGCCTGATGCGTAAAAAGGGGCAGGAGGATGAAGCATTGAAGCTGGAAGGCCGTGCCAGCAGTCTCTCTGACGTTAATCCAAACAACCTCCCGCCCGTAGAAGCGGACATTGTTAACGGCAGGGCGATTTCGCTTCCAAAGCCTTCTTATCCAGAGCAGGCCAGAGCGGCCAGAGTAACTGGCCTGGTAATAGTGCGTGTGTTGATTGACGAGCGCGGGAAGGTCATCAGGGCTTGCGCGCTGAGCGGCCCGCTACCACTGCAACTGTCTTCGGAATGGGCAGCCTATGGCGCAAAGTTTACTCCCACATTAGTCAACGGCACGCCCGTGAAAGTGACAGGAATAATTACCTATAATTATCTGCTATAACGACGGCTTGTTCTAAGGCATTACCAAATTAAAACGAAGAGGAAAACCCCCTTTATGGAAGCCAGCGATGCTGCGGAGCAGATTCTTGACTTGAACGAAGAGGACGGCGGAAAGAGTGCGGACGACAGATTTCGCTCGCGCTCGGCTCTCTCGATTGCCATCATGGCAATGCTTCTGGCGATTACGAGTCTCGGCGGCGGAAACGCTGCCGAAGACATCATGAACTACAACATACAGGCGAGCGACACCTGGGCCTTCTATCAGGCAAAGAATGTACGCAAGACGGATACGGAACTGGCTGCGGACGCGCTCGAAGCTCAGTTGATGATGACGCAGAATTTGAGTCCAGAGCAGCGACAGGCGGTTGAGAAAAAGATAGCCGATTACAGGGCCACTGCGGCGCGTTATGAAAGCGAGCCGGAAAAGGGCGAAGGCAAAAAGGAGTTGGCCGACAAGGCAAAGGCTTTGACCGAGCAGCGAGACCGCGCCATGCGGCAAGACCCGAACTTCGATTTCTCCGAGTCGCTCTTTCAAATCGCCATAGTGCTGGCGTCCGTTTCAATCCTTGCTACATCCAGAAAGATTCTCTACGTCGCACTGGTCGCGGGCGCGCTCGCCTTCGTCCTGATGCTGAACGGCTATTTCCTCTTCTTCGACCTGCCATTTTAGCCGCAGTTAGAAGCACGCTACAGGAGATGCGAAGTCCCGGCTTCGCATCTCCTGAAAAGTAACGGTCTCATAAATACCCTGTGCAGCAGCCAGGAGGGATTTTCCGATTCTGCCAGTTTGCGAGCGACGACATTCGGTGAAATGTTTTCGCGGTTTCCCGCATATATTTATGAGAGCGGTTTCTACTTAATGATGGCGGCCTAACGGATTCTTCAGCAGGTTGCTCCGCAAGCCGTCGCGCAAACCGTGCTTTATCTAAATTCTTCGATAAAGGAGAGCCAGCTATGCGAGTCTTGCGAAGAGGCTTAAAAGGCCCTGACGTTAAGGAGTGGCAAATTTTTCTCATCGGAAGAAAAATTGATGTTGGCCTGGCTGATGGTGACTTCGGTAAGAAGACAGAGGCCGGGACAAAAGAGTTTCAGAGAGAACAAGGGCTGGAAGTTGACGGCATCGTCGGCAATCAGACGATGGGCGAAGCGATGAAACTGGGCTTTGAGGCGATTAAGGACACGATAGACGATAGCAAGAGCGGCCCGAACTTTCCGCCTCAACCAGACCTCAGGCCCCTGCCCAACACCGCCGCCCGACAAAGAGTCTTCGGAAAGTTCACCTTTCGGGCTGCGCCCAGACCCGGCAACCCGGAGAACATCATCATCACAGATGATTTCGAGCAGAAGAACATCGTGCGTGTTGTCATCCCACAGCTTGTCGGCATCAGCCAGGCGAGGCCCGATGGCGCTATGCGAATGCACAGGTTGGTGGTCAATCAACTCGTCAAGCTCTTTGATGATTGGGGAAGAGCTAAGCTCATAAATCGGATTTTGACATTTGATGGTGACTTTGTTCCGCGCTTCGTACGCGGCAGCCGCACGGAATTAAGCAACCATTCGTTCGGCTCGGCCTTCGACATCAACGCCAGATTCAATGTCCTGGGCACAGTACCGGCGCTGGTCGGAATGAGAGGCTCTACGCGCGAGTTAGTCACCATCGCCGCCGAGAACGGGTTCTTCTGGGGTGGGTTCTTTAGAAGGCGGAAGGACGGAAATCACTTTGAGGTTGCCAGGATTATCGGTTAGATAGTAAAGGAAATAATCATGCGGCGAAATTCTGGAGAGAGACTGGCAAGCTATGCAGTCTCTCTCCCGAGGCAGTTCTGGAAAGGAGACAGCAGGGCTAGATGCGAGCCGTGATACAGCGCGTCTTGAGAGCTTGTGTCAGAGTGGAAGACGAGACCGTTGGCGAGATCAGCGACGGTCTCGTCGTTCTATTAGGGATTGCGCGCGACGACACCGAGACCGATGCAGAGTACATGCTGGAAAAAATCATGGGCCTGCGCATTTTTGACGATGCAGACGGACGCATGAACAACTCTATTATAGAGAAGAAAGGCAGCCTGCTGGTCGTTTCTCAATTCACGTTGTATGGTGATGTGAGGCGAGGAAGGCGACCTTCATGGATTCAGGCGGCGGAGCCTGAGCGCGCCGAGCAGCTTTACGAGTTTTTTGTGCGCGAGGCGAAACGCTTCGTTCCGCATGTGGCGACGGGCGAGTTTCGTCGTATGATGGAAGTCGAGCTTGTTAACGACGGGCCGGTGACGATTCTGCTCGATAGTCGAAAGTTATTTTGAAGATAAAAGTGGCGGGAGGCGAATCTTTAGTGAAAACGGATGTGGCGCGTGATGCGCGCGAGAGCTTTCAGCGACGCGCTCTGTGGATTGTCTTCGTTCTGTGCTTTGCGCTCTTGCTCCTGGGCGCGGCATGCAAAGGCGGCGCGAATAGCAATAACGCTAACTCGAAAGATTTCGATGAGGGAGCGTTGAAAGACCCGCCCAACCTGAAGAAGGGCGTCAAGCCGGAGCCTGACGCGGAAGTCGCCGTCATAGAGATGCAGAACCCAGGCTACGGTCGCATAGTCATAGAGCTTTATCCTAACCTTGCCCCGCAGATGGTCGCGCGCTTCAAGCAACTCATCAAAGAAGGCTTCTACAACGGCACGACCTTTCACCGCATAAACCCGGAGCTTGGCATCATACAGGGCGGCGACCCTAATTCGAAAGACGACAATCCGGCCAACGACGGCTCAGGCGATTCGCCTCTGCCGAACGTGCCCGGAGAGTTCAGCGACGTTCCCTACGAGCGCGGAACCCTCGGCGCGGCGCGTAAAGGCGGCGGCCCTGGCATGACGGAAGAGCAGGCATTCAACACTGCCAACTGCCAGTTCTTCATCACGCTCAAGCGCCAACCGGCATTCGATAAACGCTACACTGTCTTCGGGAAAGTAATAGAAGGACTCACCAACGCGGATATAATCATGGGCGCACCCACGACCGAAGGGACTGAACGCCCCGCTGACCCCATCGTCATCGAAAGCATCACGCTTCAGAAAAGGCAGTGACAAGTGATAAGTTAAAAACTTTTCTTTTCTTGTCACTTGTCACTGCTTTTATATCGAGTCGTCGCTGGCTTTTGAGCGTTCGTCCAGTTCGAAGCGGTCGCGGTCGCGGCGGTCAATCTTGTCCACCACGTCCAGTTCTTCGTTGTCTTCGAAGGTGACGCCGACGGCGCGTGCGTTCTCTTCTACTATCGACTGGTCGGGCGTAGGATTGTCGCCTGAGACGGATTCCGTGCCGCTATCGTTGACATCTTCCCAGGATGCGTCAGGGTCGCCGCCCGAGTCTGACGGACTCGACGCAGTGTTATTGCGAAGGCGCTGCGCCAGAAGCTCAGGGTCTTTCGGCGCTCGCGCTATCTCTTCCTCCATGAACTCTTCTATGTCAGGGTCGGGCACGTAGTCTGGATCGTTGCTCAGGTATTCGAAATCTTCCGGTTGCTTCTTAGGCATCGCAATCTCCAAAAAAAAGTCTAGAGAGTCTGGAGAGTCCTGAGAGTCTGGAGAGAAGAGAGCGCGTTGACTCTCAAGTCTCTCAGGACTCTCCAGACTCTCTAGACTGTGTTGTAGGACTATAACAAATGGCTTGAAGATTGAGCAACGCACTTTGTGGCGAAGAGGTTGCAAAAGCCTCCTCTTTACCTTGCTTGACGAAAGAGCACGCGGAACTTAAACTTGATGTTTGCAAAGCGAGAAATTTTTATTCGGATCGAAACCTTGTGCCTTCTCTGCCGCAAAAGGCTGGGAAGCGCCGTTCTCTCTCATACGACTGTCTTGAATCCTATGCCGCATAATCTTTTCCACACACTAGAGAGCTTTCACGCAGGCGGCGAGCGCCCTGCACAATTCTATTCTTTGCCTCAGCTTGAGCGCGCAGGCATCGGCCCCATCTCAAGCTTGCCCGTCACCATTCGCATCGTGCTCGAATCCGTGCTGCGTAATTTCGACGGCAAGAAGGTCACGGAAGGAAACGTGCGAGCGCTTGCCAACTGGCAGGCCGAAGGCGAGCGCACCGAAGAGATTCCTTTCGTGGTGGCGCGCGTGCTGTTGCAGGATTTCACGGGCGTGCCGCTACTGGTTGACCTTGCGGCCATGCGCTCCTGCGTCGCTCGAATGGGGCGCGACGCGCAGCTTATTGAACCGCTCGTGCCGGTTGACCTGGTGATTGACCACTCGGTTCAGGTTGACTTCTCCTCAAGCCCGGACGCTTTTCGTAAGAACATGGAGATGGAGTTCAGGCGCAACAACTCTCGCTACCAGTTCTTGAAGTGGGGCACGCAAGCCTTCAACGGCTTTCAGGTAGTGCCGCCCGACATAGGCATAGTCCATCAGGTCAACCTTGAATACTTGGCGCAGGGCGTGATGGAGAAGGACGGCATCTTTTATCCAGACACGCTGGTCGGGACTGACTCGCACACGACTATGATTAACGGTCTCGGCGTAGTGGGCTGGGGCGTGGGCGGCATTGAAGCCGAAGCAGGAATGCTCGGCCAGCCCGTGTATATCCTGACGCCGGATGTCGTGGGCGTCTGTTTGAGCGGAAAGTTGCGCGAGGGCGTGACGGCCACAGACCTTGTGCTGCGCGTGACAGAGATGCTCAGGAAGGCCAAGGTCGTAGGAAAGTTCGTGGAGTTTCATGGCGAAGGCGCAACGAGCCTGCCGGTCGCAGACCGCGCGACCATCGCCAACATGGCTCCAGAGTACGGCGCGACGATGGGCTTCTTCCCCGTGGACGAAAAGACCTGCGAATACTATCGCGCGACCGGAAGAACGGAAGAGCACATAGAAACGGTTCGAAGCTATTTCACGGCGCAGGGCATGTTCGGCATCCCGCGCAAGGGCGAGTGCAATTACACCACGCTGCTTGAGCTTGACCTCTCGGAGATAGAGCCTAGCGTGGCTGGCCCCAAGCGCCCGCAGGATCGCATAGAGCTTCCTAACTTGAAGGAAAAGTTCATAGAGCTTTTCCAGAAGCCCGTGAACGAGAACGGCTACGGCAAGTCCGTTGAAGAATTGAGCAAGCGCTTTGAGGTCGGAAACGGCCACAGCCGCATCCTTCCTGTCTTGCAGGCTCAGCCTTTGACGGGCGGCGGCGAGCAGGCCAATGAAACTGTTCCAGAAGGCGCTGGCCTTGAGAGCTTTAAGAACACCTCCGCCTTGACGGAAATCGAGATGATGAATAATCGCCCGACGCCCGACCGCGTCGCGGAGATTTCACCCGAAGATTTCCCCGACAGGATTGACGACCTGGGGCATGGCGACGTGGTCATCGCCGCGATTACTTCATGCACGAACACTTCTAATCCGAGCGTCATGATTGCCGCCGGGCTGATGGCGAAGAAGGCTGTCGAGAAAGGCTTAAGCCCCGACCCTTCCGTTAAGACTTCGCTTGCGCCTGGCTCGCGCGTCGTCACGGAGTACCTGGAAAAGACAGGTCTTCAGCCTTACCTGAACATGATTGGCTTTAACCTTGTGGGCTACGGCTGCACGACCTGCATTGGAAACTCCGGGCCGCTTGACCCGCGCATAGAAGAGGTCATCACGGGCAACGACCTCATCGCCGCGTCAGTCCTTTCCGGCAACCGCAACTTTGAGGCGCGCGTTCACCAGAACGTGAGGGCCAACTTTTTGATGAGTCCGCCGCTCGTAGTTGCCTTCGCGCTCGCGGGCCGCATCAACATTGATATGACCCGAGAGCCGATTGGCAAAGACCGCAACGGCGACGACGTTTATCTGAAAGACATCTGGCCCACGCTAGAAGAGATTGAAAGCAGCATACAGGCTGCGTACGACCCTGAAACCTATCGTCGTCTCTACAGCGACTTCGCGGAGCAGAACCCGCTCTGGAACGAGATTCCCGCAACGACTGGTTTGGTCTACGATTGGGATTCAAGCTCTACTTACATTCAGGAGCCGCCCTACTTCGAAAAGTTCAGCATGGAGCCGGGCCAGATTTGTGATGTCAGAGGCGCTCGCCCCCTAGCCATCTTCGGCGACTCCGTGACGACAGACCACATCAGCCCCGCCGGAGCCATCAAGCCAACGTCTCCCGCAGGCGTCTACCTTCAACTGCGCGGCGTGGCCGTTGAAGACTTCAACTCTTACGGCTCACGTCGCGGCAATCATCAGGTGATGGTGCGCGGCACCTTCGCCAACGTACGCATCAAGAACCAGATGGTGCCGGGCGTTGAAGGCGGCGTCACAGTCTTGCAACCGACCGGACAGCAGATGAGCATCTACGACGCTTCCGTGATTTATCAGGCGGCGGGCGTGCCGCTAGTGGTGCTGGCCGGGCAGGAGTACGGGACGGGCAGCTCGCGCGACTGGGCCGCGAAGGGCACGCGGCTGCTTGGCGTGAAAGCCGTCGTAGCGCAAAGCTTCGAGCGCATACACCGCAACAACCTTGTGGGCATGGGCGTGCTGCCGCTTCAATTCAAGGAGGGAACGAGCGCGCAGACGCTCAATCTTGACGGCACGGAGGTCTACGACATCATCGGCCTGGAAGGCCGTAGCATACGCCCGCGACAGGACGTGACACTCGTCATTAATCGCAAAGACGGCTCAACCGAAGAAGTGCCTGTGACCCTTCGCATTGACACGCCGATTGAGATTGACTACTACCAGCACGGCGGCATACTGCCCTACGTGCTTCGCCAACTACTAGAACAGCAGGGATGAAAGAGATCTGATTCATTGATTCAATGAATCCATTCTTTCATCTACGCTTTTAAGGAGAATTGATTATGTCTACCGCGCAACCAGCCGCGACCGATACGGTGCGAAAGTACCAGCTTTTGATAGACGGGCAATGGGTGGACGCAGAATCTGGCAAGACTTTCGAGACCCCAAACCCAGCAACGGGCGAAACCCTGGCCCAGGTGGCCGAAGGTGATAAAGCCGACATTGATAAGGCCGTGGCCGCAGCGCGCCGCGCCTACGAAGGCAAGTGGGGAAAGATGAGCGCGCGTGATCGCGGTCGTCTCCTCTACAAATTGTCGCAACTGATAGAAGAGCGCTCGCAGGAACTCGCACAGCTTGAGACCGCAGACAATGGCAAGCCCATACGCGAGTCGCAGTACGTTGACCTGCCGCAGGTCGTGGAGAATTTTGAATACTTCGCGGGCTTCGCCACAAAGATAGAAGGCGAAACCATCCCCGTCCCGGGCCCACTCTTTAATTACACCCTGCGCGAGCCCATAGGCGTCTGCGGCCAGATAATTCCCTGGAACTTTCCGCTCCTGATGGCCGCATGGAAACTGGCCCCAGCGCTTGCAGCAGGCAACACC
>JACVRN010000064.1 GCA_014534425.1 Pyrinomonadaceae bacterium
GCAGTCAGTTATCAGTTGTCAGCTAAAAGAGGTGCTTTGACTGATTGGAGACTACTGATTACTTTTATCCAATTCTTTCAAAGATTCCGGCTGCGCCCATGCCGCCGCCGACGCACATCGTGACCATTCCGTAACGACCGTTGCGGCGCTCAAGCTCGCGCAGGATAGTGGCGGTCAATTTAGCGCCCGTGCAGCCCAGCGGGTGGCCGAGCGCGATTGCGCCGCCGTTGACATTCACTTTCTCTTCGTCCAGGCCCAACTCTTTAATCACGGCGAGGCTCTGCGCGGCGAAAGCTTCGTTAAGCTCTATGACATCAATCTGGTCTAGCGTGAGTCCGGCCATCTTCAAAGCCTTAGGGATGGCGAACACGGGGCCTATGCCCATCTCTTCGGGCGGGCATCCGGCGGTGGCGTAGGCTACGAATCGCGCCAGAGGCTTTGCGCCCAACTCACGCGCGCGCTCTTCCGACATGACGACGACAGCCGCCGCGCCGTCCGACATCTGCGAAGCGTTGCCAGCCGTGATGGTTCCCTTCACATGAAAGGCGGGCTTCAATTTAGCGAGCGCTTCCATGCTGGTTCCGCGCCTCACGCCCTCGTCTTCCTGAAAGACCAGTTCGCGCTTCTGCTTTCGCCCTTTCTCGTCCAGTTCTTCCACAGTGACGTTGAGCGGCACGACCTCGTCCTTGAACTTTCCTTCGTCAATAGCACGCGCGGCGCGTTCATGCGAGCGCACAGAGAAGGCGTCCTGCTCTTCGCGCGAAATCTCGTACTTGCGCGCGACGTTCTCGGTCGCCAGGCCCATGTTCAAGTAGAAGTCCGGGTAGTGGTCAACCAGATGCGGGTTCGGGCGAATGATGTGCCCGCCCATGGGAATCATGGACATGGTCTCAAGCCCGCCCGCAATCGCGCAATCAATCCCGCCCGCCTTGATTCTGTCGGCCACAATCGCAATCGACTGCAAGCCGGAAGAGCAGAAGCGATTGATGGTCATAGCGGAGGTTTCCACAGGAAGCCCCGCACGAATCGCAGCCACGCGGGCCACGTTCATTCCCTGCTCCGCCTCAGGCATGGCGCAACCCATCACCACGTCTTCAATATCCGCAGGCTTCAACCCTTCCACGCGCGCCATAGCTTCCTTAATCGCCGCCGCGCCCATCTCGTCAGGCCGCGTATCCTTCAAAGTCCCCTTCGGCGCACGCCCCACAGCCGTCCGCACGGCTGATACAATCACTGCGTTTCTCATAATTACCTCAGTCAACTAATTCCTCAGTGGCTTTCCAGTCTTGAGCATGTGTGCGATGCGCTCCTGCGTCTTGCACTCGCCCGACAGGGAGAGGAACGCCTCGCGCTCAAGGTCTAAAAGATATTGCTCCGACACATGCGTCGGGTGATTAATGTCGCCGCCGGTTAAGATGCGCGCCAGGCGCTCTCCGATGACCGCGTCGTGGTCGGAGATGAAGCCGCCGCGCTTCATCTGGTGAATGCCAAGCTTGATGGTCGAGAGCGCGGATTGCCCCAGGGCCAGAATGTCCGTGCGTTGCTGCGGCATGACGTATCCGGTCGCGGCCAGGGCCAGAACTTCCTGCTTCGCGTCAGCTATAAGCCGGTCACTGTTCATAGAAACCGCGTCGTCCTCGTCCAGAAACCCGAACGCGCGTGCCTCTTCAGCAGAGGTGGCGACCTTCGCCATGGCAATCGTCTCAAAGACTCGCTTGACGAAGGGGAAGGGGTCTGCTTCGGTGACGCCCTTCGGAATCGAATCCAGAGCGCGCACGAGCATCTCTTTCGTTCCCGCACCGGCAGGGATAAGACCTACGCCGACTTCCACCAAGCCTATGTAAGTCTCTGCTGCGGCCCGCGCGCGGTCTGCGTGCAAGACCATCTCGCAGCCACCGCCGAAGGTCATCTGAAAGGGGGCGACCACCACTGGCTTTGCCGAATAGCGCAGGCTCATGACCGCTTGCTGGAAAGCGCGTATCCCTAAGTCTATGTCTTCCCAGTTTTCTTCCTGCGCTTCCAGCAAGAGCAGCATCAAATTAGCGCCGACGGAAAAGTTCTGTCCCTGATTTCCTGCGACCAGGCCCAGGAAATTCTTCTCGACTTCCGCGAGCGAGTACTTAATCATCTGAAGCGTGTCGCCGCCTATGGCATTCATCTTCGAATGAAACTCAAGGCAGGCCACGCCGTCGCCCAAATCAATGAGGGACGCGCCGCCGTTCTTCTTGATGACGCCTGTTCTCTCTTTCACGGATTTGAGAATGATGACGCCCGGACGCTCCCCTTCGGGCACGTACTCCATAGAGTTGAAATCGAAGAAGAACCTCTGGCCGTTCTCCGTCTTGTAAAATCGGGTCGCGCCCGCTTCCAGCATGCGCTCTATGTTCGCGGGCACGCTTTGACCTTCTGCGCGCATACGCTCGACACTCTTCTCAAGCCCTATAGCGTCCCAAGACTCGAAGACGCCCATCTCCCAGTTAAAGCCCCAGCGCATAGCCCTATCCACTTCGACAATCGTATCGGCTATCTCAGGGATGCGGTTCGCCGCATAGCGGAAAGTGCGCGACGCGGTCTTCCAAAGAAACGCGCCGACCCTGTCCTTGCCCCACACAAGGGAGCGCACTCGCTCAGGCAAATCCTCTATGTTCTTAGCCATGTCGAGCGCTGGCAGTTTGACCTTTGCCGACGGGCGATATTCGAGCGAGGCCACGTCCAGAGTCCAAATCTCCTGCTTCTCGCCTTCACCCTTCTGCTTTTTATAGAAGCCGCCCCTGGTCTTATTTCCCAGCCAGCCGCGCCCAATCATCTGCGTCAAAAACTCAGGCGCGATGAAGACATCACGCTCTTCATCTTCGGGCAGATTCTCGTAAAGGTTCTTCACCACATGGCCGAAGACATCCAGGCCCACGAGGTCGAAGGTGCGGAACGTGGCGGTCTTGGGACGCCCCATAGTCTGCCCCGTCATCTTGTCCACTTCCTCAATCGTGTAGCCGTCTTCAATCATGGTCTTGATGGTGACGAGCGCGCCGAACGTGCCTATGCGGTTGGCTATGAAATTCGGGCGGTCTTTGGCCGGAACGACGCCCTTGCCTAAACGCTGCTCAAGAAATCCGAAGAGCGCGCAGGAGACTTCGGGCCGAGTCCACTGCGTGCGGATTATCTCTACCAGATGAAGGTAGCGCGGCGGGTTGAAGAAATGAACGCCCAGAAAGTGAGCGCGGAAGTCATCCGAGCGACCTTCGGCCAGAAGATGAATCGGAATGCCGCTCGTGTTAGAGGCCACGATTGAGCCTGGGCGACGATTGCTTTCAACACGCTCGAAGAGACTGCGCTTAATGTCCAGATTCTCTACCACGGCCTCTATGATGAGGTCGCAGTCCTTCAACTTCGTCATGTCGTCGTCGAAGTTTCCGACCGTCACCAAAGAAGCGCCCTCAGATGTGAAGAACGCGGCAGGCTTGGCCTTCTTCGCAGCCTCAAGCCCCGAACGCGCAATGCGGTTTCGCACCTCTTTCGATTCCAGACTGAGGCCCTTCTTCTCTTCCTCGGGCGTCAATTCGCGCGGAACAATGTCCAGCAGGATGGTAGGAATGTTGGCGTTCGCCAGATGCGCCGCAATCTGCGCGCCCATAGTGCCCGCGCCCAGCACCGCCGCCTTTTCAATCCGCAACATAAAGCCCAAAAACCTTTCCTATTAGGGGATACCGACGAGGATGCCTATAATACTGAATGAGCATTCATTCAGCAAGCTCAAAAAAGCCCGTCCGGCATTGAAAAGGGGCGGAAGAATCTCTCTTGAGATTCTTCCGCCCTTTTTCAAAGACCATCTGTTAGACGACGCGGCGGAAAACCTGTGTCCATGAGTGGTCGGACTTTTCCAGGGACAGTTTCTGGCCGCCCTCTGTGAAGCGGTAGAACCAGGTAGTTTCGTTGTTGAGCGTGTCGCTGTGTATGGTGATTTGTGTGGCCGTCACGTTGGTGATTCGGGCGCGATTGTTGACCGCGAAATTATCTTTCCGGCGGGTGACGAGCGTGTTGTCCGGGTAGACGAACATGAAGTAAGGCGCAAGCTGTGTGGCGGGGGTTTCCGAAATCTTCTCCCACTGGTAGAAGAAGAGCGCGAGCGGCCCCTGGTATCTTTTGAACACTTGAGTCCAGTCGCCGTCAACGAGCGTCAACTGCTGGTTGTTGTCCTTCAAGGTGTATCTCTGTCTACCTAGCTTTTGCATCGTCTGGTTCCAGAAGACGAGCTTGTAGGAATCCATCTGTGTGACAGCGCCCTGCATGGAGACGCAGTCCTTGTCCGGGTTGAATACCAAAACGGTGCCGTCCTGCTTTTGAGTGTAGAAGAGGTGCGGGACTCTGGCAGGCGTCTCGCTGGTCTTAATCCACGTTCCGCAGAGCGGCGGCAGCTTGAAGATTGTAGGCATCGCGTCGCCTATGCCTTTCGCTGCGGAGTCCTCGACCGCTTCGGCCTGAAACATCATGTGCTTCTTAAAAGCGTTCTTCGCGGTCTCGCGGTTGTACTCCTCGCTCTGGTCTGTGAAGGTATCTGTAGAAACCTGTATGATGAGGTCTCTGCGAATCACAGGGTTCAGGTTGTTAGGCTCGTACTGTTTGACATCGCCGTGGAAAATTATCCCGTCAAGGTGCGAGTAGTTGACAAGGACGCTCTTGTTCTTTTCCCAGGCGATGACATCCAGCCCTGCTTTCCTGGGGGTGAAGTCGTTGTAAAAGATGAAGCGCTTGCCCTGCGTGTACCTGTATATGACGGCCACGATTGCGTCCGCCCACCTGACGCGGTCGGGTATCTCCCCTTCTGCGCCTCCGATAGGCTCGTTCATTATCTCGTAGCAGACGTTCGGGAACTCCACGGTGCTCTGCATCACCTTCTCCACGTAGAGGTCTTGAAGCTGGCCGAGCGTAGTCGGCTCAATGATGAGTTCGGGAATACCCGGCCCCGGAGGCTCCGGCGGCCAACGGTCACGGTCGCGGTTACGTTCTATGTAACGTATCTCTCCGGGCAGACTACGGTTGTAAAACTCGCTCACGCCCTTGACCTGTGCGTCGATAACCTTGTTGACGTTGTTCTTGGCGTTCCAGGGGCTATAGGGCCAGCGCGAGCAATTGTCGATTTTGCAATAGTCGTCGCCGATCTTGTCCGTGCCCGTGCGGTCGAAGAGCGTCAGTTGCACGAAGATGCCGTAGTCGTAGGCCGTCTGTATCATCTTCCTGAGCCTCACGAAGTAGTCTTCGTTGTAGCGCCAGAGATCCCACTTCTTCAGAATCTTGTTGTACATGAAGGGGCTGTATCTTTCGCGCCAGGGCTGGCCGCCGGAAGTGACGCTGGGGGCTTTCTCCGTGCATTTCGGCAGCCCCGTTGCTTCGTCCTTTGTCTTATCCAGGTTCGGAAAACATTCTTTCTCCGGCCCCGCGTTGACGAAGTTCGGGTAGAAGATTACCCAGTGCCGGAAGAAGTTGTTCCTGTATCTGGCAAGGCGTTCAAGCTGCGGGCCGAAGTCTACGTTACCGGCGGCAAACGAGCTTTGGTCGCCGTGTACGCCGTCCAGTTTTTGAATGTCCGGGTAGATGCCTGCCAGAAACGCTTCCGAGTTGTTGAAGTAGAGAATCTGTCTCCCTTCAGTGTTGCTGTAAACCTTCTGAAGCAAATTATCTTTTATCGCCATAAATTCTCCTCTGCTTCTTGTGCCCTGGCATCTGAAATCTACAGTGCGGGCGTGAAGTGAACTCGTGGCCCCGGCCCCTTCGGGTGACGCTGGCGGCTGACGCTTGCGGGTTGCGTCTGAGACACGAGTTCGTGCCGCCGTGAAAGACTTCGACTGCGCGCTGGAACTTCGCGCACCGCAGACGAATCACAGCTTCTGCTGGCTTGAAGCGTTTTTTATGCTGGCTGGATTAAACTGTCGCGCCCTCAGTCGCTAAGAATCTATAAGCACCAGAGGAGCGCAGGTCGTGTGCCCTTTGCCCCGGCACACATTCTAAAGAGCATGGACGTGAAGTACGGCTAGTCAAAAAATTGCGCTCGCGTGAAGCGCTTCGTGGCTGCGACGCGGAGCAAGATATTCCCGTCTGCCGGAAATGTCAATAGTTTGTCAGAATCTCTTCCGCCTTGAATCCCAGGAGCCTCAGCCGCTCGCGCGTTTGCTCAATCATCTCGCGCGAGCCGCAGATGAGCGCGACGGGCGAGCGTAAGTCCGGCAGGACGTGTTCCAGAAGTGATTGCACGTAACCCGTAGGCCCAGACCAGTCGTGACCGTCGGGGCGGGAGATAACCTGTCTTAGTTCTACACCGGCTTCTTCCCAACTTTCGGTCTCGTCGCGGTAGCAGAAATCGTCGGGCGTTCGCGCGCCGTAGAGGACTACTAGTTGTCCGAAATCCTGTTTGCGTTTTAAGACGTGTCGGAGCGCGGAGCGAAGAGGCGCAACGCCCGTGCCCATCGCCACGAACACAAGGTCTTTGCCGCGCTGCTCGTTTAAGGCAAAGCCTTGGCCCACGGTTTCGGCCAGTTCGACGCGGTCGCCTTCCTTCATCTCGAAGATGCGCGCCGAAGCGCCTTGCGCGCGTTTGACTAAAAACTCAAGCTCCGCGTCCTCTGGCGCGCTCGCGTAAGCGAAGTAGGCAGGATATTCTTCGGCCACGCGCAGGACTGCTACCTGTCCGGGCTTGAAGTGGATGTCGTGCGCGCCGTCGCAGTCTTCGGGCAGCATGTCGAAAGAGCGTATCTCACGCGCTTCGTCGCGCACTCGCTTGATAAAGAGCGTGCGGCTCTTCTGTTCTTCCATGAAATTCTAGCCGTTCCCCTTTTCCGCTTCTTCGTAAAGACGGTCAATTAGGTCTTTGTATTTTTCGTCGACGACGCGCCGTTTTACTTTCAGCGTCGGGGTAAGCTCGCCGCCTTCTATGGTCAACTCGCGGTCAAGGAGTGCAATGCGTTTGACCTTCTCGAACTGCGCTAGGTCTTTCGTGTAGGCGTTCACCTGCCGCTCGAAGAGGTTGATGATGCGCGGTTGTTTTATCAATTCTGCGGGCGTGCGCGCGTCCAGGCCCTTCAGTTGCACGTAGGACTGTAGCTGTTCCCAGTCGGGCACAATCAGCGCTGCTGGAAACTTGCGCTCGTTGCCCACCAGCACGACCTGATTGACGAAGCGCGACCCCTTGATGAGTTGCTCTATGGGCTGAGGCGCGATGTATTTTCCGCCGGAGGTTTTGAAAAGCTCCTTCTTTCTATCCGTGATACGCAGGAAGCCGTCTTCATCAAGAGTGCCTATGTCGCCCGTCTTGAACCAGCCGTCTTCCGTGAAGACCGCGCGCGTCTCTTCCGGCTTGTTGTAATAGCCCAGCATCACGTTCGGCCCGCGCGTCTCTATCTCGCCGTCATCCGCGATTCTGACTTCCACGTTTCTGATGGGTCGGCCCACCGTGCCTATGCGATTGTCTTCCAGAGTTCCTGCGCTGATGACGGGCGAAGTCTCCGTCAGCCCGTAGCCCTGCACAATCGGGAGGCGTGCGCCCGCGAAGATGTAGCCTATCTCTTCGGAGAGCGCAGCGCCGCCCGAAACGAAGAGCCGCACGCGCCCGCCCACGCCTTCGCGCCACTTGGAGAAGACAAGTCGTTGCGCCAGCCTGTTCTTAAAAGACAAGAGTCTGGGCACGGGTTGATGATTAAGCTCGTGCCGCGCGTAGAGCTTTCCGACCGCAACGGCCCAGGCCAAAATCGCCGCCTTCATCTTCCCTTCGCTCGCCGCCCTCTCCTTTATGCGCTGGTAAATCTTCTCGTAGAGACGCGGCACGCCTACGAAGACCGATGGGCGCACTTCGCGGAAATTCTCTCCGACCTTTTCCAGCGACTCCGCGTAGTAAACGCTCATGCCGTGGTGTATGTACATGTACATAGCCAAGCGCTCAAGCACGTGCGAGAGCGGGAGCACAGAGAGCGCCACGTCCGCTTCACCGAAAGAGAGATGGCTGGACGAATCAATCAGGTTAGAGACAATGTTCGAGTGCGTGAGCATCACGCCCTTTGGCTCGCCCGTAGTCCCGGAAGTGTAGATGATGGTCGCCAAATCTTCAGGCTGTGCGGAGCGCTCAAGCTCTGTGATAAGAGCGGGCTGCTCTTTCATCATCACGCGGCCCCGCGCCTCCAAATCCACTAGGGCCATCTGGTCGCCGCCTTCTTCCATCCCTTCGGCGTCAAAGAAGACCACGTACTCAAGCGCCTTGCAGTCTCTTATAGCTTCACGAACACGCTCGAATGCCTCGCGGTTCTGTATGAAGAGAACACGCGTGCCGGAATCCTGTAGGATGTATGAGACCTGCGAGGGCGTCTGCGTAGAATAGATTGGAACGTCAATCGCGCCCGCGAAGAGCGAGCCAGCATCGCAGAGCGTCCACTCCGGGCAGTTCTGCGAAAGAAGCCCAACGCGGTCGCCGTGACGCACGCCCAGAGAATAAAGCCCCAGCGCTATCGCACGCGCACGCTCAATCATACGCTCGGAAGAGATAGAGACCCACTTACCTTCGCACTTGTAATTAAGCGCGTCGGGTTTTCTGTGTCCCTCAGCCGCCCGTAGAAACATTTCCACGAGCGTCGTCGGCTCGTCTTCATAAAGCGGAACGCGCATGCGGCGGGCCACGTCTGCGGCGCTGGCCGTCAACTGGGAAGTGGCGTTCATATGGCCGCGCTCACTCCGTTCAGGAAGATGTCCATCACCTCGTCGGCCATTGGCACCAGCTTGTAGCGACGCCGCGAAAGTATCCAGTTGGTAGCCATCTCGTCCAGCGCGCCGAAGAGCATCTTGGCGACCAGCTTCGCATTCAACTCGCGGCGGAAAATCCCGGCGCGCTGTCCCTCCTCAAACGTCGCGCGAATCATCCCCAGGTATTCCGCGAAGAAGCCTGCGGCTGAGAACTCTTCCATGAATTTCGTAGAGCCGCGCAGTTCCACCTGAAAGACAACGGCCAGGTCTCGGTCTGCGCCCAAGCGCTCAAGGTGCAGGCGCGCAATGCGTCTCAACTTTTCTCGCGGGTCGTCAATCGCTTCCAACTCTTTGCGGCCCGCGTGGATGGCTTCCTCCATCGCGGCGTCGAAGATGGAATGCAGAATCTCTTCCTTGCTCTTGAAGTAGAGGTAGACGGTTCCGTCGGCCACGCCCGCAGCACGCGCTATGTCCGCGACCTTGGAGTTGAAATAGCCGTTCCTGGCGAAGACCTGCGTGGCCGCGCGCAGGATGGCTTCGCGTTTGTCATTAACAACGGGTCGAACAGTGGATAGAGAACGAGCAGTGCCCATCAAACACCTTAAATTGTTTTTTAGTTTTCCCGCGAGGTAAACCCGACTGAATGAATCCTCACTCAGTCAGCTTTTATAGCCTAGCAGAGAGAAGTCCCAAGTTCCAAGTCCAAAGTCTCAAGTCAAAAAACTCTTTCTTTTAACTTGGGACTTTTCTCTTATCTTGTTTCGGCTTCCTCTTGTTCCGTTTCTTCGGGGCCGTTTTGTCGGGCCATCTGGTCGTCGCCGCCTGCTACTCTGATGGCGCTGCCGCCGCGCACGCGAAACTCGCTCTGCGGGAAAGGAATCTCTATGCCCTCTTCGAGGAAGAGTTGTCGTATGCGGTAGTTGATTTCGCTTTTGATAGTCGGGTGACGGCGCGGGCGGTCTGTCCAGACCAGCAGGCGAAAGTTCAAAGACCAGTCCGCGAATTCAAGAAACTGCACGGCAGGCTTAGGCTCGTCCAGAACAAACTGCACACCTTCGGCTGCGCGCAGCAGTGTTTCCTTCACAAGCTCAACGTCCGAGTCGTACGAGACGCCGACAGGAATTGAGATGCGCGAGCGCCTTCCACTGTAAGACCAGTTAATCAGGTTCTCGTTGACCAGGTTGTGATTCGGCACAATGGCCGCAATGTTGTCGTTGGTGATGATAACGGTGGTACGCAGGTTTATGCTCTGCACGCGGCCCTCTACGAGTTTGCTGTCCGGGCCTGAGACCGTGATGAAGTCGCCTATGCGAACGGGCCGCTCGAAGAGCAGTATGAAGCCGGATGCTATGTCGCCCGCTATGAACTGAAGGCCGAAGCCTATGCCTACGGAAAGCGCCGTGAAGACCACGGCGATGGATGTCAGGTCGAGCGCGAAAGCAATCTGGAGGGCAAAGAGAATGCCGACCGTGACGATGAAGTAATGAATCAGACGCATCACGGTGTAGCGTATGCCAGGGTCTACGCGCGCCTTGTCGGCCATGCGGCGCTCGAACAGTTTGCGAAGCCAGCGCGAGATGAAGATGGCAATCAGCAGGACTGCCACGCCCTGAACGAGTGTGGAAAAAGTGAACTCTATCTTTCCGAAGACGAACTTGTAATTGACATATCCCTTGAGCCGCTCCCAGATTTCCGCAAAGCTCTCCCACAACAGCCACAGGTTCACAAGCAGGCTGCTCATCATCGCCGCACAGCTTCCCAGTATCGCTTCCATATTCATCAGAGTCTCAACTTCCCCCATGCTTATTATTACTCACTCAAACGAGACGAGCCGCCGGGGGCTTTAAAAGAGAAGCGCCGGGCGGCTCTGGATTGTAGAAACTCTCTCTCTAACTTTAACCGACGGAGGCGGAGGGACTCGAACCCCCAAGCGCTTTCGCGCGGCGGTTTTCAAGACCGCTGACTTACCAATTAGCCTACGCCTCCATGCATCTGCTTTAACTAACAATATACAGCAGGCCGAGCAACTGGCTCAACTTGCCGGTCACGCGCTTTGCCAGAGACTTTCGCCCGTTGCCTCTTGTTTCCAGCACGCGCACCCGTTGGCCTCGGCGCAGGCGGCCCGTCGTGAGGACGCGAGCGTAAAGCCTTGAATAGCCCGGATGCTTCTTCTGCGCTATGCGGCTGTAGTTTCCTTTGATGAAGTAGGCTGTGATGCTGTTGCAGGGATTTGTGTAGCTGGTAATCTCAACGACCACTTCGTCGCCCAGGGCAAGACGAACGCCCGGCACAAGCTCAGACCAATCAAGCCCGCGTATGGTGATGTTCTCGCCCACGGAGCCGGGCGTAATCGGATGGCCCTCGCCCTGCAATTCCTCTATGCGCTCAAGCGAGTAAAGGCAGAGCGCTCTGTCAGGCCCGCCGTGAATCTTCGGATGAGCCTGACGGTCGCAGACGAGTCCGGTCGGGGTCACTTCAGATTCTTCTATACTTCTTTTCGGCACCCCGCCGTCCGACGCGTTGAGTTGAAAAATCTGAGCGCTGGTTTCATCAATCATTTTGAGGGAAGCCTCTCTTTCAAATTTTACGCTCCGCAGGGATGAGCGATTTGTGAACGTGTACGGCAGCCATAGCTCCTTCGGCTGCGGCGACTACGGCCAACTGCGAGCGCGGCGTGATGTCGCCGGCAGCGTAGACACCAGCCACGCTCGTCTGTTGCTCATCGTCAACCCAGATTAGCCCGCACTCTTCATCGAGCTTGCAGCCCAGCATCGCATGAAGATTCGACGCAGGGATTGTGCCCAGATTAAAAAAGAGCGCGTCCGCCGCCAGAGCGTCGCCGTCATCTTCAAAGCAGACGCGCTCCAGTTTATGTTCTTCGACGTTGCCCTCAAGCCTCTTGATGCGTCGGTCTGTGACGGCAATATCAAACTCCGCAAGCTTTGCCCTGTGCTCGCCCGTCAGCTCACGTCCGTGACCGTCTGTTATTAGCGTCAATTTGTCCGTCCAGGTCAAGAGATTCAACGTGAAGCCCACGGTCTCGCGCCCGCTTCCCAAGACAGCCACGCGCTTTCCCGTCACCTCAAACCCGTCGCAGTCCGGGCAATGAAAGACCGTGACGCCATAAAAATCTTTGAAGCCAGGACAATCCGGCGTCAAATCACGCAGGCCCGTAGCCAGCAGGAGCCTGCGCGTTTCAAAAGTCTCTACAACCTTCTCTTCATCTCCCGTTGTCACACGAAAAAGCTCGTCCCCAACCTTCTCGGCCCCCGTCACGCAACCCTCGACCACAAGCCCGCCGTGCATCAACACCTCATCGCGCCCACGCGCCAGCAACTCCACAGGCGTAATCCCATGATGCCCCAGGAACCCATGCACCCCATGCGAATAAAGATTGCGCGGGCTGCTGTTATGAAAAGTCAAAACCCTACGCCTGTACCGCGCCAGAAAAAGCGCCGCACTCAACCCCGCAGGCCCCGCGCCAACAACAATGCAATCATAAACCTCTTGCTCCATTTTCGCTCTCTTTCGATTGGCAGCAATCTGTTTTCGTTATGAGCATTTGATTACTCATGTAGTCAGCCTTCTATAGATTCCGGGCATGCGTTCTGGCAGTGAGAGTACGTCGTCTATGATGGTGTAGCCGACTTCGCCGTAGAGGTCTTTGAGTTCCGCTTCGGATTCGCGGTCAATGGTGATGCAGAAGGGAGTGATGCCCTGGTTCTTGGCCTGTCGGAGAGCCTCGCGTGTGTCTTCGCGTGCGTAGCGTGCGTCGCCGTAGTCATGGTCATAGGGGCGACCGTCGGAGAGAACAATCAGGAGGCGCGTGCGTGCTTCCTGGCGCGCGAGGCGGGCGGCGGCGTGGCGTATGGCCGCGCCGAGACGCGTGTTGTTCTGGTAATTGATGCCGCCTATGCGACGCTCGACTTCTTTGGAATAGCGCTCGCCAAAATCTTTGACGACGTAGAATTTCACGTTGCGTCGCCCCTCGCTCGTGAAGCCGTTGATGGAATAGATGTCGCCCACGGCCTCAAGCGCCTCGCTCATCAGGACAAGCCCTTCTTTCTCAATCTCTATGATGCGGCGGCCAGGGTGCGTGTAGGGCTGCAAAGGATGGCGGCCAATGGTGCGCGCAGTGGAAGATGATTGGTCTAGCAGGAAAGAGACGGCCACGTCGCGCTGCCGTCGCAGGCGTTTGGTGTAAAGCCTTTCCGATTGCTGGCCGTCTGCGCGGCGGTCTATGACGTAATCGATGACGGCGCTCAAATCAAAGTCTTCGCCGTCCAACTCGTTCGGCACGCGCAGGAGGTTTTCGGGCTTCATCAACTGAAACTGGTGGCGTATGGAGGAGATGACGCCCTTGTGCCGCTCTCTGGTCTGCTCCACGAATGAGCGGTCGCCTTTACGCACGCGCTTTTCAATCACGCGGCACCAGCCTACGCGGTGGTCTGTCAACTCCCTGTCCCACTCGTCATAGTTGAATGCGACCTCACCCTCTTCCAAGCCCTGTTCGGGCGTCTCGGCCTGCGTCCAGATTTCCGCGCCTTCGAGTTCGTCAGGCTCGCCCTGCGGCTCCGTGCTGGCCCAGGCGTTGAAAAGTTCTCGCGCATCCGTTTCGCGCGGACTCTTTTCAGGGACTCTCTGGGTTTCATGAGCGTCGCGGGCCGATTCGCCTTCGGGGCTTTCTGATTCGTCCGTTTGCGCTTCTGCCTCCTGCTGCGCTTCGTCCTGCGCGACCGATTGAAAGAGCGTGTAGACGCGGCTCGTAGCCATCAAAGTGTCAGCGACGCTCGACTCGGGCGAGGTGAGATAGTCCGCGACGATTGATTCAAGCTCCGAGACAATCTGACCATAAAATTGTCTAGCATCCGGCAGCGCGCCGCCGCAGAGCGTGATTTGAAACAATAGCTCAAAGGGAACGAGCGTGACGGGCAGGTCAACTATGCGCGGGCGACCCATCTTGATGTGCTCGCGCGTGAAATCAAGGTCGCGCCTCAAGCCGCGATAAGTGTGGCGCAGGCGTCTATCAATGCGACCGTTTTCGAGCGTGCTGAAAATCCTGCGCGCAAGGTTCGTGTGCGGAAAGAGCGCCAGCACCGCCCTGTAATCCGAATCGGGCGGCAGGCTCTTTTGCTCTCTGCGGGCGCGTCGCGCTTCCTCTTCCGGCGGGAGCGCGGCTTCGGACTTCTCCGGCTCGTTGATGTAGCCGTCAAGGGCAAAGGCGTCGCGCGCATCCACGTTCTCAGGCGAGTAAACTGCGGCTATCGAACGAAAGGCGGCGCGTAAATCCGAACTGTCGCGCTCGTGCGTGCCGAACTCTATCTGCCCTGCGGCGTGCGCGGCCAGAACTTTGTAGAGACGAAAATCAAGCTCGTCATCGTCGAACTCCGCGACGGCGGAGGGCAGATGAATCGTGCGCCCGTCGCCTATGCGCGCTTCGTCGGGCACTGCGGCGAGTGGCGCAACTTCAACAGCGCGGCCCGTCAGAGCTTCCACGTAGAGGCGCAGCGTGTGCTGCACAGTTTCGAGCGCGAGACCGCCCGCGCCCGTCTGAAGGGCCTCGTTGCTGCGGCGAGTCTCAAGCGCAAAGTAACTGCGACGCGCACGGGCGTCCATCTGCTCCTGCAATAACCCGTCGCGCGCCCATTCTTCAAACTGCTCTATGCTGACGGTGCGAAGCGCACGCGCGCTCGAACGAAAACAGGCGAGCGCGGCTTCTGCGTCTACGCGCGCAATCTCTCGCGTGATTGCCAGGACGCGAAGGGAAAGCACTGCGGCTCGGCGCGCGTCAGTCTCGCTTGCTATGGTTTGAAAGAAGGGCGGGCCGCTTCTGACGAAGGCCACGAGCGCGGCGTTGCCGTGTTCGGCCACAGTCCACAGAAGCTCAATCCAGTCGTCGAAGGCTGCGGGAACTGCGCGCAACACTCCGCCACCAGCATTCAAAACGTGAAGCGCAGCGCCGCCGCCTCGCTCAAGAAAATTGCCGGTGCTTGCGATTAGACGAAGCGCATCCTCAGCGCTCAATCGCGCGAGCGCAGCAGGCAGAGCGAGCCATGCGTCCGCCGCTATGCCGCCCGCGCGCACGGCGAAATTCGAGACCAGCGAGACCGCTTCACGCGTCTCGCGCTGTCTTTCATCTACGAACCTGTCGAACGCTTTTATGACCTGCGGCGTGGCGTTCAGAAAGTCCGCAGAGTGTTTGGCCGAGCGGCGCGAAATCTCAGCCGCGACTTCCAGCGTTGAGCAAAGGAGCGCAGCGTCCGCGACATCGTGAGCAAGCTGAGGCGCTCGCATGAAGGTCGTGACGGCGACAGAGCTTGAGAGCGTCATCTGCCGCGTGCAGATTTGAAAAACCAGTGGGCGCGCCAACGCAGGGATACTCCCGAACTCCTCCACGCCTGCGGCAAAGAACGAGACGGCGGTTTCCGTGTCGGCCATAGCAAGCCTGCGGCCCAACTCGCCCCACGCGCGCAACTCTTCCGTCTCAATCACGCGGGCGGCTTCCGGCACTGCGCGCAAAAATTCCACGCTCGCGCGCAAAGAGACTCCGGCGATGCTCGCGCTCGTCTCAAGCGCCGCACGCGCCGTCTCGACCGGCAGTTTCCCTAGCTCGCGCGCGAGGCCCCCTAGCGTGCGCCTCTCCGTCACGCTCTTGACCGAGCGCAGCCGCTCACGAAAAGCCTTCTCAAGCGGCTCCGAGTCGGGCGCTTCATTCTCTTTCGTCTCTTCCCTGTCCTGCTCGTCCGTCATCAAAAATTACCTTAGAGAAAGGAGCACCAAGAAAAGCACTCCATGAATCGCTGCGCCTACCAGAAGCCCTGCGACGAAAGAGCGGCGCGTCACTCTCTTTCGCGCCCTGTAAAAAGTCGCCGCGCCGAGCGGTATCCAGAGCAGCGTGCCTGAGACAGCGCCCGGCGAATAAGTATTAGTCCAGATGCTTCCCAGTAGGTGCGCCATGCCGTTGATGAAAACCACAGTGGCCCACGTTATTGTCAGCCACCTGACGGAAGGCGTCTTGCGAAGCGCCAGGATAGTTACGACCATCAACACCCAGGCGAAGCTGTTAATACTGATGAACTGCTCTGGCGTCATCCCGCGCCCGAAGAGCCTTGCTATCCACCTGTAAAAACCTTCGCCGCCGAAATACTCCTCCGTCGCGTGAATCAGATAGGTCAAGGGAAAGAGCCATATCCAATCCTCGAACAGACGCTTTTGAGATGTGGCGACGGCTTCCATCTTTCAAAAAGATAAAGGACGGCCTCGAAAGCTTGAAGTCCGCCCCTTATAAGTAGAGTTTGTACCCGATGCTTTGATTAAACTTCAAGCTTCGAGCTTGGCGCTCATGGTAATCTGCGCCTTCAACAATCTGGAGATGGGACAACCGGCTTTGGCGTTGTTCGCCGCCGTATCAAAGACATCCAGGTCGCCGCCCGGAATCCTGGCAACGACATCCAGATGAACCTTCGTCACGGTAAACCCTGCGTCCGTCTTCTCAAGCGTCACGGTCGCAGAAGTGTTGATGCTCTCAGCCGTCACGCCCGCCTGACCAAGCTGACCCGAAAGAGCCATCGAAAAACATCCGGCATGCGCCGCCGCTATCAACTCCTCAGGGTTCGTCCCCGTCCCATCTTCAAAGCGCGTGCTGAAGGAATACTGCGTGTCCGTCAGCACTCCGCTCTCGGTCGAAATAGTCCCTGTTCCATCCTTAAGGCCGCCCTTCCAGACGGCAGAAGCTTTACGTTTCATCAGTTCTCCTATGCGAATTAAGATTACTTGCCGAGTCTTTCAAATCACCGTCGTCACGATCTCGCGTATGCTGCGCTGGAGTTCGCGGTCGTCCGTGATGGGGGAACAGAGGGCGACTTCGGCTGCGGCGACGGGCGGGATGCCGCGCGACATCATCTGCGCGGCGTAGATTAGAAGCCGCGTCGAGACTCCTTCTTCAAGCCCGTGACCGCGAAGGTTCCTGACCTTCTGGCCTATGACCACAAGGTCACGAGCCATGCTTTCATCGACGCCGCCCTCGCGCGCGACTATCTCCGTCTCAAGTTCCGGCGGCGGATAATCGAACTCCAGCGAGACGAAGCGCTGGCGTGTGGACTGCTTCAAATCTTTCAGTATGGATTGGTAGCCCGGATTGTACGAGACCACGAGCATGAATTCGGGCGGCGCATCCAGCACCGTGCCGCGCTTTTCAATAGGCAATCTTCTGCGGTCGTCCGTCAAAGGGTGAATGATAACCACAGTGTCTTTACGCGCCTCGACTACTTCGTCCAGGTAGCAGATGGCACCATTACGCACGGCGCGCGTGAGCGGCCCGTCGTGCCAGATGGTCTCTTCGCCTTCGAGCAGGAAGCGGCCCACGAGGTCTGTTGCCGAAAGGTCTTCATGACAGGCGACCGTGATGAGCGGGCGGTTCAATCGCCACGCCATATGCTCTACGAAGCGCGTCTTGCCGGAACCCGTAGGCCCCTTGAGCATGACCGGAAGATGAGCGGCATAGGCCGCCTCAAAAAGCTCTATCTCGCGGGCAACTTCCAGGTAATAAGGCTCCGAGCTTGCGCGATACTCTTCAATGGCTCTTTCCATAAGTCCTGAATCTTAAGATTCTATTCCCCGCAGGCTGACGTTTCCAGCCGTTTGAGGTATCCTTTTATGTTTCGGATGCATCCCGTTTTCTTAACAGATGGGGCATCTTAACACCGGCCCGCGAAGGGCGGCAAACGAGGGAAAGAAGTGATGAGTAAAAGCAATTCACTCATCACCGATTACTTTTTTTATGAAGATAGCAGTGGCAATGAGCGGCGGGGTGGACTCAAGCGCGGCGGCGGCGATTTTGAAATCGGAAGGGCACGAGCTTGTGGGCTTCACCATGCAGTTGTGGAACCAGCGTCGCGGGCTGACCGTGGACGAACACGGAGAGCCTTTGCCTTCGCGCTGTTGCTCGCTGGACGACGTGTACGATGCGCGCCGCGTGGCCGAAGAACTGGGCTTTCACTTTTACGTGCTCAACCTGGAGAAGGATTTCGAGCGCGATGTGGTTGCGCCCTTCGTCGAAAGTTACTTGCAGGGCGAGACGCCCATCCCGTGCGTGGCCTGCAACAGTCGTTTGAAGTTCGCCTCGCTCGATAGACTGGCCGCGAGTCTGGGCTGCGACAAGGTAGCTACGGGCCACTACGCGCGCGTCGAATACGACGAGCAGGCGGGGCGTTACAAACTCCTTCGCGGGCGGAATCTACAGAAAGACCAGTCATACTTTCTCTGGGAACTAACACAGGCGCAGCTTGCGCGCTCTTTCTTTCCACTGGGCGAGATGTCAAAGCAAGATGTGCGCGAAGTCGCGCGCGAGAGTGGACTGGCCGTGGCCGAGAAGGCTGAGTCGCAGGAGATCTGTTTTGTGCCGGACGGCGACTACGCGGGCTTCATAGACCGCTACCTTGAGGCGGAAGGCGAGCGTGCGCCGGGCGAAGGCGAGATAGTAAACCGCGAGGGCGCAACGCTCGGCCAGCATCAGGGCATACACCGCTACACGGTCGGGCAGCGTAGAGGTCTTGGGCTGTCGAACGAGCGCCCGCTCTATGTTCTACAGATAGAGGCTGCGCGCAATCGCATCATAGTGGGGCAGGAGGAGGAGCTTTTGAGCCGCGAGTTCACGGCCTCGGGCGTCAACTGGATTGCCTTCGATAATCCGACCGAAGAGGTGCGCGCCAGTGTGCGCGTCCGCTACCGGCATGAAGCGCAACCGGCCACCATCACGCCGCTCGAAGCGGAGCGCGCACGTGTAACCTTCGACACTCCGCAGCGCGCCATCACCCCGGGCCAGGCCACGGTCTTCTATCGCGGCGACGAAGTCCTCGGCGGCGGCTGGATTGAAAAGCAGGGATGAAAGAGATTGATTCATTTCTTCATCGGTTCATTGATTCAATGAAACAATGAACCGATGATTCAATTCCTTTTCTCCCTGCTCTTAAACCTTTCTCTGGCGGTTTACGTAATTACAGGCGGGATTGTGTCTCCCTTATCGAGGCGGATTGTTCCGCAATTCTTTTGACGCAAGGTGTAAAAGTTATGGCAATGTCATGGACTCGTAAAATCGTTCTCATAGTGGTGGGCGTGCTGCTGGGCTGTTTTCTCCTGTTGCTGCTGGCGGTGGCGCTCTTTATCTCGGCGCTCAGAAATTCCGGGCCTAAGATTCACGATAACAGCGTGCTCGTGCTGAACATCAAAGGCTCTATGCCGGATTATGTGCCGGAAGACCCGTTCGCACGCGCGCTCGGAGCAGAAGATAACTCGCTCACAAATCTTCTGTGGCAAATCAGGAAGGCCAAGGTTGATAACAGAGTCAAAGCCATTCTGCTGGACATAGATTTTTCCAGCGCGGGATGGGGACAGGCCGACGAGATTCGAGACGCGATTGCGGACTTTCGCACCTCTGGCAAACCCGTCTACGCCTTCATGCTGCTCGGCTCCAACAAAGAGTATTACATAGCCACGGCCTGCGACCGCGTTTACATGTCGCCTTCCGGCAACCTCTTCACCTTCGGCCTTGCGGCTGAGGCCATGTTCGTGCGCGGCTCGCTGGACAAGCTGGGCATCTACCCGGAAGTCTTCAAGATTGGCAAGTACAAGAACGCGCCCGACATGTTCACCGAGAAGAAGATGACGGACGCGCAGCGCGAAGTCATCAACTCAATGCTCGATGATATTTATGGCCGTCTAGTGAACAAGATTGCCGAGACGCGCAAGAAGAATGCGGATGAGGTTCGCGCCATCATTGACAATGCGCCGTACACAGCGACCCAGGCCAAAGAGGTCGGCCTCATTGACGACGTGAAGTACCGGGACGAAGTTGAGAACGAGTTGAAGAAACGGCTCGGCTACAAGGATGACGAGAAGCTTCAGATAGTGAAGGCTTCGGAGTATAGAGAGATAAAGCCCGAATCGCTCAACCTGAACAAGGGTGAGAAGGTCGCAATCATCTACGCTTCGGGCGCAATCGGCCTGGGCAGTTCTGACGACAGCCCCTTCGGTGAACAATCCGTAGGCTCCGACACTATGGTTAAAGCGCTCAACACAGCGCGCGACGACAAGGGCATCAAGGCGATTGTCATTCGCATAGACAGCCCCGGCGGCTCTGCATTCGCTTCGGATGAAATCTGGCACGCCATTGAAAACGCCAAGGCCAAGAAGCCCGTGGTCGTTTCGATGGGAGACGTGGCGGCATCCGGCGGCTATTACATTGCCTGCAATGCCAACAAGATTATCGCTGAGCCTTCGACCATCACAGGCTCCATAGGCATCTTCGCCGGAAAGCCCGTGATGAGGGGCTTCTATGATTGGCTCGGCGTCACGAACGAGTACGTCATGCGCGGCAAGAACGCTGGCATGTTCCGCGAGACGGAAAAGTTCACGGACGAAGAGCGCGCGAAGTTTCAGGACATAATCAGCCGCGCTTACTACGACGAATTCGTGCCGAAGGTCGCAAAGGGTCGCAACAAGACGGTCGAGGAAGTTGACTCTCTTGGACAAGGCCGCGTGTGGATGGGTTCGCAGGCGAAAGAACGCGGACTGGTTGACGAGTTCGGCGGGCTTGAGCACGCCATAGCGGTCGCCAAACGGTTAGCCAACCTTCCCGCAGACAAAGAAGTGCGCCGCGTCATTCTGCCCTACCCGCGCTCCTTCTTTGAAAGACTCTTCAACCAGCAGGGCGATGACGACGAAGACGCCAGGTTAAAGCTCCAGCAGCAACGCGCGGTCTTCCAAGCACTACCGGAAGAGGTGCGCCGCGCCTTCCAGTACGCAGCCATGCTGGACAAGATGAGGCAGGGCGACGCCCTCGCCATCATGCCTTTCGAGGTAAGGATTAAGTAAAAGCCGCGCGAGCAGTCAGCTTTCAGCACACAGCCGCCAGCGTTTTCGTTTATCAAACACTGGCGGCTGTGTGCTTCATGTAATGAACGTTATTTGCTGGCGGCTTCGATTCTCTCCATGCCGTACATGTAAGGCCGTAAGACTTCTGGGATAAGGATTGAGCCGTCCGGCTGTTGATAATTTTCGAGCACGGCTATCCAGGTGCGGCCCACGGCCAAGCCGGAGCCGTTGAGGGTGTGAACGTATTCGGGCTTTGAGCCTCCGGCGCGGCGGAAGCGAATCTGCGCGCGGCGCGCCTGAAAGTCCGTGCAGTTCGAGCACGAAGAGATTTCACGGAACGTGTTCTGCGATGGCAACCAGACCTCTATGTCGTAAGTCTTCGCGGACTGAAATCCCAGGTCGCCGGTCGAAAGCGCCACGACGCGATAATGAAGCCCCAGCTTTTGCAGGACTGCTTCGGCGTCGCGCGTCAAAGCCTCCAACTCTTCAAAAGAATTTTCCGGCAGAGAGTATTTGACAAGCTCTACTTTCTCGAACTGGTGCTGGCGAATCACGCCGCGCACGTCCCGCCCGTAGCTCCCCGCCTCCGAACGAAAGCAGGGCGAGTAAGCGGCCCAGCGCTTCGGCAACTCCGTCGCATCAAGCAACTCGTCGCGGTGATAGTTCGTCACAGGCACCTCAGCCGTGGGCGAGAGATAAAGCCCGCGCTCGTCCGTCAGCTTAAATAAGTCCTGCTCGAATTTCGGAAGCTGCGCTGTGCCGAAAAGCGTCGCCGCGTTGACTATGAAAGGCGGCAAGGTCTCGGTGTATCCGTGCTCGCGCGTCTGCAATTCAAGCATGAAGTTGATGAGCGCTCGTTCAAGACGCGCGCCCGCGCCGTTCAGGATGGCAAAGCGCGAGGCAGTGATTTTGCTCGCACGCTCAAGGTCTAAAATTCCAAGCGCCGTGCCAAGCTCTACGTGATCCTTCGGCTCGAAATCAAAAGCGCGAGGCTTGCCCCACCTGCGAACTTCCACATTCGCACTCTCGTCCGCGCCCACGGGCACGCTCTCGTGCGGGATGTTCGGCAAGGCAGAAAGCATCTCCCGCATCTCTTCTTCAATCTTATCTCTCCACTTACTAACTTTCTCAATTCTTTCTTTTAAGTTACTTACCTGTGTTCGTAAAGCTAGAGCTTCATCGGCTTTACCTTCTTTCATTAGAACGCCGATTCTTTTGCTCTTTTCATTACGCTCAGCATTTAACTGATCTGATTCAGCTATTGTGCGTCGCCGCTCTTCATCCGCAGAATTAAACGTCTTAAGTAGCTTGAAGGCTTCATCCGAAGCGTTACGCTTCTCAAGCGCTTCAAATACTTTATCTAGATTATCTCGAACAAAGTTTAAATCGAGCATTTGCCGTAGCCCCTTCACCTATGGTATGAGAAACACTTTTCACGTATCAAAAGACGAAATCGGAATCTTACAGTATGCCTCAGAAAATTCGCAAAGCAGTCTTTCCGGCGGCAGGACTGGGCACGCGCTTTCTGCCCGCCACCAAATCGTCTCCGAAAGAGATGCTCCCGCTCGTAGACAAGCCGCTCATACAGTACGTCGTCGAAGAAGCGGTCGCCTCCGGCATCGAATCCGTCATCATCGTCACGGGCAGAGATAAGACGACCATCGAAGACCACTTCGATATTTCCTTCGAGCTTGAACAACTCCTGAGCGAGCGCGGAAAAGAGCCTGCTCGAAAACAGATTCGCGCCATCACTGAGATGGCTCGCATCAGCTACGTTCGACAGCGCGAAGCCCTCGGCCTAGGACACGCAATCTATCAGGCGCGCGATTTCTGCGAAGGAGAACCCTTCGCCGTCATGCTCGCGGACGACATAGTCGATGCGGAGACGCCCGCCTTAAAGCAGATGATGTCGGTCTATGAAAGGTTCGACGCGCCCGTCCTTGGCACCATGCAGGTCAAAGGCGAAGCCATCTCTCGCTTCGGCGTCATAGATGCGGAAGAAATAGAACCCGGCGTCTTCAAGATAAAAGACATGGTCGAAAAGCCGCCCTTTCATGAAGCGCCATCCGACCTAGCTATCATTGGCCGCTACATTCTGACGCCCGACATCTTCGACGAGATTTCGCAAACCAAGCCGGGCGCGGGCGGAGAGATTCAGATTACAGACGCCATGCGCTCGCTCCTGAAAAAGCGTCCTTTCTACGCCGTGCGCTTTGAAGGCACGCGCCACGATGCGGGCGACAAGCTAGGCTTTCTCATAGCCACGGTCGAGTTCGCGCTGAAACGCCCGGACTTGGCCCCGGACTTTATAGAGTACCTGCGGTCTTTGAAGCTCTAAGAACAGTGGAGGAATTAATTCTTTGACGGACACCAACAAAAGTTTCTCGGGGCGCGCGGCGATTGTGACGGGCGCTACACGGGGCATAGGACGCGCCATCGCGCTTGAGCTTGCGCGGCGCGGCGCTGATGTCGCTTTCAATTACGCCAAAAGCGCAGAGGCCGCAGATACTTTGAAAGCAGAGATTGAAGCCCTTGGCGTGCGCGCCCTCGCCACATCCTGCGACGTGGCGCAGACGGACGCAGCCGCAGAGATGGTCAAGCAAACCAAAGACGCCTTCGGGCGCATAGACTATCTCGTCAACAACGCGGGCATCACGCGCGACACTCTCATCCTTCGCATGAAGGAAGAGGACTGGGACGCGGTCATGGACACGAATCTGAAAGGCGCATGGAACTTCTCGAAAGCCGTCCTGCGCTTCATGCTCAGGCAGGATGAAGGCGGCTCAATCCTCAACATCTCTTCCATTAGCGGCGCGGTAGGCATGCCCGGTCAATCAAACTATTCGGCGTCGAAGGCTGGCATGTTCGGCCTGACGAAAGCTTTGGCGAAAGAGGTTGCCAGCCGTAAGGTGACTGTCAATGCTCTGGCGCTCGGAATGGTCTCAACCGACATGTCTGGCAGCCTCGACGAAAGCTACCGCACAAAAATTCTGGAACAGATTCCCCTGGGGCGCTTCGCAGACCCCGAAGAGGTCGCGCGCATAGCCTGCTTTCTGCTCTCCGACGACGCACGCTACATCACGGGCCAGGTCATACAGGTCGACGGCGGACTGGCAATGTAAGGCGGGCGTTTGTAGCTTAAATTTAGAAAACCTGTGGCCTAAGGAGGAGCCCCGCCAATCAATTAAGACTGGCGGGGCTTAAATCTTCACGGGCAGGCTCGGAGTTCAGGGTGGCATTGACAAGGGAACTGAGAATCGTCACTTATGGCCGATCCCGTAGTTATAGGCGGTGCGATTTACGGGCGAGAGATAATGCCGAACTCTTAAAATAAACTGACCAAGAGTATAAATCCGTAATGCACTGCTGCCTTGCACAGCACCCAAATTCAAAAATCAATTGTCGGGGGCGTTTCACTGATTGTCGTGCTTCAGTGTGTGGGAAATTATACCGATATTTTGTGAGCTGTCAAGCACAAAATACACCGAATCACAATATTTTTGTGACAAAGCGAAACCGCCTCCCGTAAAAGTGGCAGAAGTTATGTATTAAGAAAGAGTTGGACGGGCCAAATTTGTAAGGACTTTAACTGATTTTATTCTAATAAAGCTTCGGTTCGCCTTCGGGCCGCGTGTTCCATCTCTTATGAATCCAGAGCCACTGTTCGGGGAAACGTCTGACGTAGTCTTCGATGACGGATGTGAATTGCGCGGTTAAGTTGCGTATGTCCGTTTCCATGTCGCCCGTGGTTTCGATTTCAAGCGGCGGGTCGATGCGAAGGATGAAGCGGCGCTTCTCTTTGTCCCAGGGGACGAAGATGGGGAGGACTGCTGCTTTGGTACGCAGCGCCAGCGTGGCGAGGCTTGCTGTCGTGGAGGCTGGAATGCCAAAGAAGTCTACGAAGACGCCTTCGTGCGGCAGTGTGTTTAAGTCTACTAGCAGGCCGAGCGTGCCGCCTTCGCGTAGGATGCGAAGCATGGGGCGCGCGGCTGCGCGTTTATCAATCGAGCGATTGCCGAAGCGCGTGCGAGTTTTATCAACGAGCGGCTCAATCTTGGGGTTATCAATGCGGCGCACCAGAAAGCTCATGGGATAGCCAAAGGCCGAGAGCGCGAAGGAGGAGAGTTCCCATGCGCCCAGGTGTCCTGTAAAAAGTATGACGCCCTGGCCGCGCCTTTGTGCGGCTTCAAGGTTTTCCAGGCCCTCGCAGGTGATGAATCGTCGTAAGGCTTCCGGCGTCACGCGGGGAAGATGGCTGAACTCGCCCAGGAGTCGCCCCAGATTTTGAAAAGATGCTCGGAGTATGCGCGAGCGCTCTTCCGCGCTCAATTCCGGGAAGGCAAGTTCGAGGTTGCGCTCGCCGGTGCGGCGCAGGCGGCCTCCGAAAAGATAGGCGAAGCGAGCAAGCCCGCGTCCCATTACGACGGCTGCGGGGCGCGGCATCAATCCTAATCCAGTGAGCAGCGTGCGCGCAGTCGCATACTCCAGCGCTGTTTGAGCTTTTCCGCGTTTTCCCATCTCGCCAGTAGAAAGAATCAGGGCCTAGTGTAAATTGCCCGCACGTCAACTGGCAAACCCATGCTCCTTTTCGCTAACTGAGCGCGCGTGTTATAACAGCGAGGACTACTACATGAGGAGACGCTCAGCCTACGCTGTTTTCAGTTTCGGGAAACATGAAGCGGGCTTTCGTCAAAGGGTAGTCTGACAATCCGATTCGGACAGAGTGGCACACGCTTCTTCTGTCAGCCACGAGCGAAAAGGAGATGAGAGAGAATGGCTACGACAGCGATTGAAGAGAGCGCGGCTGCGGTTGCGGCTGGCTTAGAGAAACATCCGAAGGGCCTTTACGTACTGTTCGCCACGGAGATGTGGGAGCGTTTCAGCTTCTACTCCATGCTGGCGATGTTCGCGCTCTACATGCGCGACACGACCGGGCAGGGGTTTGCGTGGTCGGTTGATAACACGCAGGCGCTCGTCTCGAACTACCTGATGTTCGTTTACGCAAGCCCGCTTGTGGGCGGTTGGATAGCCGACAAGAAGCTGGGCTATCGCAGGTCTGTCATGATTGGCGGCCTCTTTTTTATGGCAGGGCACCTGCTGCTCTCCTTCCGCTCTATAGGCATAGTCTACGCGGCGCTCACCTGCCTGGTCATAGGCAACGGCTTCTTCAAGCCGAACGTATCAGCCATGGTCGGCAACCTCTACGCTGAAGGCAGCCACCTCAAGGACCGCGCCTACAGCAGCTTCTACATGGGCATCAACTTCGTGGCCTTCCTAGCGCCCGTCGAGATGGAGAACGTCCACAGCACCTTCGGC
>JACVRN010000037.1 GCA_014534425.1 Pyrinomonadaceae bacterium
GTGTCGGCCAGCCGCATGGAGAGCGACTGGGGTTTGTAGTCGAAGGCGGCTGGGCCTCCGCGCTGGTTCTGAAGCTGTGTGACGAGCGCGTCCTGTGATTCTCGGAACCGCAGGAAGCTTCCGCGCTGGTTGAAGATGACGAAGAGAAGCGTTTCGCCTCGCGCAGTACGCATCTGTCCTACGAGGGCGCTGACGCCGCCGTCGGTTCTGATGAGCGTCCCCGTCTTGGCTATCACGCTGCCGCGCGAAGGATAGCTCGTGTAGCGTTTATGAAGCGTGCCAGGGTCTATGCCCGCAACCGGCATGATGTCCGAGGGCGAAAGATTGGCCTTCGCCAACTCCGTTCTGAGAGTGCGAAATATTTTCATCATCGCGCGCGGCGTCACACGATTGACGCCGAGGCCGCTAGTGGTCGCAAGCGATATGTCTGCGGGGTTGACGCCCGCGTCTCGGATGGCTACGCGCCTGACGCCTTCGGGGCCGCCGAGCGTGTCGCCGATGCGCTCGGCCATGAAGTTGTTCGAGTAGCAGAGCAGAACCTTTAGCACGTCCACTAGCTTGCTTGAGTTGTGCGTCATAAGAGGGCGCGCTCCCCTAGGCACAGAGTCAACGTAAACGGCTCCCATCACGGCCACGCTCGGCACGCTCTGAAGACTCGCCGCGTCTCCTAAGCTGATGCGCTCGTCCGTCCACGCGCGAGAAGCCGCAGCCGGTCTGCGCGTGGCATCCAGCGTGTCGTAGAGAGCATCGCCGGAGCGCTGCGCCGACAGACTGAAGTTCATGGTAAAGCGCGGGGCAACAATCAAGTCTCCGGTCACTGTGCGAATTCCCATACGGTTCAACTCGCGCGCCAGCATGACCGCGTGCTCGTAGTGAAACGAAGGGTCGCGGCCAGAGATAATTAGGTCGCCGTTGATGGTGCCGGTAAGTTTATCAATCGTTCCGTTCGTCCAGACTGCGGTCGTGAAGCGATGCTCAGGGCCGAAGGTCTTGAGCGCGGCCAGCGCCGTGGCAAGCTTGACTGCGGACGCTGGGTTGAATCCTATGTTGCCCAGTTGCTCCATCACCGTCTGCCCGTCCAGCGTCTCTACGAGTATGCCCATCATCCCCGTCGTAGGGATGGCCGAAGCTTCAGAAGGCGTTGCGATGCTGGTGGAAGGCGTGACGGGGCGAGAGAGAACCGTGGGCCTTGTTAAGTCAGGGGGAGCGGTTTCTGTTTGTGTTGTCTGTGCAAAGAGAGCGAGAGGAGAGGCGATTATGAGAGCGAATAAGCCTAGGGCAGAGATGAACCTTTGATAAAAACCTGGTCGAAACATTTATTCCTCCAACAAACTCTTTTTCGGGGGAGGCGCATCATAGCATGAACCGAGGCGCTTTAGGACTCCCAAAATTATCTGTGAGGAGAACCGTGCAGGCCGGACTTTGATGCCCGCCGGACAGATAAGGGATGTATGAAAAGAGAAAAGGGCGCGGGCACCCGTTTCTTCTTTTCTCTTTTACCTTTTGGCTTTTTACTTTAGAATCGGCTTGAGAATTGATTCCTCGTGCGAGTCTTAAGCCAACCCGTCACCATTGAAAACATAGTTGCGACGCACAGGGCGCGACGCTCGGAGATAGAGGCGCGGCTGGCGGAGTTTCGTCGCGTTTGGGCAGAGCGCTCGGACGCTCGCCTGTGGGAAGAACTGGTCTTCTGCATCTTTACCGCAGGGGCTTCGGCGCGCATGGGCCTGCGCTCGATTGAAGCCATACGCCATCTTCTCGATTCAGGGAGCCAGCAGGAGATGGCCGAGGCTCTTCAATCTCGCCATCGCTATCCGAACTCGCGCTCTGGCTACGTAGCTGTCACGCGCGAGTACCTGCTAGAGGATTGCGGGATGCGTCTCTCGGAAAGACTTGAGAGCTTCCGCGACCCTCTGGCACGGCGCGACTGGCTGGCGCGCGAGCGCCGCATAAAGGGCTTGGGCTACAAAGAGTCCAGCCACTTCCTGCGTAACGTTGGCTTCCGTGGTTACGGCATTCTTGACAAGCACATCCTGCGAAGCCTGGCAGAGCTTGGCATCATTGAGTCGCCTGAGCCGCCCGCGACGCGCACACGCTATCTTGAAACCGAAGAGCGCCTGCGAAGTTTCGCGCGCGACATACGAATTGATTTCGACGAGCTTGATCTTGTCCTGTGGTCTATGAAAACGGGTGAAATTTTGAAGTAAGGAAGCGAAAGATGAACTCCCAAACATTCCCCTTCTTAAGCAAACCTTCCCGGCATCGCTCGCGCATCAGAAAAATCGCCAGCACGATTTTCTCCGTCTCTCTCCTGTGTCTTGTGCTAGCCACGTTGCCCGTCGCGGCGCAGGCCGACGAGAAGACCCGTGGGAAAGCCGAGCGCGCCTTGCGTGAAGGCGACTTCGAGATAGCCGAAAAGCTCTTTCGAGAGCTTCTTAAAGCAGACGCAGGGGACAAGCCCGCGAGGCTGGGACTCAGCTACGCCCTGCTCAAGCGCGGGAATCTACAGGACGCATACGACCATGCAGCGCGCGTCATTGCCAGCGACCCGCTCTCGGCCCGCGCTCACGCTTTGCTCGGCGCATCAATCCTTGCAAGCGGCGATTTCCGCATGGCGATTGAAGAGTTCCGCACGGCGCTCAGCCTCAAAGATAACGACGCCCTGGCAATCGCAGGGCTGGCTCTGGTCAGCTTCTATGAGAATCGTCTTGATGAAAGCATTGTAGGTCTGAGGCGCGCAGTCTTTCTTGACCCGCGCGAGCCTGACTTTATCTTTAATCTGGCGATTGCAGCCGCCCGCGCAGAGCGCTACAAGGAGGCCGCAGACGCTTACGAGCGCTTTCTTCAGATAGCGCCGCGCTATGACGTTGACCGTCGCGCGCGTATTCAAGGCTTGATAGATTTCCTTCGCTATCTTGGCGGACGCCGTTTTCTCTACGCCGTGGGAGGCGCTGAGCGCGTTGACGTTCCCTTCGAAGCGCCCGACGGGCGGCCCATCATACAGGTACGCATCAACGGCCAGCGAGAGCCTTTCCGCTTCGTGCTGGACACAGGCTCAGGCATGTGCGTCGTGTCTGACCGCGCCGCAGAGCGACTGGGCATGAAGCCGGTTGCGCGCGGCGGGATGGCAAGGGGCTTTGGCGGCGGTGGGCGCTTTGAAATCGTCTACGGCTTTCTCTCTTCGATAGACATTGGCGGCGCGAAAGTCGAGAGCGTGCCCGTTTACATACGCCACTTCTATGACGAGAAGGTTCCGGTCGACGGCTACATAGGGCTGTCCGCGATTGCGAAGTTCCTGACCATAGTGGATTACGGCACGAACACTTTCTCGCTCGTGCGCGGGCGCGATTCCGAGACTCTTTCCGTCTCAAGCATGGTCTTCAAGAACAAGGATAATCAGAAGGCTGCACAAGCCTCGCAGGCGGTTCCGCTTCGCACAACGGCGAGCGGATTTCTTTCAAGCGAAGTGAAGCTTGACGGAATCGACAGACCTCTGAATTTCATAGTCGACACGGGCGCGAGCATCTCCGTCATCAGCGAGAGGCTGACGCGCGATGACGAGATGAGCCGCATAGCCCAGGCCACGAAGATGAAGGTCTTCGGAGCCGCAGGCATCGCGGAGAACGTTGGAATGCTGCTTCTGCCGCGCCTTCAGATAGGCATGCACACGCGCGAGCGAGTGGCCGCAGCCGTGCTTGACCTGGACACGATTAACGAAACGACAGGGTTTGTTCAAACCGGAGTGCTCGGCGGAAACTTCCTGCGACAGTACCGGCTGACGTTCGATTTTCAGCGCTCGCTTCTGCTGCTTGAGCCTGTCAAGAACAGCATGCCTAGAAACGATCTTCCATCGAGCGGTAACGCCGCTCAACCTCTCTAGGGGCGGCCAGGTGTCATGAAGCAGAGCCTTTATCTTGAAACCTCTGTCGTCGGCGCTTACCTGGATAACGGCGAGCCTTTTCGCCGTGACCTGACGATTCGCTGGTGGGAACACGAGATGCCGGAATACCGCACAGTCGTCTCGCCGCTTGTCCAGCGAGAGCTTGAGCGCACACAGGAGCCGCACCGCACCGGCTACCTGAAATTAATCAAGCCGCTTGAGCAGGTAGAGTTGACGGACGAAGCGGCCATACTCGCAGAAGGCTACATCTCGCGCGGCATCTTTCATCGCAAGTTCATAGCCGACGCGGTTCACGTCGCCCTTGCTTCATTTCACAAGATAGATTATCTGGTGACGTGGAACTTCGGACATCTGGCGAACGTGCGCCGCCAGGCGCGCATACGTTTATTCAACACAGCCGCAGGCTTCTTCGTTCCGATGATAGTCACGCCGGAGTTCCTGGTTTCAGAAGCAACGGAAAGGGAGATTAGTCAATAGTGAGTCCCGCGAGCAGAAGATAGTTTTTTCCCCGCGCCATTATTTGCTATTTACTTCACGGGATTTACTAATTACTATTCTAAGCATGTATCGCAAGCCAAGGTTCCTGGAGGTGCTTCACGAGATACGTGAAGAGATGTCGCGCGAAGCGGACTATGACGTTGATCTCTTCATGGAGATGGTGCGCTCTGGGCGCAGGCCGCATCATGGGCCGGAGCGTAACATTCGTGGCTTTCGCAGCCGCGCGCCGCGCGCCGAAAGTAGTGAAGTCGAAAGCAACGCTTCGCATAGACGAAAGCGACGCGTGGCGCGATAATCCGCTTGACCCTTCTCTCATGGCGGGTAAATAATTCAAAAGTTCATTGCCGACTAATTTGTTTCCGATAGCTCTTCTGTCATGGACGTAACCTTTGAGACCATCGGGCTTGAAGTCCCTAGCGAGAAAGCTTTCAATCATCTGGCGGAGCGCGCCGGAGACCAGGGCGAGCCGACGCAACTGACTCGTCGCGGCGCTGTGCTTCATGGCCGTTGCTGGAAACTCGGCGAAGGTCTTGAGGTCTGGACTGTGCTTTACGAATCGGGCACGGGCGACATCTTCTACGCCGATTGTCGTCCGGGCTTCCGCGCCCGCTACACACAGCGCATAAGCCCCTGGGCGCTGACGGAATATGATGAAGAAGGCGAAGCCGTAGTGCATGGCTACTGCGACGGCACGGACACGGAAGTCCTCTTCGAGTTGCAGAACTTGACCGAAGTTGGCACGGCAGGCTTTCGCGCGCAGGAGCTTTACGTGGGATTGTGCGGGCTGGCTTATCGCGCTCGCGTGTGCCAGAGGGTTCGGGGCGTGCGCTGGGAGCCGCTCGAAAAGGCTGCGCCGCAACGCGCCGCGCACGAGAACGACTGGAGCCTGTCGGGCCGCATCATAGCCTTCAAGCCGCTCAGGAATCCTCTCTCCGGCAGCGAACTTTACTGGGTCTACGTTGACCTTGAAAGATTGAAGCTGGAAGTTCTTGTCAATCGCCGCGCGCTTCGTGGAGCGCCGCTCGCCATCGGCGCAACTCTTTCGGCTGAGGTCTGGTTACAGGGACACGTCCTGGACGAGCGCGCCCTGCGCTCACGCTACGAGGGGGCTGACCGCGCCTTCGCCATAGGAGATTACTGGCTCGGCCTGAGACGAAGGAATTAAACAGCCATCAGCCGTCAGCAGTCAGCCATCAGCCAAAGGCTTCATTAATTGCTGATTGCTGACGGCTGATGGCTGATTGCTAACTTTTAATGAAACGCCGCCTCCTGTTTATCTTCATCCTCCTTGTTGCGCTCTGCGTCGTCGGTCTCTATCTCTTCAATCAGTACTGGGTTCATCGCTACGACGCTCTGATTCAGAGACAGGCTGGCATCTATCGCCTAGACCCTGACCTTGTCTGGAGCATCATCTACGAGGAGACCTATTTTCGCCCGTGGAAGATTGGCGCTGACGGCGAGATAGGATTGATGCAGGTCACGCCTGCCGTGGGACGCGAGTGGGCCGCTCAGACCGGCATGCGCGAGCTTGAGCGGCAGATGGCCGCAGACCCCCAGGGCATGCTTTCAGACCCGGAAAAGAATATTCAGATAGGCTGTTGGTATCTGGAAAAATTTTACGAGCAGTACCGCGACGTTCCCGGCACAGAGGCGCGAATGGTCGCGGGCTACAACGCTGGCCCTACGCGCGTGGCCGACTGGAGCCGAAGCCCGCAAGGCACTGGCCGGAACCTCACGGAAGCGGAGTTCATCAACAATATCAACATCGCTTCGACGAAGAACTACGTCACCTCAATCCTTGAGCGCTATCGCTCGTTAAAGAGCAGGCGCGCTCGCGCCACTAGCAGCATAGACAAAGAATGGAAGCGGCCCGCGCGAGGCCATGGAGACTGCATAGCAGCGTGACCTACGGGCAGCTTCTAAAGGGGAACGCGAACTTTCGCCGCCTGTGGATGGGGCAGGTCGTCTCCGAGATAGGCGACTGGCTTAACAACATAGCCGTGCTCGCTCTGGCTATTCAGGCGGCAGGCGCAGGACGTGAAGGACGCGCGCTCGCCATCTACGCCATAGCGCGTCACCTGCCGCTCTTCATCTTCGGCCCCATAGCGGGCGTCGTCGTTGACCGTTTGGCGCGCCGCCGCGTCATGATAGCTGCGGACATCCTGCGCTCTCTGCTCGCACTTGGGTTTCTGCTCGCAAGCGTATTCGCGGCCCTGCCTGTTATCTACACAGTCGGGGCAACGCTCTTCGCCGTCTCCGCTTTTTTCAACGCTGCGAAGCGCGCGACTATCCCTCAGCTTGTTCGTGATACGGACGAACTTCTCGCGGCCAACTCTCTTTCGGCTTCCACGACTGCCGCGACCATCGCCGTAGGCTCCGCGCTCGGCGGCATCGTCGCCACCTTCATAGGCCGCAACACCGTCTTCATCCTCAACGCCGCGACCTTTCTCGTCTCCGCCGAAATGATTCGCCGCATTCGAGAGAGTAGAAAGAAGAGCGAAGATGTTTCGCACGAGCATGAGCATAAAAGAGATGCTGTGCGGCGCGGTCGCATCTCTCCCTTGAATGCTCTGCGACGGGCGTTCGTGGATTTCCGAGACGGCTTGCGCTACGTGCGGCGCGTGCGTGTGCTGTCGGCCATCTTCGTAGTCGCCGCAGGCTGGGGATTGGGCAACGGAGTCGCGCGTGCTCTCTACAGTATCTTCGGCGCTCACTTAGGCGAGCGCGCGGCTACAGGGTTGGTTGCGCGGCCCACGGACTTCGGCATCTCTGTCCTCTTTGTAGCGATGGGCATGGGAGGAGTGTTCGGCGCGCCGCTCGCACGCCGCTTCAACGCCGGTTCATCCGAAAGCATGGGGGCGCGCATGGGCCGCTCCATGATTTTCGACGGCTTTGGGTTGCTGGCCTTCAGTCTTATGCCGTTGCTCTGGGGCGCTGCGCTCGTGCTGGTGCTGCGCGAGATTAACTTCTCCATCTGGTGGACGGCGCAGCAGACGATTTTGATGAGCCGCACGGAGAACCGTTACGCTGGCCGCATCTTCGCGTCCTACGAGACGCTGACGACGCTCATGATGGTAGGCTCCATGCTCGCGTCCGGCTTCGCAGCAGACCGCTACGGCATCACGCCCGTCGCGGCCTGCGGAGGCCTTGTGATTTCACTTTCCGGCATGATGTGGTTCATCCTGCGCTTCAGGGAGAGAAGGCGTCATCCCTTCACAAACCAGGGCGATGTTCATGCATCGAGATAAGCTTGGATTTCATGCTCTGTTAAAATAGCTCTTGAGATTATGACTACTCTTTATTGCGCGCGTTGGGTTCTGCCCGTCAAGAGGGAAGCGATTGAAGAGGGCGCTGTCGCTGTCGAAGGCCAGAGGATTGTCGCCGTCGGCACGCGCGCCGCTTTGACGGAAGAATACCGCGAGGCTTCTGCCGAAGATTTCAAAGAGGCCGCAATCGTGCCGGGCTTCGTCAACGCGCATTCGCATCTGGAGTTGACGGCGATGCGCGGCTTTCTTGAGCGCGAAGAGAATGATTTTAAGGCTTGGCTCGTAAAGCTGACGCTTGCGCGTCTCAGCCACATGACGACTGAAGACCTTTACATCTCAGCCGCGTGGGGGGCTGCGGAGGCCGCGCGTGCGGGCGTCACTACGCTGTGCGATGCGAGCGATGCCGCCAGCGCCTCCATGCGCGCACTCCTTGATGTCGGGCTTCGCGGTATTGTCTACCAGGAATCTTTCGGCCCTGACCCACAACTGGCGCGCGAGAATTTCGAGAAGCTGAAGGATAAGATTTCCGTCCTCCGGGGCTTCGAGACAGAGCTTGTGCGCGCGGGCGTCTCGCCGCATGCCATCTATACTGTCTGCGCTCCGCTCCTTGAGATGCTGACCGGCTTCAGTCTGGACGAGAAGCTTCCTCTGATGATGCACGCGGCTGAATCTGAAGCCGAAGAGCAACTGGTGCGCGAAGGTCGCGGGGCCTTCGCAGCGAACCTCTCGCTGCGCGGAATTGAATGGCTCGCGCCCGAAACTTCCGTCATAGAGTATCTGGAAAAAGTCGGCGTGCTTCGCGCAAGGCCGCTCCTGGCGCACTGCATACACACGAGCGAGCGGGACATAGAGAGAATCGTAGAGGCTGACGCAGGCATTGCACATTGCCCGAAATCGAACGCCAAGCTAGGACACGGACGCGCGCCCTTTGCGACCTTCGTGGGCAAAGGCGCACGCGTTGGCCTCGGCAGCGATTCCGTGGCGAGCAACAACGTGTGCGATATGCTTGAAGAAGCACGCTTCGCGGCGCTCCTGTCTCGCTCTGCGGGCGACCGTCTCTCTTCGGGCGAGATGATAAAGGCGCGCGAAACCCTCTTTGCCGCAACTGCGGGAGGCGCACGCGCCGCTCGTTTAGATAACATGACCGGCGCGCTTGAAGCAGGCTTGCAGGCAGACCTTGCAATCGTCAATCTACAGAGTAGGCACCAGCGACCCGTTTATGATGTAGAGAGCGCCCTCATCTTTAGCTCTTCGGCTCAGGACGTTCTGTTGACAGTCGTGGCCGGAAGGGAAGTCTTTCGTGACGGGCACGTCCTCACTGTTGACGAAGAGCGATTGAGCGCACGCATGCGGGAGATTCAGGAGAAGCTAAGGAGTTGAGGCAGCGCTTCGTCTGCTTGAACAGTTATGAATATCTTAGTGCTAAATTGCGGAAGCTCTTCTATCAGGTTTCAACTGATAGAGACGGACGTGGAGCAGATTGCCGGAAACACCGACCGGCGGCTTGCGCGCGGCCACCTTGAGCGCATAGGCGGCGAAGCCGTCGTCACTCTGCACGCTAACGGGCGCGAGCCTGAAAGATTGACGGCGCAACTCAGGGACGTGCGCGCCGCCGTCGAGTTCATCATTCGTTGGGCCTGTTCAGAGGCTTCCGGCATCAGCGAAGTGCAGTCGGTCGCGGACATTCACGCCGTGGGCCATCGCGTAGTCCACGGCGGCGAGCGCTTCACGCATTCCGTTCTGATTACAGATGATGTCCTGAGGGGCATAAAGGATTGCATAGACCTTGCGCCGCTACATAATCCTGCGAACATCAAGGGCATAGTGGCTGCGCGTGAAGTCCTCGGCGCGGGACTCCCGCAGGCCGCAGTCTTCGACACGGCCTTTCACCAGAGCTTGCCCGAACGTGCTTTTCTTTACGCGCTGCCTTATCAGTTCTATAGACGGCACCGCATACGCCGCTACGGTTTTCACGGCACGTCGCATCGTTACGTGGCCTATCGCTATCGACAGCTTCGCGGAATCTCGCGCGAAGAGACCAACGTCATCACGCTGCATCTGGGCAACGGCTGCTCGGCTGCGGCCATACGCGGCGGAGATTCCGTGGACACTTCAATGGGACTCACTCCGCTCGAAGGACTCGTCATGGGCACGCGCTCAGGCGACATAGACCCTGCGATAGTTGATTTCGTCTCGGCCAAAGAAGGACTCTCGCCGCAGGAGGTCGAAACCTTGCTCAATAAGCAGTCGGGCCTGATAGGCATTTCGGGTTTGACCAACGACATGCGAGAGCTTCTGGCCGAAGCGCGCGAGAACAACGACCGCCGCGCTCGCCTTGCCATAGAAATCTTCTGCTACCGCGCGAAGAAATACATTGGCTCTTATCTTGCCGCGATGGGCGGCGCTGATGCGGTGGTCTTCACGGGCGGCATAGGCGAGAATTCGCCGGAGGTTCGCGCCCTCATCTGCGACGGCCTCGTATGGCTCGGCCTTGAGTTGGACGAAGCGCGGAACGCGGCGCACACGCAGGGACGCGAAGGACTCATCAGCCTCGAAGGCTCGCGCCTCGCGGCTTACGTCATCCCGACCGACGAAGAGCTACTGATAGCGCGCGACACAGTCCGCTCCGTTCGCGGCATCCCTCAAAGATTTTAAGAAAGCAATCAGCCATCAGCCGGAAGACAAATTGCTGATAGCTGATGGCTGATGGCTGACCGCTTTTTCGTGCAACTTTGTGTGGATGATTGCGTTCTAAGTTGCGGGCGGGCGCTCTCTCCGCTATATCATGTCGCTCGTGAGATTGATTTGATTGGAGCGTGAAAGAGATGTTGAGTGTAAAGGCCGGATTGATTGCCGTGTTGCTGGTGTCGTTCGCTTTGAACGGTGCGTCCGCGTGTGATAGTCAAAAGAAGGGCGAGGTGAAGAGCGCCAATCAACAGGCGAAGGCTGGCGCGCAGCCCAACAGTAATCAGCAGGAGCGTGTGGAGGCTAAGGGCGATTTGAAGAGGCTTGCCGAAGGACAGCACAGCCCCGTGAGCAATGCTTTCATAGCCGTGGCGCGCGATGCCGAAACGTACGGCGCGCTTCGCAAGCTTGTTTCCAACCTGCCGGAACAGAGCCAGGATTTCTTCAAGTCGAATCTGGTCGTGGCGGCTTTCCTGGGCGAGCGGCGCACGGGCGGTTACAGCGTGCGCTTCAGCCAGGCAGGCAACGGCGCTCTGCGCGTGGACGAAAACATGCCGCCCAAAGGCTCCATGACGATTCAGGTGATAACTTATCCGTTCGCGGTCGTGGCCGTGCCAATCAGCGAGCGTGAATCGCTGGCGCTCGATGTCGGTCGAACGTGGCGCTCTATGATTCGCAATTATCAGGTCAAGGATGGAAGCTTTACCATGTCGGGCGGAATCGCGGGGCGCAGTCAGACGTTCGGAATCACAGGCGGCATAGGCGTGATGCGCGAAGGAGAGCTTGCCACGTTCTTCTTCAATCTTCAGAGCAAGGATGCGTCGAAGCCGCGCGAGATGAAAGACATCGCAAGCGGCGTCGTGCAGGCAAGCGGGCAGGTCAAGATTCCTTATCTCAACGCAGGCTCTTTTGTAGACATGCCTGCGGACGCGCTTCGTGCCACGGGATTGTTCGCGGAGAACGAAAGCAAACTCTCGCTCAATTTCGAATCCGTTCCGGGCCGCATAGCCGACGGCTTCAACGGCAGGGGAAGCCTCAATGCGGAGGCATCTATGCCTGCGCCCAGAAAGAACAACTCGTCAGCGAAAGACGCCCCACAGTGAGACTTCGCTTGCATGTAGGGGCAGTGCTAGTCCCTGCCCCTACAGGTCATCGGTTAACTTATGGCTTAAACATCCTATCTTATAGCCTAAACACGCCATCCTAAGACATAAACAGGCCGTCCTATGGCATAACCTCTCCATCTTATGGCTTAATTACATCGTCCTAAAGCATAAATAACTCATCCTAAACCATAAGATAAACTACTTATGCCTTAGGACGAGCTATTTATGCCTTAGCGGTGACAGATTATGTCATAATGTCGCGTGATTAAGGCATAATTACGCGACATTATAATGCGTGACGGTTTTGCCCGGCTGCCGTAATCGCTTCGTCGAAAATCTCCAGGGCAACGTCCGCGTTTTCGCGTGTGAGGATGAGAGGCGGAGACCAGCGAATCGTGTTGAAGCCTGCGCCGAGCAAGATAAGCCCGCGCTCGTAGCAAGCGTACTCCACGCGATTACGCATTTCAGGGTCGGGCTTCATTGAAGCTTTGTCCGTCACAAACTCCACGCCAATCATCATCCCAAGCCCGCGCACGTCGCCAATCGAATCGTGCTTCTCCATAAGCTTTCGCAAGCCTTCCTGAAGATACGCGCCGACCGATGCGGAGTTGGCAACTAGCTCTCTTTCGAGCAACTCAATCGTTTTGAGAGCGGCGGCGATTGCCACGGGATTGCCGCCGAAGGTCGAGGCATGAGCGCCAGGCTTCCAGTCCATCAAACCCGCACGCGCAACACACAAGCCAAGAGGCAAGCCCGACGCTATGCCTTTGGCAATGCAAACGATGTCCGCCTTCAGGTCGTAATGCTCGCACGCGAACATACGCCCTGTGCGTCCCATGCCGGATTGCACTTCGTCTACGACGAGCAGTATGCCGTGCTCGTCACAGATGCGGCGCAGGCCATGAAGAAACTCGCGCGGTGCTGGCACGTAGCCGCCCTCGCCCTGCACGCATTCGACCACAATCGCGGCGCACTCTTCCGGCGGCACAGTCGTCTTGAAGAGGCGATTTTCAATCCAGTCCAGGCTGGCGCGGCTGGCTTCTTCAGGAGTTGTGCGCTCGCCCGTGAAGGGATGACGAAAGACGTTGGGGAAGGGAACGTGCGTCACGTCAAGAAGCTGGCGCTTGAATCCACTGCGCTGCGCGGCCTTCGATGAAGTCAGGGAGAGAGCGCCCAGCGTGCGGCCATGAAAGCTGTTGAAGAAGGCTATGAACTTCTCGCGCCCTGTGGCGTGCATGGCGAGCTTCAAGGCTGTCTCTATGGCCTCGGTGCCGCTATTGGCAAAGTGCGTTCGCGTTGGGCCTTCGACAGGCACTATCTCATCTAGCTTTCGCGCCAATGCGGGCATAAGGTTGTAATAAAAGTCCGTGCCGCACATGTGCAGAAAGTTTTCGGACTGTTCCTGTACGGCCTTGACCACTTCCGGGTGGCAGTGGCCGGTGTTGCAGACTGCGACGCCAGCGTTGCAGTCAAGAAAAACGTTGCCGTCAACATCCGTCACCCACACGCCTTCACCGCGCTCTATGACGAGCTTGTAATCGGGGCGGGGGTACGAAGGCGTGACGAACTGAGCGTCCGCTTCGATTATCTTTTGAGCGTTCGGGCCGGGCAGAGCCGTCTTAATCTCCGGCCTCTTCAGCGTTGCAACAGAAGACATGTGGAATTTCTCCTTCCATTGTTGCGAGGGAAAGTTTACAGAGATGAAAGTTTAAGTGCGAAAAGGTGGCGTGCCGCGTGGCTAGTCCGCGAAGAGATTCGCGCGTGATTCGAGCGGGCGTAAATGTAAGCCGAATGCGGAGGTCATAAAGTTTCGATGCTAAAAATAAGCTACAGCTTTTCTATCACCTACAATCGAACGGTGTCAACGGCGCTTCCAGCGCACGCCGTCCTTGGTGTCTTCAAGTGTGATGCCCTGCGCTGAAAGCTGGTCGCGTATCTCGTCTGCGCGTGCGAAGTCTCTGCGGCGTCGCGCTTCCTGCCGCTCGTCAATCAAAGCCTGAACCTCCGCGTCCAGCATTGCGGCTTCGTCATGGCCCAGAACGTTGAGGACGGAATCGAAGCGGTCTAGCAGTTCGAGCAACTCGCGCTTGTTGTCTTCCAGCACGGTGTAATCCCTGAGCGCCGTGTTGACCTCTCGCATAAGGTTATGAAGCGCCGCGAGCGCAACCGACGTGTTGAGGTCATCGTCAAGCCCCGCCTCGAATTCCATGAGCGCACGCGTCATCGCCTGATGAACCTCTTCGTTTTTACCCGGCTCTACGCGCGCCTCTTTCAGACGCTTGCGAAAATCCTGCAAGCGCTCGACAGTAGTTTCGGCTGCGCGCAAGCCCTCGAAAGTGAAGTTAAGCTGCTTGCGATAAGGCACGCTCAGGAGATAGTAGCGAATGGCCGTGGGCGAATACCCAAGCCCGCGCAGGTCTCGGAAGGTGTAATAGTTGCCCCTGGACTTGGACATGGTTTCGCCTTCGACCTTCAGGTGCTCAGCGTGCAGCCAGTAGCGCACGAACTGTTTGCCCGTAGCGCCTTCGCTCTGCGCGATCTCGTTCTCGTGATGCGGGAACACCAGGTCAATGCCGCCCGCGTGAATGTCGAAAGTTTCGCCAAGGTACTTTGTTGACATGGCAGAGCATTCTATGTGCCAGCCGGGACGCCCGCGCCCTAAAGAAGAATCCCACGCAGGCTCGTCCGGCGTCTCTGCGCCCTTCCACAAAGCGAAATCGCGCGCGTCCTCTTTGTCGTAACGGTCTGTGTCTACGCGTTCCGATGCTCCGGCGATGTTGCCAGCGAAATTTATCTTTGAGAGCTTGCCGTATTCCGGGAACGAGTTGATGCGATAGTAAACGGAATCGTCCGAGCGATAGGCGTGACCGTGCGCCTCCAGCTTTTCTATAATAGAGACCATCTCCGCTATGTGCTGCGTGGCGCGCGGAACAATCGTCGGGCGCTTTAATCCGAGCGCGTCCCAGTCTTCCCAGAGCGCGGCTATGTATTCAGCCGTGTACTCGTCAATCGTCAGTCCCTTCTCTACGGAGAAAGCTATGATTCTGTCTTCCACGTCCGTGATGTTCATGACGTGTGTAACGTTGTAGCCCTTGAACTCCAGGTAACGTCTGAGAATGTCGCCGAAGACGAACGAGCGGAAATTTCCTATCTGCGCGTGGCTCCAGACGGTAGGGCCGCAGATGTACATTCCCACCTCGCCCTCGCGCATGGGACGAAACTCTTCCACCTGATTGGTCAGCGTATTTTGAAATCTAAGCATTACTCTAATAGACCCGCCTCAAGCGGCCTTACGTTAAATTTAAGAGAGATGTTTCTCTAAAAAAGAGTCTAGGCGTGGACGGGGCGGAGAGTCAAACTAATCACTGCGGCCCTTCATTAAGAGAAGTGCATGAAGCCGCGCGGATTCAATTGGCGAAGGCGTCTGCCTTGACGAAGGAGGATAAGGTCGCGCTCGTCGGTTATGTCGCCTATGTAAGTTGCTGGCACGGTGCCTATGCGTTTGGGAAGACGCTGGAGGTCGCGCGGGTGAATGGTGAAGAGAAGCTCAAAATCCTCGCCGCCGTTGAGCGCCGCTTCGAGCGGGTTCAGCCGTAGCTTATCGGCTAGATGCTCAACGAGCGGGTCAACGGGAATGCGCGCGGCGTCTATGCGCGCTCCGACTTTGCTTTCATGACAGAGGTGCGCGAGGTCGGATGAAAGCCCGTCGCTGAGGTCTATCATGGCGGTCGCCAAGCCTTCTTCGCCAAGCATCGCGCCCCACGAGACGCGAGGCTCTGGCCGCCTGTGCCGACTTACGAGGCGTTCGATAATCCGGCGGCCAACGGGCGCTCTCCTGATTTCATTTTCAAGAAGGCTAAGCCCTGCGTGCGCGCCGCCCAGATTCCCCGTGACGAAGATATGATCGCCGGGCCGCGCACCCGCCCGCGTAACGGCAGAGCCGTGCGACACGTCTCCAATCACGATGGAATCAATCAAGACCCTTTCGGGCGTGCGCGAAACGTCTCCGCCTATTAGCTCAACGTGGTAGCGATGCGCGAGCGCAAAGAAGCCTTCGTAGAACTCGTCCAGAAATCCCGAACGCCAAACGGAGCGCGGGACTCCGACCGAGAGAAGAGCAAAGCGCGGGCGCGCTCCCATAGCCGCTATGTCAGAGAGCGAAACCGCCAGAGCCTTGTGTCCCAGAAGACGCGGCGGCGTAGTTGAAAGACGAAAATCAACATCCTCGACCAGCAGGTCTGCCGTCATCACGGTGTCGAACCCGCCGCGCTGCTCAAACACAGCCGCGTCATCGCCTATGCCGTGAAGAAGTGATGAGCGACGAGTGCCGGGCGATGAGTTAAAAGATTCTCTGTGTCTTAGCGCTTTCTGCCGGATTGAGTTGATGAAGTCGAATTCACTGCGCGGAGAGTTCTTTGATGAGCGACGGGCGCGATTCTCAAATACTTCTCTTTCTTCATCCCTCATCACTGCTTTTCACAGGTTGCGTCTGAGGGAATCCAGGCCCGCCTGGATTGTTTCCAGTGAGGTCGAGAAGGAGAAGCGCAGATGGCCTTCGCCGTGCGGGCCGAAGACCACGCCGGGGACTGTTGCGACCTGTGCGCGCTCCAGAAGAATCTCGGATGCTTTGCGGCTGTCTGTGCTGATGCGCGTGACATCCGGGAACGCGTAGAAGGCTCCGGCGGGAGGCGCGCACGTTAAGCCCAACTCGCAAAGGCCCGCTATCAACAGGTCGCGCCGGTCGCGGTAAGCCGCACGAGATGTTTCCAGAAAGTCCGATGCGGTCTGGAAAGCCGCGAGCGCAGCCCACTGCGTAGGCGTCGAGACGCCGTTCGTAGAATAGAGCGTCGTCTTCTTGAGTCCGGTCATCCAAGGTTCTGCGGCCACCGCATACCCTATGCGCCAGCCCGTCATGGCGTAGGATTTCGATAAAGTAAAAGATGTAATCGTGCGCTCGAACATCCCTTTGAGCGAGGCTATGGATACGTGCTCGCCTTCGTAAACCAAATCTTCATAGGCTTCGTCTGCTATGACAATCAGGTCGTGCTCCCTGGCAAAGCGCGCAACCTCTTCGGCCTCTGCGCGCGTGAAGACTACGCCCGTGGGATTCTGCGGCGTGTTGTAATAGATGACGCGTGTCTTAGCCGTCAAGTAACGCGCCAAGGTTGCGGCGAAGCCTTCGCGCCGCGCCTCATCGGTCGGAACCAGAACGGTTGCGCCCTGACAATGGCCTATGAGGTCTTTGATGGGCGTCCAGTAGGGAGAGAAGACCATCACCTCTTCGCCCGGATTGACCACGGATTGAAAGGCTCCGAAAAGCCCCTGCATGCCGCCGTTCAAAACTATCACATGCTCTTCGCGCGCTTCGCTCATTGCGTTGCGCTCGCGCAGTTTGTCCGCGATGGCCGCGCGCAACTCCTGTATGCCGGAAGACGGAGCATAGCGCGTCCTGTTCTCCGCTAGAGAGCGCGTCATGGCCTCTTTGATGTAATCGGGAGTGTTGCTGTAGGGTTCTCCGCCTTCGAACTGGTAAACGGTAGCGCCCGCCGCGCGAAGCTCCATAATCTTGTTGCGAATGGCTACGATGTCTGAAAAGCCTACTTCGTCAAGGCGGGAAGCCAGGCGAAAGAGAGACTGAGATGTGGACACGATGCGCGGTGAACCTCCGGTGAATTTAAGCGGCGAACAGGGAAGCGGGATTATAGCTTGCCCTTCGGCAAAGCGTCCACCGCCCGCGCGAAGGCGAAGAGAGAAATTAACAGGGATGGACAGGATAAGACAGAATAAAAAAGAAGAGCTATTGCTTTATCTTTATCCTGATAATCCTGTCCATCCCTGTTTGAATTCCGGTAGCGGGTTGATTCATGTAAAAGAAAAGCGGGCCGCTTCAGTTTCGGGCAGCCCGCTTCGTCTCTCACAACCTCACCAAAAGGAGGCTCACGCAATGAACGGATTATAGCACCTTGAATTTAATCTTCAATAAATTTTTAAGCGGCCACGCTTTTCCTGGCTTTTTCTAGAAAAAGGCCGGAAATCTGAGGAATTCCGGCTCTTTTGCGGGAAAAGCCCTGCGCGAATCCCCCTCTGGCCGCGCGTCTCGAACTAACTTCAGGTCGCGCGGGGTAAATACAACTATTGACACGATTAGGGCGTGCGAGTAACATCTGCCGTAGCAGTCTGGTGCCGGGCGGGTCAATTCGAGAGCCGCACTTTTCTTAATCTAAATTTCGGGTCACACGAACACAGCTTCCCACAGCAAGGTGAGCAATTATGAACCGCGCTGCCGTTGCCATCCCTGAAAAACTCTTCTTCAAGATTGGCGAAGTCTGCGATTTGACGGGCGTGCAGGCGCATGTGCTGCGCTACTGGGAATCGGAATTTCCCATGCTCGCGCCCCAGAAGAATCGCGCGGGCCAGCGCACCTATCGCAAGCGCGATGTTGAAATGGCCCTGCGTATCAAAGAGCTTCTATACGACGACCAGTACACTATAGCCGGGGCGAAGAAGAAGCTGGCGTCGGAACTGCGCGGCGCAAGCAAGCTCAAGGTCGTGACGCCTGAAATGAGCGCGCAGGCCGCCACCACCACTCAGCCCGTTCCAATGCAGGCCGTACCCTCCACCGCATTCTCATCGGAAGCGCCGCCGCCAGCCTCTAACCTGACACTATCATCAGACCAGCGCACATCCCTGCGCCGTCTAGCTACACAGTTGCAGGAACTCCTCATCATATTGGATTCCGGCAGCGCAGATTTAGAGAGAAAGTAAGCTCTCTTACATTCACCTTCAGCCAGAGCTAAAGAGCAGATTCGGCATTTGACCGGAGAAGCTTTTCCGTAGATACTATTCAGGAAATTTAACGGGACGTGGCGCAGCCTGGTAGCGCGCTTCCTTGGGGTGGAAGAGGCCCCGAGTTCAAATCTCGGCGTCCCGATAGTCAGAAAAAGGTCTGTGACTCTAATAAAGTCGCGGGCCTTTTCTCTTTCATGAGATTGTTCGCCTTCGTCGTGGCTAAATTGCTGCTTTGACCATAGTGCCACACATGGCGGGATAGATTCTCGCGCTCTTTCGGGTTTTAGATAGTGGCGCGCCGCTTGCTAATCGCAAAGGTCGTGCAGAGTTCTTGAGCCACGCAGGAACCAAAAAATCCTACAAATTTGAAGGAGCAAATGATGAGAAGGTTTCTGATACATTCGGCGCTTGTGCTGACGATGGCGCTCGGCGTGGCAGCGCCTGCGGCCTTAGCAAAAAACAACAAGAAGAAGTATAGCCCGGAACATTACGCCGCGATTAAGAAGTGCAAGGAGGATTACGCGGCTGCCGTGAAGGGCGCAAGGGGACTGAAGGGCAAAGAGAGAAGGGACGCTATAGCCGCAGCCAAATCAACCGAGAAGCAGTGCATAGCCAACGCGCCAAAGTAGTTTAGAAAAGGGATTAATTAACAGGATAGACAGGATAAAGAAAAGACAATAGCTCTTCTTTTATCCTGTCTATCCTGTTAAATTCCAGCGCCTCAATCCTTCAACTCCGTGATGACAATCTCTGAACTGAGCGTTTTGTGAACGGGGCATTTGTGTGCAATCTCTTGCAGGCGCGCGTGCTGTTCTTCGTTAAGCGCTCCTTCAATAGTTACAGAGCGCTCTATGCGGTGTATGTAGCCTTCCGTTGCGCCTGTACATTCGGCGCAGTCTTTGGCGTGTATCCTTTGCTGGCGCAGGCGCACCGTGACGCGCTCAAGCGGCCAGTTCTTTCTGCGCGCGTAGAGCGTCACGGTCATGGAGATGCAGCCGCCCAGGGCGGAAAGCAGAAGCGTGTAAGGGTCAGGGCCTGCGCCGTCGCCGCCCAGGCTCTCCGGCTCGTCAATCAAAAGCGTTCGGTTGTCGCCGTAGCGCACTTCGTTCTGTAGATTCTTAAGAGAGGTCACGGTCACTTCGCTCATCTTGAATCATCTCCTCTTCAGGCAAAGGGCAAAAGTCCGCAGAGCGAGTAAATTATATATTAATCCGCTTTTATACGCCCTTTCACCTTTTTACTTTTGCCTTCTTTGTGGATACACTCTTCCGCTATCAGCAGCAATCAAACAATCCATGTGAGGGGCCGTAAGAATGAAGATACACGAGTATCAGGGCAAGGAGCTTTTAAGAAGGTTCGGCGTCGCGGTGCCGCGAGGAATCGTCGCGCGCTCAAGTGAGGAGGCGTATCACGCGGCGAAAGAATTGGGGACGGAAGTAGTGGTCGTCAAGGCGCAGATTCATGCGGGCGGGCGCGGCAAAGGCGGCGGCGTCAAGCTCGCACGAAGCGCGGACGAGGCGCAGGAGATTGCGCGTCAGATGCTCGGCATGAAGCTTGTCACGCACCAGACAGGCCCGGAAGGAAGGGAAGTCCGCGTGCTCCTGATAGAAGAGGGGCTGCCGATTGATAAAGAATTTTACTTAGGCATTGTGCTTGACCGCACGACGGGTCGTCCGGTCTTCATGGCTTCGGCTGCGGGCGGTATGGACATTGAAGAGGTGGCGGCGCACTCGCCCGAACAGATTCTCAAGGAGACGATTGACCCGGCTGTAGGCTTCCGCTCGTTCCAGGCGCGAAAGCTGGCCTTCGGTCTGGGGCTTCCGGGCGAGCTTGTCAATCAGGCGGTCAAGTTCATGCAGGCGCTCTACACGGCTTACGAGCAGATGGATGCGTCGCTGATGGAAATCAATCCCTTTCTGCTCACCAAAGACAAGCGGCTGATTGCGCTCGATGCGAAGGTGAACTTCGACGACAACTCGCTCTTCCGTCACAAGGAGTTCATGGACTTGCGCGACTTGCACGAAGAGGAGCCGCTTGAGATAGAAGCGTCCAAATACGACCTCAACTACATCAAGCTGGACGGCAACATAGCGTGCATGGTTAACGGCGCGGGGCTGGCTATGGCGACTATGGACATCATCAAGCTGGCTGGCGGCGAGCCTGCGAACTTTCTGGACGTGGGCGGCGGAGCAAGCCAGGAGCGCGTGGAGGCTGCTTTCAGAATCCTGCTCGCGGACGAGCACGTTCGAGCCGTTTTAATAAATATCTTTGGCGGCATAGTGCGCTGCGACATGGTGGCGCGCGGCGTGGTCGGAGCGGCAAAGAACTTGGGCGTCAACGTTCCCGTGGTCGTGCGCCTCGAAGGCACGAACGTCGAAGAAGGCCAGCGTGTCATTTCGGAGTCCGGCATGAACTTCACCGTGGCGAACGGAATGAAGGATGCCGCAGAAAAGGTCGTGGCTCTGGCGGGATAGGCTCAACACCTAATTTATGAAGCTGCTCAGGGTGCTGGCAGAGATTAGTCGGTTCGGGTTGGCGGCGCTCTTTCTGTTCGCTGCCGGCGCGAAGCTTTACACGTTGAGCGATTTCGCCGCGAACGTTTCGAATCTAGTCTGGGCAGGATGGGCCTGGCCGGTCGCCGTCGCGGTCATCGTGCTTGAGTTGATTGCGGTCGTCCTGCTTATCTGGCCGCGCTACGTGCGACTGGGCGGCGTGTGGGCTGCTCTGTTGCTCGTGGGCTTTGCCGCTTACGCGCTCTACTACACGCAGGTGCTTCACGGCGAGCCGCTCGAATGCGGCTGCTTCGGCGGCATCATAGCCAGTCAACTGGGCGTCTCGACTGCGCTTCGCAATCTTGGCCTGCTGCTGCCCGCGCTCCTGGTCGTCTTCGCCCGCACGCGCTACAGGTCTTCATCCCCGCCAGAGGCGTAATATTTATAGCCTGCTTTTCAGCTTTGTCCTCTGCCGCGCAGGCGGTTGATTTCGTAGCGTGTGTTTGCGATTCGCTCCTGCACGTCCGGGTGATCCGAGAAGAGCGAGCCTAGAAGGTCAGGGTTCGTCTGACTCACGCGCTGTATCTTCTGGAACATGGTTATCATTCCCTGCGGATTGAATCCGGCGCGCACCATCCCGTTGACGCCCAGAAAGTCTGCTTCGCGCTCCTCTTCGCGGTTATGAGAGGCCAGCAGTCCGCCCGCCACAATCGAGGCCGCAGCCTTGCCAATCTCTCCTGCTTCCTGTCCCGCAACGCCCGTCACGGAGCCTATCAAATCCGCTATGCCGCCAAGAAACTGCGACTGCTGAATCGTCTTCAAGCTGTGACGCGCGACGACGTGTCCTATCTCGTGCGAGAGGACGGACGCAAGCTCGTCGTCATTAGCCATAGCCAGCAGCGCCGTTGTGATGTAGACGTGACCGCCCGGCGCGGAGTAAGCGTTAACCTCTCTGTCGCGTATGATGTGAAAGCGATAGACCATGTTGGGACGAAGGCTTGCGCGGGCTACGCGGTTGCCTATGCGGTTGACGCGCTCCTGCCCTTCGGTTGTAATCTCCGACTTCTTGCGAATCTCTACGTCCAGTTGATTGCCTAGCTTTATCTCGTCGCGCTCGCTCAGCAGTCCCGCGGTGGTGTAGCGCTCGCCCCTGAACTGCGAGTAGGGGTCGCTTTGAATAAGACCCGTGGCCGAATTAATGATGCTTGAGCCAAGGCTCAAGGCTGCGGAGATGGGGTCGCCTACGGTCGGGATTTCGCTCTTTTCCGTCTGTCTCTTCTGCGCCGTGGCGGTTGACAGCGACGCTAAAAGAAGCGAAAGAGCAAAGGCTATTGAAAGAAGTCTGTGATGATTGCGAAGATGGGGGAACATTCAAATTCTCTCCTCGAATAAAAATTCCTGCCGCTTATTCGTTCATGAGCGCCTGAGCTACCCGGCGGCGCTCGCGCTCTCTTACATGATAATGCATGACGCCCGCTTTTAGCATCCTTCATGCTCGGTTGCGCCGCAAATAGTGACGCTCCCGCCATTTCATTTTGCAAGACGGAATCAAACAGGGATGGACAGGATTATCAGGATAAAGAGAGATTGATTGCTTTTTCTCTATCCTGTTTATCCTGTTAATTCCCATCTTCGTGTAGAATCAACCGAGACAGCTATTCATTCAGCAACGGCGTAGGAGGCAGGAAAAGTGGCGACCATCTCTTTCTGGGGCGGCGTGGGCAGCGTGACGGGTTCCAAGTACCTGATTGAATCGAACGGCTCGAAGGTGCTGGTCGATTGCGGCATGTTCCAGGGCTTGAAGGAACTCCGTGAGCGCAACTGGCAGGAGCCGCCTTTTAATCCGGCGGAACTCGACGCGGTGCTCATCACGCACGCGCACATAGACCACACAGGCTACCTGCCGCGTCTTGTGGCGCAAGGCTTTCGCGGCCCCGTCTATTGCTCGCGCGGCACGGCAGACCTTGTGAGAATCCTTCTGCCCGACGCTGCGCGCCTACAGGAAGAAGAGGCCGAGTACCGCAACCGTCACGGCCTGAGCAAGCACAAGCCCGCGCTCCCGCTCTACACTGAAGACGATGCGCGCGAAGCCATCAAGCTAATACACCGTGTAGACAATACCGGCGAGCCTGTACAGGTCGCGCGCGGCATACGCGCAGGCTTTCGCATAGCGGGCCACATCCTTGGCTCAAGCCTTGTCCTGGTGGATATAGAGGTCGCTGGCCGCGATAAAAAGGGCCGTCGCGTTCTCTTCTCAGGAGACCTGGGCCATTACGACCAGCCGATTATTCCAGACCCCGTAGCGCCGCCGCAGTGCGATTATCTTCTGGTGGAATCAACCTACGGCGACCGCCTGCACGACCCTGAAAGGCCGGAAGACGCGCTTGAGCGAATCATCAAGGATGCAATAGAGCGCGGCGGGCCTGTCCTGATTCCGGCCTTCGCCATAGGCCGCACGCAGGAGATTGTCTATCTGATTCGTGAGCTTGAGGACGCCAAGCGCATCCCCATTCTGCCCGTGCGTGTGGATTCGCCAATGGCCGCCGCAGCCACGCAAGCTTACATCAATCGCAAAGAGGAGCACGACGAAGAGTACACGACCATCCTGCGCGACCGTCGTCATCCTCTGAAGACGCACTCTATGATAACGGCTTCGTCGCGCGAAGAGTCCAAGCGGCTTAATCAAGAGAGCGGCGTTCGCATTCTCATCTCTGCTTCGGGGATGATGACGGGCGGGCGCGTTCTTCATCACGCTCTGAGAATCCTGCCGGACGAGCGCGCGACCATTGTCTTCGTTGGCTATCAGGCGGCGGGCACTACCGGACGGCGCATCTTGGACGGACAGCGTGAAGTGAAAGTCCTTGGACAGTTCGTTCCCGTGCGCTGCCACATAGAGCGCATAGGCGGCTTCTCCGCGCACGCAGATTGGAAAGAGGTCATACGCTGGCTGGAAGGATTGCCCGCGCCACCGCGCAAGACCTTCCTGACGCACGGCGAGCCTGAAGCCGCTAATGCTATGGCCGCGCGCATACGCGAGCGCTTCGGCTGGGAAACAAACGTCCCCAATTACGGCGACCGCTTCGAACTTGCATGAAACCCTTGCACGTTTTATCTTGTCACTCGTCACTTATCACTTATCACTGTTCTTGAAGGAGTAGCCTTGAGCGTTCTGGTAGATAAATCGACGCGCCTGGTGGTGCAGGGCATCACTGGCAAAGAGGGTACGTTTCATACCAAGCAGATGGTCGAGTATGGAACGAATGTGGTCGGAGGCGTGACGCCCGGCAAAGGCGGCACCACGCATGAGGGCATTCCGGTCTTCAACACCGTGGCCGATGCCGTGAAGCAGGCGGGGGCCAACGCCTCTGTGATTTATGTCCCTCCGGCGTTTGCAGCAGACGCCATCATGGAAGCCGCAGACGCGGGTCTTGCGCTCGTGGTCTGCATCACGGAAGGCATCCCCGTGCTCGACATGGTGAAGGTCAAGGAGTACTTGTCGGATAAGGCCACGCGTCTCATAGGCCCGAACTGTCCTGGCATCATCAGCCCTGGCAAATGCAAGATAGGCATTATGCCCGGCCACATTCACAAGGAGGGACGCATAGGCGTGGTCTCTCGCTCTGGGACGCTGACCTACGAGGCAGTGGGACAGTTGACGGCGCTCGGCCTTGGGCAATCGACAGCCATAGGCATTGGCGGCGATCCCATCGTAGGCACCACGCACGTAGACGCTCTGGCGCTCTTTCAGGCCGACGACGAGACGGACGGCATAGTGATGATAGGCGAAATCGGAGGCAGCGCCGAAGAGGACGCAGCCGCCTTTGCCAAAGCGAACGTCACAAAACCCATCGTCGCCTTCATAGCCGGACAGACCGCGCCGCCGGGACGCCGCATGGGCCACGCGGGCGCTATCATCGCGGGCGGCAAGGGAACGGCAGCCGAGAAGATGAAGGCGCTCGAAGAGGCTGGCATACGCGTCGTGCAATCGCCCGCAGACATAGGCCAGGCCATGAAAGACGCGCTCGGCGCAGGCGCTTCGGCCTGACAAAAGTTTCAATATGAGAGAAGAAGGAAATTAACAGGATGAACAGGATAAGTAAAAGAATTGCTTCTTCTTTATCCTGTCCATCCTGTTCGAATCCGATTCCCTTGCAATCTCAAATCAACAAATAGGAAAAATTTCTTAATGGCGGAACAAGTAGGAACTTTAACTTTCGGTATCATCAAGCCCGACGCGGTTCGGGCAGGAAAGATTGGACAGATAATCGCGCGCATTACGGACTCCGGCTTTCACCTGCGCGCCATGAAGCTCATACACATGACCCGGCGCGAGGCCGAGGGCTTTTATGCTATTCACCGCGAGCGTCCCTTCTTCGGGGAGTTGACGGAGTTCATGTCGGGCGGCCCTTGCGTGGTGATGGCGCTTGAGAAGGATGGAGCCGTGCGCGCTTGGCGTGATTTGATGGGCGCGACCAACCCTGCCCAGGCCGAAGAGGGAACGCTACGCAAAGAGTTCGGCGCATCCGTGGGCGAGAACGCTGTCCACGGCTCGGATTCGGAGGAGAACGCGCGCCTGGAAATCTCATACTTCTTCAGCCAGATAGAGCTGGTCTAAAACTTTTTCTTGAGAGCGCTTGAGTGGTTTGCGGCGCACACGATTGAAACGGAGAGCGAAGATGAAACGTTGCCCGAGTTGCGAAAGAACATACACCGACGATGCTTTGAGCTTTTGCCCTAACGACGGCACCCCGCTCGTCACAGATGCGCCGCCGTCCTCCTTTGACCCGCAGGCCACCATCATGGCTTCGCCGCCGAAAGTGAACGCGCCTTCGGGGCCGTTCGGGCAGCCTCCGAGCGATTGGCCTTCGCAGCCGCCTGCTGCACAGAACGATTGGTCTGCGCCTCCGCCCGCGCCGCAGCAGCAGACGGGTTGGGGCGACACGCCCGGCAGTTACCAGCCAGGCTCGCAGGTGATGGGCGGAACCGGCTGGCAAGCGCCTCCGCCTCCGCCATTCCCTGGCGCGGGCGGCGGCCAGCAGAAGACGCTGGCTATAGCCTCTCTGGTGCTTGGCATCCTGAGCCTCGTCTGCCTTGGCATAATCACGGGGCCGGTTGCCATAATCCTGGGAGTCATGGCTCTCAATAAAGAGAAGAACGAGCCAGCCATCTACGGCGGCGGCAAGGGCATGGCTTACGCGGGCATAGCCCTTGGTGCCATTTCGGTAGTCTTAACTCTGCTCTTTATTCTCATTGCGCTTGCAGGCGGCTTCAGATAAAGCGCCGGGCTCCGGGTTGGCGCTCAACGCGCGTTGAGCGTAGAATGAAGCTGTAAACGCTGCCGGAAAAGAGAAACAGTCAGGCTTTAACCCAGGGTGTCAGTATGTCAATCATCAGCGATGTCATAGAATCAACCAAGGCCATCATCAAGGGCATGGGCGTTACCTTATCTTATATTCCTAAAGAGAAGTGGACGGTCGAGTACCCGGATGAGCCTGTGACGATGCAGCCGCGCTATCGCGGCCAGCACCTTCTGCACGTAGACGAACTGGGCCGCGAAAAGTGCGTGGCCTGCTTCCTCTGCGCTGCGGCTTGTCCGAGCGAGTGCATCTACATCATAGCGGCGGACGACCCCAGGCCCGCAGAAGAACGCACTGGCGTCGAAGAGCGCTACGCGCGCGTCTATAACATTGATTACGGTCGCTGCATCTTCTGCGGCTACTGCGTGGAGGCTTGCCCCAAGGACGCCATCACGCACGGCTACAACTTCGAGCTATCCGTCTACAGCCGCGCAGACCTCCTGAAGACAAAAGACGACCTGCTCATTACCAAACAGCTTCAATCACCCAACTACCGCGTCGCCTACTCCGACGAAGATGTCAACTCGGAATACAAAGAAGTCTGAGATAAAAGAGCAGAGATTAGAGGCCAGAGGTTGAGTTGGAAACAACTACTCAATCTCCGGCCTTTGACTTCTAATCTCTTTTATCTTTTCCCTTTTGCCTTTACCATGTAGCGCATGGCCTACCGCGAGTTTCATTACCGTTGGGAGTATGACCTCAAAGCCAGCCCCGAAGAGTTGTGGCCGTTTGTGGCCGACACGAATCGCTTCAACCGCGATACGGGCGTGCCGGAGGTCTCGGTTGAAAACGGTGATAAGAAGTCGCAGGGCGAAGGTGCGCGCCGTTTGAGCCTCTCGCGCTTCGGCGTCAAAGTCGAGTGGGAGGAAGAGCCTTTCGAGTGGATAAGACCTTATCGCTTCGGCGTAGTGCGCCGCTACCTGAAAGGCCCTGTGGCGCAGATGCGCGTGCAGGCGGAACTGAAGCCCAAGGATGAAGGCGGCACTCATCTCGTTTACGAAGTCTGGGCGCAGCCGAAGTCCGCTCTGGGGCTGACGGCCATCCCTCTTCAAATCGGTCTCATAAGTCGCAGGAGTTTCGCCGCAGCCTTTCGCCGCTACGACGAACTGGCCTCAAGCGGCGAGAAGCTTCGGTTTCAACCTTCGCAGGCCAACTTCACCACGGGAGGCCACGAGCGACTACGCGCTCTGAGCGACAAGCTCAGAGAGCAGGGCGCGTCTCCTGAGATAATACGCAAGCTTGCTGAGTTGATAGAGCAGGCGGACGATTTGACTCTGGCCCGCATACGCTCGCACGCGCTCGCGGACTACTGGGGCTTTCCCAGAAAGGATGTTCTGGAAACTTGCCTGTGGGCCACGCGCGTAGGACTGCTTGACCTGCAATGGGACTTGCTTTGCCCGCACTGTCGCGGGGCCGCAGCCTCCAGCCGCTCGCTGACGGGCATCAGTGCACAGGTCTACTGCGAAAGCTGCGACGTGGATTTCATGGTCAACTTCGACAACACCACGGAGTTGACCTTTCGCCCGAACCCTTCAATCAGGCAGATAGAGGTCAGGGAGTTCTGCGTGGGCGGCCCGCAGGTCACGCCGCACATCTTCGCGCAGCAGCTTCTTGACCCGCATGAGAAGAAGGAACTGAAGCTGCCCCTGGAAGAGGGACGCTATCGTTTGAGGGCGCGGAGCGTGCCCGGCGAGCTTTACATACAGGCGCGTGCGGGCGGCTCTCCCGAAGCTGCTTTGCGCTTAACGGAAGAAGGCTGGCCTGCGGACGAGCTTGTGCTGGACACCAATCCGACCTTGAGGCTTGAGAATGAAACGGGCGCAGATTCGCTCGTTTCACTGGAGCGAACTTCGTGGAGCGACCAGGCGGCGACCGCAGCCGAAGTGACGGCGCTTCAGGTCTTCCGAGACCTCTTCAGCAACGAGGCGCTCAGGCCCGGCGAGCAAATATCCGTAGGCAGCCTGACCGTCCTCTTCACAGACTTGAAAGATTCCACGCGCCTTTACAGAGAGATTGGCGACGCGCCCGCCTTCGGCAGCGTGATGAGTCACTTCGATGTCCTGCGCGCCGCCATAGCCGAAGAAGAGGGCGCGCTGGTCAAGACCATAGGCGACGCCATTATGGCAGTCTTCAGGCGTCCCGCAGGAGCACTGCGCGCAATCTTCAAAGCGCAGAAGCGGCTGGCGAATCCTCCTGCGGGAATGCGCCCCTTGAGGCTCAAGGTTGGGATTCACGCAGGCCCTAGCATCGCCGTGACTTTGAACGAGCGGCTGGACTATTTCGGCTGCACCGTCAACATGGCGGCGCGTCTGGAAGGTCTCTCGACGGGGGAAGACGTGGTCATCTCTTCCGCAGTCCACGCTGACCCGGAAGTCGCAGAGATGCTCGCAAGCCCGGACTGTAACCTGACGGCCACGCCCTTTGACCAGATGCTCAAGGGCTTTGACGAAGAGAGCTTCATGCTCTGGCGCATCAGGGAAGGGATGAAAGAATGAGCACTCAAGTTGAGCACTCGAATCTTCATCCTTCTGCGCTTTCTTCTCATCCCTTAATAGGGGCGCGAGAGGTGGCGAAGATTTACCGAATGGGGCAGACGGAGGTGGCCGCGCTCGACCACGTTTCAATGGGCGTGGACGAGGGCGAGTTTGTGGCGATTCAGGGGACAAGCGGGTCTGGGAAATCAACTCTCCTGAATCTGCTCGGCGGGCTTGACCGTCCTACGAGCGGCGAAGTCATCTTCGATGGACGCTCGCTCGCGCCGTTCAGCAAGAAAGAGATGGCGCGTTATCGTCGTCGCTCCGTCGGCATGATTTTCCAGGGCTTCAATCTCATCATGACCATGACAGCAGTTGAGAACGTGCGGCTGGCGCTGGCCTTCGGCGGCCTGCGCGGTCGTGAGAGAGACGCGCGTGCCGAAGAGCTATTGGCGCGCGTCGGTCTTGAAGGCCGTCTTGACCATCGCCCCGCAGAGCTTTCGGGCGGCGAGCAGCAGCGCGTCTCAATCGCACGCGCTCTTGCCAATCGCCCGCGCGTTCTTCTGGCGGACGAGCCTACTGGGAATCTGGACTCCACACGCGCGCACGAGATACTTGGACTCCTGCGCGCGATGGTTGACCGAGACCGCCTGACCGTTATCATGGTCACGCACGACCAGGAACTGGCAGCCAGCTTTGCCGACCGCATCATTTTCATGAAAGACGGAAAGATAATAGAAAGGAATGCAGAAGTCAGAAGCAATTGATTCATTTATTCATTTGTTTATTGAATCAATGAAACAATGAACCGATGAATCAATTTCTTCTGCCTTGCTCTTGTAATGTTTACAGAAGTTCTTCCTATGACGCTTGAGGCGTTGCGGTCTGTGCCGCTTTTCGCTTCGCTGGATGATGCGGCGGCGCGCGAGCTTAGAAGCCTGCTGCACGTTGAACAGGTAGAGAGCGGGACGGAGCTATTTCATCACGGCGACGAAGGCGACGCCATGTATCTGATTGAGACCGGGCGCGTGCGTATTCACGTAGTAGATTCCACCGGGCACGACGTTACGCTGGCAGAGCTTGCGGGCGGGGACTTCTTCGGAGAGATGGCTTTGCTGGACGGCAAGCCGCGTTCGGCTGACGCCACCGTCCTTGAAGAGTCGCGTCTTGCAATCCTCTCCCGCGACGATTTTCTCTCCTTCGTGCGCCGCAACCCGGACGTGGCTCTTGAGATGCTGAACGCCGTGACAGACCGCTTGCGACGCACGGACGAGTTGCTGCGCCAGCGCGTCTCTCGCAACGTCAACGTCGAGGCGGAAGCCATGATGACTCCTGCCGACCGCATGACGGACATGTTTGCGAACTTCGCGGGTAGCTGGAAATTCTTCATCTCGTCCATCTTTCTCATAGTGTTGTGGGTGCTGCTCAACGCGTGGCTTCTTCGCAGCCGCGCTTTTGACGACTACCCGTACAACCTGCTAGACCTTGTGTTCGGCATCGTCGCAGGTCTGCAAGCTCCCATCATCCTCATGGCGCAGAATCGCCAGTCGAACCAGGATCGCTTGCGCGCCGACATAGATTTCCAGATTAACCTGAAGAATGAACTGGCACTGGCGGAAGTCTTGCGCCGCCTGGACGTGCTTGAGAGCGAGCGCCTGCCCAGGCTCTTTGAAGAACAGAACGCGCAATTGACAGAAGGTAAGGACAAGAGGGTTTCATGATTCGAGCCATCTTTTTTGATTTCAATGGGGTCGTGATTGACGACGAGGCTTTGCACTTGAAGGCTTATAGAGAGTTGTTCGATGCCGAAGGCGTCACAATGTCGGACGAGCAATACTTCGGCTGCTTAGGGATGGATGATAAAACTTTCGTGCGCCTTGCCTTTGAGCTTTCAAACCGCACGATTACAGATGAAGCCATGAACGCCCTCATAGAGCGCAAGACTGAGCTTCACGCCGAGTTGATAAAAGATGAGCTTCCGCTCTTTCCCGGCGTGCTGAATTTCATCAAGAACACGTCGCGCCATTACTCTCTGGGCCTGGTCAGCATGGCGCGGCGCGTGGAGATATTTCATGTGCTGGAGCGGGCGCAGTTTGAGAAGGCTTTTAGCGTGGTGGTGACGGCAGAGGATGTTCATGTTTGTAAGCCTGACCCTACGTGCTACCGCTTGGCGCTCGAACGCTTGAACGAGCAGCGCATCGCGTCCGGTCAAACGCCTGTTCTGCCGGAAGAGTGCCTCGTCATAGAAGACGCGCCCGCAGGAATACAGGCGGGGCGCGCGGCAGGCATGCACACGCTCGGCGTCACCAACACGGTCGCGGAAGAAAAGCTGCGCGCCGCCCAGGCAGATGTCGTCACACGCAACCTCTACGACTGGAACGCAGACGCCGTTCACCACGTCTTCTCGGAAAGATGACTCCTTCAAGCAGGCATAGGGCCGCGCGTGCGCGGGAGCTTTTCGCTGAAGAAGCGCGAAAGGCTGGCGCGTTGATGCGGCTGGACAGGGCCGCGCTCCTGATTGGCGCGGAGGACGAGGCTTACAGGAATATTGAGGTCGAGCACTATCTTTCGCAGTTGGATGAACTGGCGGCGGAAGCTCGCTCTTTTCTGGAAGCTTCGCAGGCGGGCGAGACCGAGGCTTTCAACTACTTTCTCTTTGAGTTGAAGAGATTCACGGGCAATCAACTGGACTATTATGACCCGCGAAACAGCTTTCTCAACGAAGTCATGGACAGGCGCGTGGGCATTCCCATTACTCTCTCGGTCGTTTACATGGAGGTGGGCCGCCGCGCGGGGCTGGACGTTGAAGGCATAGGGATGCCCGGACATTTCATAGTCCGCGTGCGCGAGCTTGGGCTTTCCGAAGCGCTGCTCGTAGACCCTTTTCACGGAGTGATGCTGACGCGCGAAGATTGCCAGGACAGACTGGACACGGTTTACGACGGGCTGGTGAGTTTGTCGGAAGAGCATCTGCGCGCGGCTTCTACGCCTGAGATTCTGGTGCGTATGCTGAGGAATCTGAAAGCCGTCTACACGCGCTCGAATCTTTACAGGCAGGCGCTCGCGTGCGTTGACCGCATACTGCTTCTGACTCCCGGTGACGTGGGCGAGCATCGTGACAGGGGAACGCTCCTGTCACGCCTCGAACGCTTTGAAGATGCGGCGCGCGAGCTTGAATATTATTTACAGACGGCCACGGACGCGCCCGACTCCACGACCATGCGCGAGCAACTCAACAACATACGACGCCAACAGGCTATGAGAAACTGAGACGCCAATCCAAAATCGAACATGCCTTTTCTGGACATCCTTCAACTCTCTTTAAGGAACTTGCGCGAGGCAAAGCTGCGCGCGACGTTGACGACTATGGGAGTGATAGTCGGCGTGGCCGTCATAGTGACGATGGTCTCTTTCGGCCTCGGCCTTCAGCGCAACACCGTGGAGAGGTTCAAGGCTTTAGACCTCTTCAACGAGTTGACGGTGTACGGGCAGAGCGTGGCGAATCTTGCTATGTCCAGAAGCGGCGGGAATCAAAATACGAATCGGGTTGATGAGAATGGCCGCAGGCAGAGACCGTTGCTCCCGAACAGCAAACCGGCGACGCGAATTTTGGACGAAGCCGCCGTCGCAGAGATTGAGACGATTCCCGGCGTCGTCTACGTGGAGCCTGTGATTGTCTTTACTCCCTTCGTGCGCTCGAACGGGCGCGTCTTCACGGAATTAGTCGCCGGAGCCAGCGTGCCGAATGAAAGCTCTCGCTTCAAGGAGTTTGCAGCAGGCTCTATGATTAGCTCGAGCGATGCCGCCGAGGTCGTAGTCACAGAGCAGTGGACGCAGAGCTTCGGCTATGAAAAGCCTGCGGACGCCCTGGGCAAGACTTTGGAATTTCTCGCGCCGCCGGAAAAGAAGAAGGATGAAAGGGAAGAGGAGAAGGATTCGGGCGCGAGCTTCTTCGGCATTCCCCTAGACGAGGAAGAGTCAGGGGAAGATGCGGGTAAAGATGCGCTCGTCGCGCGTTCCTTCCGCATCGTCGGCGTGCTGAAGGAACAGAAGGGCCAGCAGGGCGGAGGCTTTCGCGGCCTCACTGCAAACGCAAGCATATTTGTTTCGCTGAAGGCTGCGCGCGACTGGACTACGGAGTATCGAAACCCCATGACGGAGGTGGCGCTTGAGCTTGCGCGCTCTCAGGGTGCGATTGACGAGAAGCAGGCCGAAGGGTTTGTCTCCGCAACTGTGAGAGTCACTGACCCTGTGGTTTTGACGAACGTTCGGACGCGTCTGACGGAGCTTGGCTTTCAGAGCTTCTCAATCATGGATCAACTGGAGCAGCTTCGCACGGTCTTTCTCATCATCAACGCGACGCTCGGCCTCCTCGGCGGCATCTCCCTGCTGGTAGCTTCCTTCGGCATCGCCAACACCATGATAATGTCCATCCTTGAGCGCACGCGCGAGATAGGAATCATGAAGGCCATAGGCGCTGAGGACGGAGAGATTCGTCTAATCTTCTTCGTCGAAGCGGCTGTCATAGGTTTTGTCGGAGGCGTGATAGGAGTTTTAACGGCGTGGGGAATCGACGGGCTTTCAAATCGCCTTGCCTATCGCTACATACTGAAGCCGCAGAACGCTTCGTACGTGGACTTCTTCTACATCCCTTCCTACCTGTGGCTCGGCGCGATAGCCTTCGCCGTGCTGGTCTCAATCATAGCCGCGCTCTACCCGGCCTCGCGCGCCGCACGCATAGACCCGGTCAAGGCCCTCAGGCACGATTGAGAAGCTCTGAACCTCTCATCCGATTCTCTCGTATGTAACTGGCGGGGCCGCGCCGTCGCCAGCCTTGAGTAAATCTACAAGCCCGTTATTATAGAGTCGTCGGTTATAGAAGGAGACCCATCATGTACTGCTCTTCGTGTGGCATAGAGGTAAGCCGAGAGTTGAACTACTGCAATCGCTGCGGGGCCAGCCTGAACCCGTCCGCGAATCAAGCCCCTCAAGTCTACTCTCCACCCCCAAGGTTGACAGGCCCCATCATAGCCCTTGGCGTAACCGTCGTCTTCAGCTTAATGGCAATCTTCGGTTCCGTCACCAAGCTGTTCGACAGGGGCGTGCATCCGGCATTCCTGACCTGGATGGTTATCTTCGCCCTGGCGCTGGTCTTTGGAGTCGTAGGGCTTATCACGCGCCTCCTGACTACGCTTCTGAAAAATTCGTCCGTCCAAATGCCGGAACAGCCGCCAGCCCAACTACGCAGGCCCCAACAGAGCGCACAGATACCCGCCCCGCAAACAGGCCCCATGAACGCCCCCATCTCAAGCGTCACAGACCACACCACACGCACCTTCGACCCTGTCTATAGAGAAAGAAAGTAAGAAAACCTCTGGCATCATGATAATTGTAGGGGCAGGGCTTGTCCCTACCCCTACTTGGCACTTATTAGTTGACGGGTTTGCCGCAGCGATTGCAGAAGCGTGCCGAGGGGTCGCGCTGTTCAGCGCCGCAGGAAGAGCAGGTGAGGCCGACCTTCATGTTCGCTCCGCAGCCGGAGCAGTAGGCAGAGCCTGCCGAGTTGGCAGCGCCGCAGGTGCCGCAGCGCCCGGGCATGGGCGGAACGTAGCCTCCGGCTTTACGCGCGATGTGTTCTTCGATTACCTTCCATGCGTCTTCCGTTATCTTGTATTGCCAGTAAGCGCCGAGCGCGGGCAGTGCCAGCAGCGCTCCCATTGAAAGAACCACGGCGACGGCTGCGACAGCCGCCTTGTCGAACCACTTCTGCATGCCTATCTCGACGCGCGTGCCGCCCTGTTCGGGCGTGACCTTGATGGTCAGAGCGGAAGAGAGGCCCGTCAGTTCGCGTAACGTGCTAGACTTGCGTGCCTGAAGCACGGCTGTCTGCGCGACCTGCATGGTTTGAACTTCGTAATCGGAATCGAAGATGTTGCGAAGCTCCGTGATAAGCTGTTGTGCATCGACTTCGACGCCCGGATAATATCGGTTGTCCATCTTGATAAAAATTCCTTTCAATGGAGACTGTCAAAAAGTGAAAAAGAACTGGCGCAAGCTTCCGGCTCACGCGTTCCTCTTGTTCTTCATCATCACTCAAACGCTCGCGTACTCGCAAACGGGGAGGAGCGGTTACGTTTCTTTGGACGGCTTCGGGCCGCGAGATGCGGCTGACGAGGTTCGTTGGGAGACGCAATTTCGCGCCGTGCCTCAACCTGCTTCGGCACGCGAGCACTTGCGCCGCCTGACGCTTGAGCCGCACGTAGCCGGCACGCCCGAAGATTACAAGACCGCTCTTTACGTGCGCGACCAGATGCGCTCCTTCGGCTTACAGTCCGAGCTAAAAGAATATCAGGTTTTGTTGCAGTATCCGAGGCAGCCGACGATTGTGGAGATGATTGCGCCGCGCCGCCAGAGGTTGCAGACCGTCGAAGCGGTAGTCGCAGAAGACCCGACCTCTTCATCTCGCCGCATCATTCCTCTCTTCAACGGCTATAGCGGCGTGGGCGATGTGACAGCGCCGCTCGTCTACGTCAACTACGGACTGCCGAACGATTACGAAGCCCTGAAGAAGCTGAAGGTCGACGTGAAGGGAAAGATTGTCATAGCGCGCTACGGCCAATCGTTTCGCGGGGTGAAGGCGAAGGTCGCAGAAGAGAACGGCGCGGTCGGCATAATCATCTATTCAGACCCTGCGGACGACGGCTACACTCAGGGCGACATTTATCCTAAAGGCCCCTGGCGACCGCCGCAGTCCGCACAGCGCGGCTCCGTCCAATATCTATTCGAGTACCCGGGCGACCCCTTGACGCCGGGCGCGCCTTCTATTCCCGGCACGCCGCGTTTGAAGCTTTCTGAGGCCACGGACATTCCGCGCATTCCCGTTCAGCCCATGTCTTACGGCGAAGCAAGAAAGCTTCTGGAAGCTTTGCGCGGGCCGCTTCGTCCGAAAGGATTCCAGGGCGGCCTTCCATTCGCTTATCACGCGGGCGGAACCATGGACGTGCGCGTGCGCGTCAAGACAGACCTTGAATACGTGGAGCGCACAATCTGGGATGTCATCACGCGCATTGACGGCAGTGTAGAGCCTGACAGGTGGGTCGTCATGGGCAACCACCGCGACGCTTGGACGTTCGGCGCGGTTGACCCGAATAGCGGAACCTCCGCGATGCTCGAAGCGGGCCGAGGCTTCGGGCAGCTTCTTAAATCAGGATGGAAGCCGCGCCGCACAATCATCCTGTGCAGTTGGGACGCCGAAGAGTACGGCCTCATAGGCTCCACGGAATGGGCCGAAGAGAATGCTGATGGGTTGAGACGCAATGCCGTGGCCTATCTGAACATGGATTCGGCTGTGTCGGGCGCAAACTTCGGGGCGGCGAGCGTGCCTTCGCTCTGGAAGCTGATACGCTCGGCCACGCGCGACATACATGACCCCAAGACGGGCAAGACCGTCTATCAGGCTTGGCAGGATAGAGTGCGCGAGGCTCTGCCCGAAGCAGAGTTGACAGACCCGGAGACCGGCTCTGACCGTCCCATAGCGGAGGCTAGAATAAACGCGCTCGGCTCAGGCTCCGACTACACGCCCTTCCTTCAGCATCTTGGAGTGCCTGCCTTGGACATGGGCTTCGGCGGAGATTACGGCGTCTATCATTCGGCGTACGACTCTTTCTACTGGATGTCCAAGTTCGGAGACCCCACGTTCGCTTATCACGTCGCGGCGGCGCAGGTGTGGGGCACAATCGCCTTGAGGCTCGCTGATGCGCCGGGCCTGCCTTTCGACTACACGGACTACGCGGCGCAGATTAAAGACTTCATGACGGAAACCTCTCGCACAGCCGCGCGCCGTAGAATGGCGGACTCTTTCGACGCGCGAGCCTTGAACGACGCGATAAAGGATTTCATGGAAGAGGCCGTGCGCGTGGACAGGAGACGGCGCGAGGCCGTCACGGAATTTGAGATGGCGCGCACCGCCACGAACGAGTCCAGCCGTCGAGAGGGCGAGCGTTTGAGACGCATCAACGACGCGCTCATCAACACGGAACGCGCGCTCACGGACGCGCGCGGCCTGCGCGGTCGTCCCTGGTACAAGCATCAAATCTACGCGCCGGGCTACTACACGGGCTACGCCGCACAGCCCTTGCCGGACTTGCGACGCGCCATAGACGACCGCAACACCGCGAACGCACGCGAAGCCGCAGCCAGAATCACCGAAGCCATCAAACGCGCCACCGAAGCTCTGTCAAAAGCGCGAGATTGATGATTAAGAAATTGATTCATTGGTTCATCGGTTCATTGAATCAATGAAGAAATGAACCGATGAATCAATTCTTTTTGTTCTTGTCTTTTTTCTCTGCGGGCGGCGGGAGTCGTTTGGCGGCTTCCGCTATCTGCTGCATGTTGTCCAGGGCGTCTTCTAGGGCGGAGAGTTCTTCGCCGTCGCGCGACTGTGCGCGTAGGGTATTAATCTGCGGAAGGAAATCGTTGACGGCTGCGGCCAGCCTCCTCAGCGCTTTCGGCACCAGTGGGTTCGAAGCGTCGCGCGCTGCAACGTCGTCTATGTTGTTGATGGCTTCGTCCAAAATCTTTGCGAAGTCATTAAGCAACTCCGCACGCGTTCCCTTCGGCAGAGGCCCCCAGGTGTCCATCTCCTTCTGAGCCTGTTTTGGAGAAGCCGCGACCGGCGCAGCGCCGTTGACGGCTTGCAGTCGTCGCTCTGCCGCGTGAATGAAGACCTCCGTGCGTTTATCGAGCGCCTGCGCCTCGCGCACAAGCTCTGCTTCCTGTTCCGTCAGGTGGTCGCGCTTGGTTGTGTTTGTGGCCTGAACGGGAAGGGAGGTGAAGAGCGCGCAGATAACGAACGCGCAGGTTGAGAAAAATAAATTTCTGAGCATCAGGGTTGTTCCTTGGGTTGAGGTTGGGACGGCCCCGCAGTCTTGTTCTCTTCCGGCGCTTTCTCTTCTTCATCGTTAGGAGCGTCCGTTATCACCACGTCGCCGTAGAATCCGTTTAAGGCTTCGCCGCGCACGTCCCTTGTGTAATCCGTAATAGACTTAATATTGACCGCGAACTCGTTGGGCGTAGTCCTTCGCATGGTCTCAAGCCTCATGCCGTGCGAGCGCAAAGTAATCTCGAAACGCTTGTAGGTGTCGCGCAGCTTCTTCTGCTCCTTCTGATCCTTCAGGAAACGTAGCGCGTCTTCGAGTATGCCTTGATAAATGCCAAGCTCTCGCGCGGCGGATTCATACTGCTGCGCCGAAGTCATCTGTTCCGCGCGCGCCAGCCTCGCTTCGGCCAACTCAACAGACAGGCGTATGCGCGCCTTCACGTCGCGCGCCGCCTCCAACTGCGAGCGCTCTTCGCGCGTCACCAGCCTCAGAGGCGGAGGCGCAGGAAGCGGAGTCCCTGCGGGAACCTGCCCGCGCGCTTCGACCGACATCACGACCGACAGGGCCAAGACCGCCACAAGCCCTGCGATAGTCTCAAGATTTTTTAAGAGAGGAGACATAATGAGAGTGAATGGTGAATAGAAGAAGCGTTGTGTCTATTTACCATTCACTATTCACCTTTCTTGGTCTTTGCGCCCTCGCCGCGCCTGATCTGATTGCGAAGCGATGGCAAGCGCAGCTTGACCTTGTCAATCTCAAGTTGGTTCACTTTAGGGTCGGCTCTTTCCAGAAACTTTTCGTAAGCGGCCAGAGCCTGCGGAAACTGATTCAACTGGTCATGCGCCGTCCCTATGAAAAAGTAGGCGATGACCATGTCGGGCCTGGACTTGATTATCCAATCGTATTCTACCAGCGCTTCGGGAAAGAGTTTCAATTCGTAAAGCGCAGTCGCCAGATTAGCATGAGCAGCATAATTGTCGGGCACGCTCGCTATCACCTGCCGCAGAAGCTGCACGGCCTCCTGAAAGCGTCGTGCGCGCACCAGCGCTGCCCCGTAGCTTGTAGCATAATCTGGATTCGTCGGCTGAATCTCAAGCGCACGCTGACAATATTCAAGAGCGCGCTCGGGATTGTCTGTACGATAAGCCACGCAGAGGCGAGATAGCAATGACGCGTTGCGCGGCTGCTCTTCCAGCATCTTCTCAAGCGCCGCGCGGTCTTCTTCCGCTACCTCGACGGGAGTCGAGAGTTGCTTTCGCATCTCCAAGACTTCCGGCAGACGCCGCTTTTCATTATCGAGCGAGTCCAGCAGCCGTATGGCTTCATCTGCGCGCCCCGCGCGTCCGAGCACATGAGCCAGAAAGAGCGTGCCTTCCAGAGACTTCGGTGCCTGGTCTCTGATAGCCTGCGCGTCCCTTACGGCGCTCTCAAATTTGCCCTCGGCCATTTCAAGCTCTGCGCGCTCCATCAAGGCGGCGGAGTTTTTTGCGTCGAGTGTGAGCGCGTTCTCCACGCTCTCCTGTGCATCCTCTTTGTTGCCGAGCGCTCTTTCTATAGAAGCACGCGCGGCCCACAGCGAAGCCGTGGGATTTTCGCGCGCAGTGGCAATCGAAATCTTCTTCAAAATATCTTCAAGCTGCGGCTGCTTGGCCTTTGTACGCAGGCGCAGGTCAGCCATGCTTATGAGCGCGATGTTGTTTTCAGGGTCGAGCGCGATGGCCCGCTCAAGATATTTCTCGGCCTCGTCGAAACGGTTCTGCCGAAGGTAGAGCGCACCGAGCGCGGCCTGCGGAAAAGGCCAGTTGGCGCGAAGCTCTACGGCGCTCTGGAAAGATTTCTCGGCCTCCGGTATGCGCCCCAGGCTGACGAGCGCATTGCCGCGCTGGTAGAAAGCTTCAGGAAATTCCGGGCGCACCTTTATCGCGGCATCATAAAGCGAGATTGCCTGCTCATAATTGCCGCGCGCGTGCGCGTCCTGCCCGCGCCTGAAAAGCTGTATGGGGTCGGCTCCGTCATCGCCGAAATCATCCCCCTGAGCGAGAGCCGTAGTCGCAGAGCAAAGCGTCAGGAGAAGCGCAAACGCGCAGTAGATGATAATGGCGTGAGAGCGAGAACGAAAAAACATCCTCAGATAAACCTTGGTAGAAATGTTCACGAGAAGACCATTCTCGGGGAGGCTGCAATCTTAACACGCCCGCCCAGCTCGTGCAAAAAGAGGAGGCCGGAGCGTCGAACTCAATCTCTGCCTTCTTCGTTTCCCTTTACTACTTGCTCTGGGGTTCGTGCATGCGATAACATTCGCGTCGCATTAATTCACAAAAAAAATTGACAGCGACAGAGTAGATTAACTGGCGGGTGTGTGTATGCTTGAAGCGGCGCGCCCGGTTGACTGAAGCGGGAAGAGTTTGTGGGCGTAGGGTTGGCCGAAGATTTGAAGCTGAGAGAAATAGAAAATGTAGCGGCGCAGGTCTCGCCTGAAGCCGCACGGAAAGAGGAACGCCTGCGCGCCCTCTTGCGCGAGATGGGTTCGGTCGTGGTGGCCTTCTCCGGCGGAGTCGACAGCAGCTATCTCGCGCTCATCGCCACGGAGGAGTTGAACGAGCGAGCGCTCTGTGTGACAGGCGCAAGCGCGAGTCTCTCCGAACACCAGCACGAGCAGGTGAGGGAAATCGCAGAGCGCTTCAATCTTCATCAAGAGACTATCCGAACAGAAGAGCTTGATAATCCGCAGTACCAGGCCAACGCGCCCTCGCGCTGCTATTTCTGCAAGACGGAGTTGTACGACAAGCTCAGCCTTTTGGCGAGCGAGCGCGCTTTCGCTTTCGTTGTTGACGGCTCGACCACAGATGACCTAGGCGACCATCGCCCTGGCCGCGAGGCCGCGCGTGAGCATGAAGTACGCAGCCCTCTAGTTGAAGTCGGAATGAGTAAGAGCGAGTTGCGAGAGCTTAGCCGCCGCGCGGGGCTGCCCACATGGGACAAGCCCGCGAGTCCGTGCCTCTCTTCGCGCATAGCCTACGGGACGCCCGTCACCATAGAGCGGCTTTCCGTCGTGGAGCGCGGCGAAGAGATTATGCGCCGCCTCGGTTTTCGTGAGTTTCGCGTGCGGCATCATGACGAGCTTGTGCGTCTGGAGATTGCGCCAGCAGAGCTTGACCTGGCGCTTCGTCGTGAAGTCGTGGACACGCTCGCACAAAAATTTCGCGCCCTAGGCTTCAAGTATGTGACGCTTGACCTGCACGGCTTCCGCTCCGGCGCGATGAACGAAATCTTAAATAAGCAGTCAGCTATCAGCCGACAGCGCTCAGCTAAAAGAACCGGCTGAATGCTGACGGCTGATTGCTGTTTGCTCTCTAGTGGAGATGATTATGCCAAGTGCAATGGTAGACGACATCAAGGAGATTAAGGAAGACAATCCTTTTGAGTCCATGATGGAGCGCTTTGATCGTGCGGCGCAGAAGCTTGACCTTGACCCTGACCTGTATGCCGTGATGAGGGTTCCGAATCGGGAGCTTAAGGTCTACATCCCCGTCAAGATGGATTCGGGGCGCATGGAGGTCTTTGAAGGTTTTCGCGTGCAGCACAACTTTGCGCGCGGCCCCGCGAAGGGCGGCATACGCTATGCGCCCGACGTGACGATTGACGAGGTGCGCGCCCTAGCCGCCTGGATGACCTGGAAGTGCGCCGTGGTGAACGTGCCCTTCGGCGGAGCCAAGGGCGGCGTCATCTGCGACCCTACGCAGATGTCCGTGGGCGAACTTGAAAGATTGACGCGCCGCTACGCAGCAGAGCTTCTGGACTTCATAGGGCCGGAGAAGGACGTGCCCGCGCCCGACATGAATACTAATGAGCAGACTATGGCATGGATTATGGACACCTATTCCATGCACGCGCGCCACACGGTCACGGCTGTCGTCACGGGCAAGCCCATTGACCTGGGCGGCTCAGCCGGTCGTCGTGAAGCCACTGGGCGCGGAATCCTCTTTGTCGTCAATGAAGCCATCAAGCGTTTCAAGATGACGCCGCCCACGACTCGCGTGGTCGTTCAAGGCTCCGGCAATGTCGGAGGCATAGGCGCTCGCCTGCTGCATGAAGCCGGTTATAAGATTGTCGCCATCTCGGATATACACGGCGGCATCTACAATCCGAACGGCATAGACATACACGAGGCGCTGACTCATCTTCAGACCACACGCTCGTTCGAGGACTTTCCGGGCGTGGAGCGCGTCTCGAACTCTGAACTGCTTGAGCTTGAGTGCGACGTGCTGGTGCCTGCGGCCACAGAGAACCAGATTACCTCGCAGAACGCAGACCGTATCAAATGCAAAGTGCTGGCCGAAGGGGCAAACGGGCCGACCACTGCCAACGCGGACAAAATCCTTCATGATAAAGGGGTCTTTGTCATTCCGGACATTCTGGCGAACGCGGGCGGCGTGACCGTCTCCTATTTTGAATGGGTGCAGGATAGGATGGGATATTTCTGGCGCGAGGACGTGGTCAACGAGCGGCTCTCCGACAAGATGGTCGCCAGTTTCAACGACCTCTGCCGCTACGCAGACGCCCATCAGGTGGACACGCGAACGGCGGCCTATATGCTTGCCATTGACCGCGTGGCCTATGACACACGTATGCGTGGAATTTATGCGTGACGGAAAAAACAGATTTGTTTTTCACGCTAAGTCGTGAAAAAGTCTTGATTTCCGAGCCAAGGTGGAGTATGGTCTGCCGGAAAAAGGTATGCGGGGGGTGTTGTCTCTGCGATTTACTAGACGCCACATCTTAAACCGCCGCCTTTGACATTGACACTGACGCTGCTCTATTAGTATAAGCAGAGTAGCTTTAGTAAGTTAAAAGCA
>JACVRN010000048.1 GCA_014534425.1 Pyrinomonadaceae bacterium
CCCCTAACCCCCATCCCCTTTTCTGCTATACTGCGCGCTGCTCTTGGGCAGCCGAGTTGTGTGGAGAAAGAGTTTGCGCGATGGTTGATAGCGACCTGTTTGATCCTTACGAGAAGCTGATTGACATAGAAATCCTGGGCGTACGCAGGAGCGTGCCTGAGAATAACCGGCTGCTCAGGTGCTTTCAATTTCTTTCCATGAAGACCATCTCATACGGAGACTTCTGCTGGAACGGCGAGTGCACCAACTGTCAAATCTGGTTGCGCAAGACGGGCGAGACCGAAGAGCGAGACAGACCAGCGCTCGCCTGCCGCACCAACGTAGAAGAAGGCATGGTCATCACGAAAGTGAGCCGCTTCGTAGAGCTTGAGGGAATCAACAAGTAAGGCTCTACGACTCTGCTTACTCGGTCGCGCGAGAAGATTTTTCAATCCGCGTGCATAGTCTTCTTCGTACTATTTCCTATGACTATCGCTGAAGGCACACGGTTGGGGCGTTACGAGATTCGCAAGCCCTTGGGCGCGGGCGGCATGGGCGAAGTCTACATGGCGCAGGACACGCGGCTGGAACGCGTTGTCGCGCTCAAAATCCTGCCCGAAGGAGTCTCGTCCGACCAGCAGCGCATGCGCCGCTTCGAGCAGGAAGCACGCGCCGCTTCGGCCCTCAATCACCCGAACGTCACACACATTTACGAGATAGAAGAAGAGGCGGGCCATCACTTCATAGCCATGGAGTACATAGAAGGCGCGACGCTTCGCCAGCACATGGCCGCCTCTTCTTTAAAACTTCACGACGCCCTGGACATAGCGCAGCAGATAGCAGCAGCGCTCTCGGCGGCGCACACAGCCGGAATCATTCACCGCGACATCAAGCCTGAGAACATAATGATTCGCGCCGACGGCTACGTGAAGGTCTTGGACTTCGGGCTGGCGAAGCTGACGGAGCAGCACGGCGAGACTGACACGGAAGCGCCCACGAAAGCCCTGGTCAACACAGGCCCCGGAATGGTCATGGGCACTGCGCGCTATATGTCGCCGGAGCAGGCCAGAGGTGTGGAGGTGGACGCCCGCACAGACCTGTGGAGCCTGGGCGTTGTGCTTTACGAAGCGGTGGCGGGGCGGCCTCCATTTGAAGGCACGACGGCGAGCGATGTTATCTCGGCCATACTGAGCAAGGAGCCGCCGCCGCTTGCGCGATATGCGCGCGATGTCCCGGAGTCACTGGAATGGATTGTCACCAAGGCGTTGACGAAAGAGAGAGACGAGCGATACCAGACGGCCAAAGAGATGCTGGTCGACCTCAAGCGCGTCAAGCAGCGCCTTGAAGTCGAGGCGGAGATTGAGCGCTCAGTATCGCCCGACTCTCTGCACTTTTCCTCTGGCACCAGAAGCGGCGCGAGAAGCGCGAGCGTCCCGCCCGCAGAAGCCGTCAGCAACAGCAGCGCTTCAGCGACCACGCAGGTCTCAGCCGCGCGCACGAATGCATCCAGCGCCGAGTACCTAGCGGGCGAGATCAAGCGGCACAAGACGGGACTTCTCATAGCTCTCGTAAGCCTGGCCTTGATAGCTGTTGTTGTTGTGGTCTCGCTCGCGGCCTATGGCGTGTACAGGATGACAAGGCATCCCGTTTCCAGCGAGCGCGAGCAATCATCAAGGCAAGCTGGCACGCGCTCGGACATGAAGATTAGCCGCCTGACCTCTAACGGTAAGACACGAAACGCTGTCATCTCGCCCGACGGCAAGTATGCGGTTTACGTGATGGAGAGAGAAGGAAAAGAGAGCATCTGGGTCAGGCAGATTTCCACCTCAAGCAACGTGCAGATTGTGGCGCCCGCAGAGGACACCTACTATTCGAACCCTGTCTTCTCACGCGACGGCGAGTATGTTTATTACCTCTACGGCGACAAGAGCAGCCCGCAGGGAATCCTTTACCAGATACCCGTGCTCGGCGGCACGCCCAGAAAGATACTGACGAACATAGGCTCGCCCATCACGTTTGCGCCGGACGGCAAACGCTTCGCTTTCCTTCGCAACGATAATGCCGCCACGGGCGAAGACCAGTTGATAGTTGCGAACGTGGACGGCTCTGGAGAAAGAAAACTCACTGCGCGAAAGGGTGACATCTTTTTCAGCTATGGCGGCCCGTCATGGTCTTCGGACGGTAGAACAATCGTCAGCGCCGTGGGGAGCTATAAGGGCGGCTTCAACATCAGTGTCATAGCCGTCGACGCAGAGAGCGGAGAGCAAAGAGAGTTCACATCTCAAAAGTGGGCGAGCGTTGGGCGCGTCGCATGGCTCGCGGACGGCAAGGGCCTGATTCTTACAGCACAAGAGCAGGGCGCAACCTACACACAGATTTGGCACCTCTCTTACCCGGAAGGTGCGGCGCGAAAAATAACTAATGACCTGAACAGCTACGGCTCTGTGAGTTTAACGGCAGACTCCGGCACGCTTGTAGCTACGCAGTCTGAAACCATCTCTAACATCTGGGTTGGGCCGCAGGGAGATTTGAGCCGCGTCAAACAGGTTACGACGGGCAACAAGGGTTGGTACGGATATGCCGGCATCGCCTGGACTGCGGACGGCCATGTGATTTACACCTCTGCGGCGAGCGGCAATCTGGACATCTGGAGCATGAACGCGGACGGGAGCAATCAGAAACAACTGACGACCGCGCCGCAGGACGATGAAGCGCCCGCCGTCTCGCCCACCGGGAGCTATATCGTCTTCATCTCCGAGCGCGGCGGTATGCCAAGCATCTGGCGCATGGACATGGACGGCGGGAATCAGAAACAGTTAACGAGCGGTCAGGAAGATTATATCCCGGATGTCTCTTCGGACGGGCACTGGATAGTTTTTTCGTCTTGGCGCTCTGGCAAGTCTGCGCTCTGGAAGATGCCGTTCGAAGGCGGCGAGCCTGCACAATTGACGGACAGGTTCACGTACTACGCAGCCATCTCGCCCGACGGCAAGCTCATCGCCTGTGGCTTTACGGACGAACAGCCCGGCGCTTTGCAGCGCATCGCGCTATTGCCGATTGACGGCGGAGAGTTTACGAAGACTTTGGATATGCCCGTCACAGCCTCAGTGAGTCCCCTGCGCTGGTCTGCGGACGGCAAAGCGATTCTTTACAGGGACACGCGAAACGGCGTCACGAACATCTGGAGCCAGCCCATAGACGGCGGCCCGCCCAAACAATTGACCGAAAATAAAACCGACCTGATTTTCCACTTCGCCACGTCCCGCGATGGCAAACAACTAGCCCTCGCGCGCGGCACCACCAACTCCGACGTGGTACTCATCAGCAACTTCAGATAAGAAAATGGTGAATGGAAAGGCGGCTTCGTCCATTCACCATTTACCGCTCTTAGTATTTCGGCACGCTTGGGTCTACTTCGTTCGACCAGGCGGTGATGCCGCCTTTCAGGTTTATGAGCTTGCCCTGAAAGCCCGCGCCTTTGAGAGCCTCTATGGCGCGTGCGCTGCGGCCTCCCATCTTGCAGTGAACGACCGTCTCGCGCGTCTGGTCAATCTCGCCCATGCGGCTGACCACGTCTTTGAGCGGAATCAATTTTGAGTCGGGAATGCGCGCCACCTCGTACTCTGCCGGTTCGCGCACGTCTATGATTTGAATAGAGTCGCCGCGATCAAGACGCTCCTTCAACTCCGTGGCGGTTATCTCCGTCATTCCTTGTGGATTGGCCTGGCTCACGTGTCCCTCCCTGAAGAAAGTTCCTTTTTAAAGCGCACGCATTTTAGCGCTTTTCTCTTCCGCGCGAAAATAGGCTACACTCGCAGCAATCAACGAAGACTAAAACAGCTCTGAACTTTTAGAGGAGTTACGCTTATGAAGTTTCAATATTACAGCGACGAGCTACGCGATGTTCCAAAGCTTTCGGTCGACGGGACGGTGCCGAACAGCATTCACTTCTCGCATTGGCAGGGGAACGAAACGCCCGCCGCAATGAAGGCGGACACGTCCACAGAGATTGCGCTCAACCTCGTAGCTTCGCCGCAGAGAGACGAGTTGACGCGCGGGATTGAGCTTGTCACCAATAACCACTTCGACACGGACGGAGTGCTTTCGGTCTGGACAATGCTTCAGGGCGAGCGTGCGCTCGGCCAGAGAGAGAAATTGATTTCGGCGGCGGAAGCCGGAGACTTTTCAGAGTGGACATCGGACGACGGCGTGCGCGCAAGCATAGTCATTCAAGGCCCTGACCAGCCCCTGCCGAATGAAAACATCCTGTCGCCTCTGGCGAATCAACTGGCGGGACGAAAGGTGACGGACGAGGCGGAAGCCTACGAACTGGTGTTGCCGGAAGTCGAACGCGTCCTGACGCGCGTAGACGATTACGAGCCGTTGTGGCGTGCGGCTTGGCAGCGCTTGCAGATGGCCGCGCGCAGCTTCGAGCGCGGCGAATCAAGGGTCGAAGAAGACACAAGCGCTAAACTCTCCGTCATCACACTCGCGCCCGGCGCTTTCGGTTCCGATGGCTTTAATCCGACCGAGCACACAGCGCCACTGACAGCTATCCCGCGCCGCGCTCGCGGGCAACTCTTCCTGATTGCAATGCCAGCGCGCTCCGGCGGCTGGTTCTATCGCATAGATTATCCTTACTACTCCTGGGCCGAAACCGTAGTGCGCCCGCCCGTCGCGCGCCGCAATCTCTCAAGCGTCGTCGCAGAGCTTAACGAGTTAGAGGAGCAAGAAGGCGCGGGGCGCTGGCGTTTGGATAAGAACGAGCTTTCATCTGCGATTAAGTTCCTTGACCAAAGCGGCGCGCTCGCCGTTTCCAAAGTGACGCCCGACAGAGTGGCGCAGGCTTTACGCGGCGCACTGCTGGATGCAGAGGCTCGTATAGCGGAGACCGTAGCGAATGGCTGATTGGGACGAGCGCTATCGTCAAGGCTCTCACGCCACGCTTGAGCCTAATGCCTTGCTGGTGCGCGCGTCGGAAAATCTCTTGCCGGGCCGAGCGCTGGACATAGCCTGCGGCGCTGGCCGTCATGCGCTCTTTCTGGCTGGGCGCGGCTGGCAAGTGACCGCCGTTGACGCCTCGCGCGTCGGCATAGAAATTACAAGGGAGCGTGCGCGCAAATTGAATGTCGAGGTAGACGCGCGAGTCGCTGACCTTGAGCGCGGGGAGTTCGAGATTGAAAGAGAGGCTTACGATTTAATCACGGTCTTCTATTACCTACAGCGCAATCTATGGCCGCAGATTCGCGCTGGTCTTCGCTCCGGCGGCGCGCTCATCGCTGCGATTCATCTGGCAGACGAGGACGCGGAAAACGAGACGGGCAATCCCGACTTTCTCTTGCAGCCCAATGAACTGCGCTCGGAGTTCAGCGATTGGGAAATCACGCATTATCACGAAACCAAACTGACGGACGAGGACGCAGGCGAGCATCATCGCCGCACGGCAGAGATAGTCGCGCGCAAACCGTAATCCAACATCGAACTGATGCATGACGTAATTATCATTGGCGCTGGCGCAGCAGGATTGTCCGCAGCCCTTTGGTGCGACGAGCTTGGGTTGGACACGCTCTTGATAGAGCGTGACGCGGAGGTCGGCGGACAACTCTTGCGGGTTTATAACCCCGTAGAAAATTACCTGGGCGTGCGTGCGTCAAATGGCAGAGAGCTTTTAGAGCGTTTTAATGAGCAGGTTGAAGGAGCGGATTTTGACCTCTGGACTCAGGCGGAGATAGAGAGCGTGGATTTAAAAGCGCGCCGCGTTCGTCTCAGAAGCGGCGAAGACTTGCGGGCCATCAGCATCATCATCGCTACGGGCGTGCGTCGTCGCCGTCTTAATGTTCCGGGCGAAGAGGAACTGAAGGGGCGCGGCGTGGCGGAATCCGGTGCGCGTGACCGCGAGTGGCTTGCCGGAAAGGATGTTTGCGTTGTAGGCGGCGGCGACGCTGCTGCGGAAAATGCTCTCATGCTCGCAGAGGTTTGTCCTACGGTCACGCTCGTTCATAGAGGCCAGAGTTTGCGAGCGCGCCGCGAATTCTCTGAAAGATTAAAGAGCGAGCATCGCGTCACGGTCTTTACCGAAGCCACGCTTGAGCGCATCATAGGCTTCGAACGGGTCGAAGCGGTTGAAATTCGTCGCAAGGGCGCTTTCAAATCTTTTCAGGTCGCGGTGCAGGCGGTTCTCATACGCATTGGCGTCGAGCCTAACACGGAGCTTTTCCGCGACCAGTTGGAATTGGACGAGCGCGGCTACATTCGTGTGACCGGCGAACAGGAGACGAGCATCGAACAGGTCTTCGCCGTAGGCGATGTCTCGAACCCACTGGCCCCGACCATCGCGGGCGCAACCGGCGCGGGCGCAACCGCCGCGAAAGTGATAGCGTCCCGACTTCAGAAAGGAAATAAGCAATGAGTAGGGGCAGAGGATTTGTCCTCTGCCCCTACTGAATACTTTTTTTATGCCGACGATTTTTAGCAGGACGGGAGAGGCGGGCGAGTATCAGACTATCTCGCCGGAAGAGTTGAAGGAGCGCATGGAGCGTGGGGACGCGCTCGAAGTGATAGACGTGCGCGAAGAAGAGGAATACGAGATTGCGCGTGTTGAAGGCGCGCGGCTCCTGCCGCTCAGCCGCTTCCCCGAATGGGCCGGAACCTTAGACCCGGAGGCGGAAATAGTCTTCATGTGCCATCACGGAATCAGAAGCGCGCGGGTCTGCTCTCATCTGGCGCGTGAAGGATTCAGAAAGCTCTACAATCTGGCGGGCGGCATTGATGCTTGGTCTTGGGAAGTCGATAGAAGCGTGCCGCGATATTAAATGAGTACTGAAGCTGAAGATAGGGAACGGCCTCCGGCGTACACGGATGAGCATCTGGCTGCGTATCCTGTGGAATATTTCATGGGCATTGATTTGTACAACCAGCGTGAGTTTCACGCGGCGCATGATGCCTGGGAAGAGCGCTGGCTGGGCGAGTGTGGGCCGCAGGAAAAGCTTTTCCTTCAGGCGATGATTCAATCGGCGGTCGCTTTTCATCATCTTGAGATAGGCAGACCGGGCGCGGCCCGCCGCATGTACCAGATGTCCAGGGAAAAGTTCGCGCGGCTCGGCACCAAGATTTTCATGTCGCTTGATTTGGAAGACTACCAGGCGCAGCTTGACCGCGCGCTCTCGTGGCTGGAAACTGTACCCGACCCAAGAGAGTTGGAGCAGCCGGAGATTGTGCCGCCCGTCATACGGCTCGTGCCGGGCGTGATGGAGTATGATTAGAGATGAGCGTTGAAGTCGGAGAGCGAGCAGCGATTGACAGAGAGGATGCATCTGCAACCGTAGAGCAAAGCCGCACGATTCTTTTCGCGCTTCAGGACGTTCGGCTGTTGCTCACGGCGTTGTGGCTGGGCGCGAGCCTCTTCTTCAGCTTCGTGGTTGCGCCGAGCGCCTTCGCAGTCCTCAGAGATTCGACGGCGCTTTACGCCAATCATCTGGCCGGTACAATCGTCACGCGCAACCTCTCGGTGATAAACACCGGCGGCCTCATCATAAGCCTGCTTCTGCTGGCGAGCGCGTTTGTCTTTAAAGATAAAGCACGGCGCGCGGCCTTTTGGACTGAGATTATTTCGCTGGTCGTAGTCGCTATCACAACCGGCGTGGGCCAGTGGGTGATAGCGGCCAGGATGCTCGCGCTCAGGCAGCAGATGGGAAGACCGATTGACGAAACTTCTGCGGGCGACCCTTTGCGCGTGGCCTTCAACAGCCTGCACGTTTATTCGGTCGCGGCGCTCACGGTTGCTATGCTCGCGGCACTTGTCGCGCTCATAGTGATTGCGCGGCGTCGCGTGCGCGCGAGGGTTGAATAAAAGAAAATCTTTTGCAAGAGGGAAATGTTCGATGGAGACGATTGAGCGGATTAACGAGTGGCGTGATCGCTACGGACGTTGGCAGCAGGGGCGCGGCGCATCTTCCACGCAGAATGATGTGGGCGATGATTACCCTTTCGTGGAGAACAAGCGTGCGCCGTTTACGCCTGCGCGTCGCGCGCTGCCTATGCTGAATCTTGCGCTCATCACTTCTGCGGGCGCGTACCTTGACGGCACAGACCCTTTCGACGTGACTCAGCCTGGCGGCGACGTGAATTTCCGAGAGATACCTGTCGAGATTGAAGCGGAAGATTTGCGCTATGCCGCGCGAGGCTATGATACAAAGGCCGTCACGGAAGACATGAACGCGCTCATCCCCATCGAGCGCCTCTTCGAGTTTGAATCCAATGGCATCATAGGCCAACTGAATCCAGTCTTCTGGAGCTTCTCCGGTTACATACCGGACGCGGCCCGATTGAATGACGAGATGCTGCCCCGTCTGGTAGAGCGCGTTAAGCGTTACGAGGTGCAGGCCGCGCTACTGATTCCCGCGTCGCGCCTCTGCCATCAATCCGTCTCGCTCGCCGCGCGAGCCATAGAGCAGTCGGGCATACCCACTATGATGCTCGCTGTAGACAGAGGCGTGGTCGAGCGCGTGCGCCCGCCGCGCGCTGGCTATTACAAAGGAAGCTTCGGCAGCGTATCCGGCAAACCCAACTGGCCCGAATACCAGCGCCGCCTACTGGACGAAGCCCTGCGCCTGGTCGAGCCAATTGACCAGCCGAGCATACGCAATCTGGTCGTCGAACTGGAAACGAGTGTCGAAAAAGAGCGCGGCGAGAGATAGCCGTGTACGGCGCGCTCCAGCTTTTTATCAAAAGATTGATATTGACAGGCTCAGATGAAGAAGATAGTATTTTCTCGTCCCATGCTCTTACTCAAGAGGGTGTGCAGTGTTCAGCTTTACTCACAGGGGACACACTGATTGCGCCTTACCCTCTGCCAGCATTAAGGAGAAAGCAATGGCTGAGACAAAAAAACTACTCCGAGTCGTATCAGCTTTGGCTTTACTTGTAGGGATTACTATTGCCGCTCAAGCACAGCAGGGCGCACCTCAGTTACCGCCCGGCAAATGGTCTGTCGCCATCGGGCCGTACATGAATCTGGGCTACGAGTCGCTGCCTGTTCGCGTCGTCAGCGTAACCTCGCAGGCCGAAGGCGGATTGAAGGTCTCGAAAGTCGCCGTGGAGAATCGCTCGTCGCAGGCACTTACCGCAGTGAAACTCGCGTGGTATTTAAGCGCCTCGGAAACTCCTGAGATAATTCTGCAACAGGGTCAGACACGGCTTCTTGAGCTACCACCCGGCATTCAAGCAAACGAAACACGAGCGATATTATTTTCGGTCGTCTCTTTTGCTAAAGTTTATAAGCCGTTATTGAAGGATGGAGTTCTAAGCGGAAGCTATCGCATACAAATCGCTGTCAGTGAGGCGCGCTTTGATGATGGCTCGTCCTGGACGCTGGCTTCCGTAAAAGGCAAGCAAGAAAAACTCAGCTTGTAGTATATAGCTCGAAGCGAGCAGCCCTGCCATTCTGTCCTAATCAGGAATGGCGTGCGGTTTCAGGCAGTGACCCGTCGGCTCCGCCAATCGGTTATCAATGCAGTTCTGCCACGGGCCAGCTATGTACTAATAACGGGGATTAATGCACCAACAGCATCTGCTCTTCAAACGGTGGGACGCCGCCGCCGATTACTCCCAGGCCAAGCTAAGCCGGGAAGCCGCCGGGCCAGTTTAATGAGCGCAATTTTTATGGCGAGTGATAAGCGGCTTTTACCTGTCACTTGCCATTATTTTTGAAGAGACCTGCGATATTACTTCGCGGACTTCTTCGAAGTCGAAGGGCTTGCCTATCACACCGTCTATCAGGTTCTTTTCGCCTGAGGGCGGCTCGGTTCCTTTGCCGTAGCCCGTGACAAGTGCGATGGCGACATCCGGCCAGCGATGACGAATCTCGCGCGCCACTTCCCATCCGTCCATCCCTGGCATAGAGAGGTCTGTGAAGACCAAATCGAAATGGTCTCCGCCCTTGAGACGTTCGAGCGCCTCCGGCCCGCTTCCGACCGAAGCGACACTGTGCTCCATCACCACCAGCATCTCCGATAGAGTCTCACGCACGACCAGTTCATCATCGACCACGAGTATGGAGAGCGAAGGCGTGTCCGTCTGCTCTTGAGGCTTATCGGAGCGCGCGGCGGCTGTGCGCGCTGCGGGCAGGTCAATCGTGAAGGTAGTGCCTCGGCCCACTTCGGATTCGACGCTGATGAGGCCGCCATGCCGCTCTATGATGCCGTAGCTCACGGAAAGACCCAGGCCAGTGCCTTGCGCGCCCTTCGTCGTGTAGAAAGGCTCGAAAATCTTTTCGCGCACGTCTTCCGTCATGCCCGTGCCGGTATCCGTAAAGCGCAAGCGCCAGTGCGAGTCTGCGCGCTCGCAGGTTATGGAAAGCCTCCCGCCGAACGGCATGGCATCCACGGCATTGACTATCAGGTTGACGAAGACTTCTCTTAGCTCCGACGCGTTGCCTTTGACGAAAGATTCAGGCTCCGCGTTTAGCTCCACTTCGTAATGCAGTCCGCGCATACGCGCCTCGTTCTCCCAGCGCGTGCGCGTAATCTCAACAGCGTCGCGCAGCAGTTTACCGGCATCGAGCATCTCGAACTCTGTGCCCTGCGACTGGCGCGCGAAGGTCTGTATGCGGCGCACGGTGGCGGCTGCGTCTTCGGCGGCTGTCTGAATGATTTCCAGGTTGCGCGTCAGCGCCTCGTCCTTAATCTGGCGGCGCATGAGTTGTGCGCGCCCTAGGACGGCTGCGAGAGCGTTGTTGAAATCGTGCGCCACACCCGAAGCGAGTTGCCCCAGTGCGCGCAGCTTGTCGGCCTGCGCGGCTCTTGCGCGCTGCTGCTTCTGCTCCGTGATGTCGCGCATGATGCCGAGCACCCCAGTGATGCGCTCGTCAACCACCAATGGCGCGTTGTCAAAGAGCGCGTAGCGGACTTCGCCCTCGCGCGTGTGATAACGAACCTCGTAGGATTGCGTCTCGCCTTTCAGCGCGCTCTCAAAATAGGCGCGTGCGATTTCTCTGTCCGCCGGATAAATCAGTTCAAGGAAGTGATGTCCTATGAGGTCTTCGGGCCGATAGCTTCCGGCGTTGTACGTGGCAGAGTTGAGCCACATGAAATAACCCGCAGGGTCTATGGCGCAGATAGGCTCGCGCACGCTCTCAAGAATATTCGTGAGGAGCGATTGATGCTCGCGCGCCATAGCCTCTGCCTTCCTCAACTCCGACAAATCTCTGGCCGTACAGACCGCGCCGACGTTCCCGCGCCCGGCTTCGGTGATAGGCTCAACCGTTACGAGCAGTGGGCGGTTAAAGCGTTCGGGCACGACTTCCGTCGTCACGCTGCGGCCATCCTTGAGGCATTTTTCGACGATGCAATCTTCGTCGCCGTGCGTGCGGAGTATGTCGCAGCACTGGCGGCCCAGTAGAAGATGCGGCCAGGTGTCTTCCATCGCAGCGCCCGCGCGATTGACGCGAATCAGTCGTCCCGTCTGGTCGAAGATGAAGATGCCGTCCGACATGGCATCGAAGGTGGTCTCCCATTCCTTCTTTGCGCGCTTCGTCAATTCAAAAAGCTCTGCCTGAGCTATGCCCGTGGCAAGCTGCGCGGCGACCGCCTCTACTAACGCCAGTTCTTCCTCCGTCCAATGTCGCACACGATCCGTCTGGTGAATGCAGAGCGCGCCGCGAAAACGCTCGTTGACTATCAGGGGATAGGCTATCTGCGAGCGCAGACCTGCGTGCGCGGCCTGCTGGCGGACGTAGGCGCTGAACTGCGGCGTGCCAGCCGTGTAATTGAGCGCGTCATCAACCACCAGAGGCTCCTGCGTTCGCAGAAGTCGCTGGCCCACCGGGTCATCATAAGAAGCATCTATGTGCCGTATGCTGGGAGCGTGCGGCGCGACGTACTCGTGCTCAAGCTGCGAGACGGGATTCGCGGGGTCATAGAGATGAAGGTGTACGCGAGAGGCCGAGAGCGCTCGGCCAAGCTCGTGCGTGGCGGTATTGAGAACTTCCGGCAGACTCAAGGATGCGCGAATGGCGAGGCTCAGACGATTGATGAGCGACTGTCGCGCGCTGGTGGCTTCCGCTTTTTGATAAAGCTCCGCCTGCCTGATGGCAATTCCCGTCTGGTCTGCGACCGCTCGCGCCAATGCTATGTCGGTCTCGCTCCACGAGTGAACATTGCGCGTGGTCGAAAGCGCAAAGCAGCCCGTAGTCTCGTCGCCCACGCGAATGGTAACGTACATCACAGAGCGCACGCCAATCTGCCGCAGGATGCTGTTGTAAACATCACGCACGCGCTCGTCCGCAGACACGTCGTCGAAGGCCAGAACCGCGTGCTCGCGTATGCCTGCGATGAGGTCGCCCAGAAGCGAGAGGCTGTAGTCACGAGAGGCCGAGCGAATCCCTGCGGCGCGATACTCCGCGACCGTGCGCGCCAGCCCTGCCTGCTCGTCGAGCATAAAGAGCAGGCAACGATCTACGCCAAGATGAGAGCCAAGCTCGTGGACTGCGGTTTGAAAGATTTCCGTCAGCCCAAGGCTCTTGTGTACGGCCTTGGAGATGCGATTGATGAGCGCCTCGCGGTCTGCGAGTTCGGTCAGCGCCCGCTCGTTCTGCATGCGGTCTGTGATGTCTCGGTCGGAGCCGCGATAGCCTACGACCGCGCCTTCGGCGTCGAAGATGGGAACGGAGTTCGATTCGAGATAACGAAAGGAGCCGTCCCTGTGACGCCAGCGAAGCACCAGGCCCGACCAGCCGCGCTTCTCTCTAATAAGCGTGGGCAGCAACTCTTCGATCCTCCGGCGGTCTTCATCGTGCAGAAAGTCCAGGCTGTTGCGGCCCACAAGCTCTTCGGGCCTGTAGCCCAGAATGTTCTGTACGGCGGGGTTGCTGTAGGTGTGCCGCCCGTTAATATCTATAGACCATATCCACTCGTTCGTGGCTTCGATAATCGAGCGGAATCTCTCTTCGGAATCGCGCAGAGCCTCTTCGGCGCGCTTTCTCTCAGTGATGTCGTCGGTGTGAACCATCACCATGTCGGGCGGAACGAAGACATAGGTCGTGTCCAGATACTTGCTCTCGCCCGTGGCGCGGAACTTGTAATCCATCTCGCGCCGTATGACCGTTCGCTCCTCGAAGCAGCGCAGGAAGTCTTCCGTGATGTCGGGCCTGTCGCTGTACATCTCGCTGGCGCGCCGTCCGAGAAAGCGGTTAATCCTTCCCTGTGTAATCTCGGAAGCCGCGTCGTTGAAGTCTACGAGTAGAAAATCGTCTTCAACTCTTCGCCAGGAATAGGTGGGAAGGGGAAGACCCTTGTACTGCGCGCGGAATTTCTCTTCGGAATCGCGCAGCGCGGCTTCCGCGCGTCGCCTATCCGTGATGTCATGAAGGATGGAGTAGATGAGACGCCGCCCCTTCGACTGAATGGGGCCAGCATGAACCTCCATCTCGCGCACTTCGCCGGAAGCCAGGCGATGAGGAAAGACGAAGAAGCTGCGCTCTTCATGCACGACGCTCTCAAGCTCTGCCCTGACCTCCGCTTCGGGCAGCATGTTGATTTCCGTAATCTTCTTCTGCTTGAACTCTTCGAGCGAGTAGCCGTAAAACTCGCAGGCCGCCGGATTGGCCTCTACAATCTCGCCCGTTTCGGGATCAATCAGGAGCTTGATGGCCTGATTCTTCTCGAACATCTCGCGGTAGCGCTCTTCGGATTCGCGCAGCGCGTCTTCGGCCAGCTTGCGCTCCGTAATATCGCGCACCACGCTTCGCACGCCCGTAGGCTGCCCCGTAGCGTCGCGCACGGTGGTCGCAACCGATTCAAGATAATGCGCCACACCTTCAGCATCTTTAGCGCGATAGACTGCGCGCACAGGTTCGCTCGTCTCAGGATTCAAATTGTCCGGCAGGGCGCGCTCGGCCTCTTCTCCAAGAAAGTCGCATAAGCGGACGCCTATTAACTCGGAAGCGGTGTGACCGAAAAAGCGTGCGCCCGCCTCGTTGATGCTGGTGATGCGGCCTTCCATGTCGCAGGTGTAGATGATGTCTGCGGCCTGCTCGACTATCTCGCGGTAGTGGCGCTCGACGCGATGGCGCTCGGCGAGACGGGCCACCTTGACCAGAAGCTCCTGGCGGCGAAAAGGAATCCCAAGATAATCGTCCGCGCCTGCTACCAAACCGGTCAGGCTGTCTTCTTCTCCGGTGCGAACGGCGCTTACAAGTAGAACGGGCACGTCCCTGGTTCGCGCGTCCTCTTTCAAGCGGCGACAGAATTCCAGCCCGTCCATGTCAGGCATGACGACATCTGAGATGATTATGTCCGGCTCGGATTGCTGCGCCAGTAGAAGCGCGCTCGGCCCGTCGGTCGCGGACACAACCCTGTAGCCCTCGTGCGAGAGCAGCAGCGTCAAAAGCTCCAGCACTTCCACCGTATCGTTGACGACAAGAATGGTCGGACTATGTGGCGTCATCTCAAGTAAAGCTCACTGATGGGCTTGGTAAAATGTGAGAGGCAACTTAGTTGAGGGAAACAACCGGTAAAAGGGAATGTCGAACGGCCCGAACAAAAAATTGCGGGCAGTTACAGAGTATAACAAAGCGGAAACTTTGTTGTCACGCAGGACGATAAATTGTAGGGGCAGGGACAAGCCTTGCCCCTACAATTCGATTAATCCTTCTTTGTATCCGTGACGCTGCGCGCGAAGTAGCCCTGGCGGTAGTTGAGGCGCAGGTTCTGTTTGCGTAGGTCTGGGTTGACCACTTCTATCTGCACCTTGCGGAAAGAGCCGTCGCGGCTCTTGTTCGATGGCGAGTAGGCGACCAGAAACTGCGAGCGCAGTTCAAGCTGAATCTGTTGAAAGGCTGCGCGCAATTCCGCTTCACTATCTGGAAAGAAGGCTCGGCCTCCGGTTCTCTCTGCGACCTTCTTGAGCGCGCCTTCGTTGATGCCGAACTGCACCATGTCGCCTATGCCTATGGCGTAGATGACAACGTCGTTCTTGATGGCTCGCTCAATAGCCTCGTCCATCTTCTTCAGGCTGCTGGTGTCCTGCCCGTCCGTGAGAAGAATAATCGCGCGGCGCGTCTTGTCCGAAGTCGTAGAGAGCACTTCGTCGGACGTTACCCAGACGGAATCCCAGATGGCCGTGGAGCCTGCCAGAGCTTGATTCTTGTCCGAGATGGGCGGCGTGCCCGGCACAACTATGCCGCCTCCCACATAGCCGGAGGGCGGAACAAATTCGACTTTATCGAGCGCACGGCGAACGCGCGCAGCATTGCCCGTCAACCCCTGCTCAAGCGTAGACTCGCCCGTGAACGAGACGACCGCGACCTCGTCTTTGTCGGGGCGCATGACCGAATCAACGAAAGCGGAGGCCGCGCGCTTCTCAGCCGGAAGCGTCATCTCTTCAGAGCGGCTGGTGTCTATCAGAAGGGCCAGCGAGAGCGGGCGGTCTGTCTGTCGCTCGAAGGTGAAAATCTCCTGCGGCGAGCCGTCTTCCATGATGCGTATATCCTCTTTACGCATCTCCGTGATGAAGCGCTTGTTCTTGTCTATGGCCGTGAACAGAATGTTCGTGAGGTCTGTCTCGACGCGCACCACGTCGTCGCTCTCGACCGTGACATCGTCAGGCGTGGGCGTAGGCGTCGGCCTTGCGGCAGGCTGAGCGCCGTCCGTGCGGCGCTGGCGAGTGCCGTCCTGCGAGGTCGCCTGATTCTGCGCTCGCGTCACCACGGACGCTATACACGCCAAGACCAACACAAAGGCCAGCCCGTAAACAAGACCACGCTTTATCTCTCTACTAAAAAACATTCGTTTTGTCACTCGTCACTCTTCGCTTGTCACTGCTTTATTGTGGTGCAGCCAGAACGTTGTCGGAGACCGCAGGGTAGCTGCGCCGCGTCTTTATCTTGTAACCGTCGCGGTTGTTTGCCAGCTTAACATCAATGCGACGGGTGCTGCCGTCGTAGCGGTCGTTCGACGGCTTGTAGGTAATCAGATATTGCGAGCGCAGTTGTTTGGAAATCTTCATGAAGGAGCGCTCAAGCGCCAGCCGGTCGCCCGTGAAAAAGGCTTGGCCGCCCGTCTCCTCGCAAAGCTTCACAAGGTCTTTGTCGCCGCTATCTCTGACTTCGCCCATCTCTACGCCCGGCACGGTGCCCGACAATCCGGCTTTAGTCGAGATGGCGAAGATAATCGTCTCGGTTCGCTGTGCGATGTCTATGGCTTCGCGCAAGGTGGCGCGGCTGTAAGTGTCGTCGCCGTCCGTGATGATGACCATCACGCGACGACCCGGCACGCCTCGCATCTTCTCGTCGCAGAACTGCCAGATGGCATCATAAAGCGCCGTCTGCTTGCCGGGCTTCTTAACGCTGTCCACGGCCTTGTCCAGCAGGTCTAGCTTTTCTGTGAAATCCTGCCGCAGATTTATGTCGTCGTCGAAGGTGGCAAAGGCTACGCGGTCTTTGCGTGTGCTGACGACCGTGTAGATGAAGTCCTTGGCGGATTCCTGTTCGAACTTCAGTTGGCCCGTGGTCGATGAAGAGGTATCCATCAACACGCCTACCCAGACGGGCAGGCCCTCTTTCTCATCGCGGAAGGATTTGATGCTCTGCTGCACCTTGTCTTCCATGATAATGAAATCGCTCTGCGTCAGGCCCGCAACGGGGTCTCCCTTTTTATCCAGCACAGTGACGGGCAGTCGCACCTCGCGTATGTACACAACGTCGCGGTCTGTGGTGTCGGGCGTGGGCGTAGGCGCTGGCTGAGCCTTCTTCTGCTGTCCGTGCGTGGACGGCGAAAGAGTGGCGGACAAAAACAGCCCGCAGGCCAGCAGGGCGGCGCCGAGCAGAAAATAGCGTGCAAGAGGGTTCATGGCTCTATTAATAGAAGAAGGAAAATTCAATCTTGAGCGCGAGCGGCCTGAAAGTTCAACTCTCAGACGGTTTTGATGCTTTAGCCGCAAACGGTCGTTGCCCTTCAAATGCCATCACAACGGGCGCTCGCAAGAAGGCCAGTATATTAGAGGCAAAACGTCGCCTCAAGCGAGCCGCCGAGCGCGCGAAAGCTCTTTTTCAAGCCCCCTGCGTTTCCAGAGCGGCCAGGAAGTCGGCCAGTTCTGCGGGAAGCGGCGCGTCGAAGCGCATCCATTCGCCGGAGCGTGGATGATGAAAGCCGAGCGTTTCCGCGTGCAGGAACTGGCGGCCCAGGGCGTTTATGCGTGCGCGAAGGCGCGCGTCCTGAGCGGTCTTATCGCGGCCTCCACCGTAAGTTTCATCGCCCACGACGGGGTGCTTTATCCAGGCCAGGTGAACTCTAATCTGATGCGTGCGGCCCGTCTTAATCTCTACGTCGAGGAGTGTGAAGCGGTCGAAGCGGCGGCGCACGCGGTAAACGGAGAGCGCGTTGCGGCCCGCGCGCACCACTGCCATTCGCGTGCGGTTGCGAGGGTCTCGCGCGAGCGGCTCGTCAATCTGTCCCTTGTCTTCCTTGACGCGCCCGTGAACCAGCGCGACGTAAGACTTAAAGACAGTGCGCGCACGGAACTGGTCTTGAAGATTCTCCTGGGCGCTCTCAGTTTTCGCCACGACCATGAGGCCGGAAGTGTCTCGGTCGAGGCGATGAACTATGCCCGGACGCGCAGCGCCCGAAAGCTTTGAGAGTTGCTGAAAGTGAAAGGCGAGCGCGTTGGCTAAAGTCCCGCCCTGAACGCCTGCCGCCGGATGAACTACAAGCCCTGCGGGTTTGTTGACGACCACGAGGTCTTCATCTTCGTAGACAATCTCTACGGGAATGTTTTCCGGCGCGAAGGTACTCGTAGGCGGAGGCGTTAATTCGACCTCAATCTCGTCATGTGCGCGCAGCTTGTAAGATGATTTGACCGTGCGACCGCCTACCAGAGCATCGCCGTCTTCAATCAATCGCTGAAGACGTGCGCGGCTCCAGCCTTCTATGCGCGCGGCCAGATAAGCGTCAAGACGAGAGCCTGCGTCTTCGTCCGCCACGCGGAACGTGAGCGTCTGCGCGTCCTGTTCCGTGATAGCAGATTCCGGTTCCACTTTGATTCTCTTCAGGCGTTCAGGCGCGTGCGGGCTTTATTGTCTGCTCTACTTTCGCGCCTGCTTCGCCGCCTCTGCCGCCGCTCTTTCGCCAGCGAAGAATGAGAATGATGAGTCCGGCAATGCCGACTATGAGGCTAATCATCTGCGAAGTTGAAAGCCCCGTGAGCGTGGTCAGGCCAGCGATGTCGCCGCGCGGGTCGTCGCGCACGAACTCAATCAGGAAGCGTGCCGTGCCGTAAAGCACAGTGTAGAAGAGTATGACCTGCCCGCTAAAACGCTTTCGCTTGTGCAGCCAGAGGAGGAAGAAAAAGAACAGCAGCGTTGCGCCCGCTTCATAAAGCTGCGTCGGGTGAAGCGGCTCGTCAATGGGAACGCCCGTTATCTCGTGCCCCAGTTCCGTGAAGCGAACTCCCCAGGGCAAACTCGTAGGCTTGCCCCAGCAGCATCCTGCGGAGAAGCAGCCCAATCTTCCGATTGACTGGCCGAGCGCAATGCCCGGAGCAAACGCGTCTGCGGTCTTCCACCAGGGAAGACGGAAGCGGCGCGCCAGCACGTAGCCCGTTACAATCGCTCCTATCAGTCCGCCGTAAAAGACTCCGCCGGAGCGCAGGAAATCGAGCGAGAAAAGCTGCCACGGGTTCTCTCTGTAAGCAGGCTCCGTCCAGAGCATCAGAAGCTTTGAGCCTACCAGCGCAGCCAGCAGCATCCACAACCCCAGGTCGTAAATTCTTTCCCTGGGCAGCCCGTCACGCGCCGCCAGCCGCGCCGCAATGATAAGCGCCACCAGAAACGCCAGCGCCAGCAGCACGCCGTAAGTATTAATGGGGAAGTTGCCGATTCGAAAAAGCTCTGGAAACATCTATTCAATTCTCAATCCGAGGAAGATTCAAACAGGGATGGACAGGATAGACAAGATAAAAGAAGAAAACAGAACAAGCTGTACTGACTTATCTTTTATCCTATTCATCTTGTCCATCCCTGTTAATCTATTTCTAAGTTTTATTCAACGCTTGCGCGGCCTCTCGCTTCTCTCGTCGCTCTTGTTTACCTGTAGCGAACATGTCGTAGACGAGCAGGAGCGCGCCGGTGGTTATGCACGCGTCCGCTATGTTGAAGACGGGCCAGTGAAAAGAGCGATAGTAGACGAGTATAAAATCTATCACGAAGCCCAGACGCACGCGGTCTGTCAAATTGCCAAAGATGCCCGCGAGCAGGAGCGCGCACGCTCCCAGTATGCGGTCGTCGTTACGCACCGTGCGAAAGAAGTAGTACAGCACTGCGATGCCCGCAATTGATGCCAGCACGACGAAGAACCAGCGCCCGAAGGAGCCGCCCTCCTGAAGCTGCCCGAAGGCAACGCCCGGATTCTCCGCATAGACGAGCGAGAGCAGACCGTTTATCAGCTTCATCTCGCGCCCGAAGCGAAGCGAACGCACGGCCCAAGCCTTCGAAGCCTGATCCACCATGTAGACGCCGAACGCTGCCAGAAGGTAGCCCACGCGCCAGCCCATGCGTCGCCCGCTCACGCCCTTTGCTCCCCCTCTATCTCTCCTAGCACCGCGACACAGCGCTCGCAGAGGCTAGGATAACGCTCGGACTCGCCAACATGCACGGAGTAGTTCCAACAGCGCTCGCACTTTTCACCGTCGGCGCGCACGACCTCAACGCCCAGAGGCGCGCCCGCCTCGCCCGCAGATTGTTTTAGCTCTACCTGCGAGACTATGAAGATGTAGCGCAACTCGCCCGCGTAGCGCTTGAGCAATTCATGGGTTCCGCCGCTCGCAGTGATTATCACTTTAGCTTCGAGCGAGCTTCCGATTGTCTTGGCCGCGCGGGCTTCCTCAAGCGCGCGAAGCACCACGTCTCGCGCCTCGAAGATTCCGGCCCAACGCGTTAAAAGCTCCGCATCGACGAGCGCACGCCCTGCAGGAAACTCCGCCATGTGAACCGAAGCTGCTCTTTCATCTTCGCGCGGCAGGTTCTCCCAGATTTCGTCCGCCGTGAAAACCAGCACGGGCGCAAGCAGCCGGGCCAGCGCATCCACGATTCTATAAAGCGCAGTCTGCGCCGAGCGCCTTGCAACCGAGCGAGGCGCTGCCGTGTACAGCCTATCCTTTATGATGTCGAAGTAACGCGCAGACAACGTGACGGTGCAGAAGTTGTAGAGCGCGTGATAGACGGTAAAGAACTCAAAGGCTTCATAGGCCGCCCGCGAGCGCAACGCCACGACTTCCAACTCTTCCAGCGCCCAACGGTCAATCTCCATCAACTCGTCGTACGGAACTGAGTCGCGCGCAGGATTAAAGCCGTCCAGATTGCCAAGCGCATAGCGCGCGGTGTTTCGCATCTTTCTGTAAGCGTCCGAGATGCGATTAAGGATTTCGTCAGAGACGCGCACGTCCTCCTGGTAATTCGACGAAGCGACCCAGAGGCGCAGGATTTCCGCGCCCGACTGTTTCACCACTTCGTTCGGAGAGATGCCTGTGCCCTGCGACTTGCTCATCTTCTCGCCCTGCACGTTGATGACCCAGCCGTGCGTGATGACTCTGTCGTAGGGCGCGCGGTCGTGCGAGGCAAGGCCCACCATCAGGCTTGAGTTGAACCAGCCGCGATACTGGTCGCCGCCTTCTAGGTAAACGTCCGCAGGCCAGCGAAGCTCCGGGTACTTTTCAAGCACCGCGACGCTTGATGAGCCGCTATCGAACCAAACGTCCAGGATGTCCGTCTCCTTCGTCCAATCCTGCCCGCCGCACTTCGGGCAAGCGAAGCCTTCGGGCAGAAGCTCCCGCGCCTCGCGCGCGTACCATGCGTCAGCCGTCTCACGCTCGAAGATGTCCGCGACGTGCTTGATGATGTTGGAATCTGCAATGGCTTCGTCGCAGCCCTTGCAGTAGAAGACAGGAATCGGCACGCCCCACACGCGCTGGCGGGAGACGCACCAGTCGGGGCGATTCTTGAGCATGTTCTTCATACGCTCGCGGCCCCAGGATGGAATCCACTTGACTCGCTCTATCTCTTTGAGCGCGCCCTCGCGCAGGTTCAGGGGAGCGTCGCCTTCGTTCTCCGTAAAGTTCGAGACCGCGCGACCGTCCTCGTCCGTTTCGGTCAGAGTGTTATCGCCGCGCGCATCCAGCGAGATGAACCACTGCGGCGTGGCGCGAAAGATGACAGGGTTCTTGCAGCGCCAGCAGTGCGGGTAACGGTGCGCGTACTCTTCACTGAAGAGCAGCGAGCCTTGCCCGCGCATGAAATCCACAATCTTCGCGTTCGCTTCAAAGACGCGCTCGCCCGCGAAATGCTCTACCTCGGAAGTGAAGCGCCCTGCGTTATCGACCGGACAGTAAATCTCAAGCCCGTAACGCGTGCCTATGACGAAGTCGTCGTGGCCGTGTCCAGGCGCAGTGTGAACAACGCCCGTGCCCGCTTTCCCCGTAGCGCGTTTGTCGCGCGCCTCTTTAACATCCAACTCCGTTTCGGCGTCGGCCTCGCCGCCCAAGGTGACGTGTTCGCCGAGCATGAGAAGCGAAGGACGATTGAGCCACGCGTGACGCGCTTCCAATCGGTCAAGCTGTGCGCCCGGAAAACGAGCCAGCACGCGCGCTTCCGTTCCAAGCCCGCACTTTTCCGCCACAGCATCCGCAAGCTCAGAAGCTACTATGTAAACTTCGTCGCCGTTCTCAATCGCCGCGTACTCAAAGATTGGATTGACGGCAAGCCCAAGGTTTGAAGGGAGCGTCCAGGGCGTAGTCGTCCAGGCGAGGAAGAAGACTTTCTTTTCTTCGAGCGCGGGGTCTATTGATTTAGGGTCTGTGACGAGCGGGAACTTGACGTAGACGGACGGGCTGGTGTGCTCGCGGTACTCTACCTCTGCTTCGGCCAGCGCCGTCTGGTCGTGTATGCACCAGTAGACGGGGCGCGCTCCCTTGTAAACATACCCGCGCTCTACGAAGCGACCGAAGAGGCGCGCCGTCTCGGCCTCGTAAGCGTTCGACATCGTCATGTAGGGATTGTCCCAGAGGCCGAAGATGCCCAGGCGTTGAAAATCCCTTGTCTGTCGCTTCAAGGCTTCGGAAGCGTGCTCGCGGCATGCGCGCCGTATGCTCACCGCAGGCATGTTGGCTTTCTTCGCGCCGAGCTTTTTGTCCACGAACAACTCAATCGGCAGACCGTGACAGTCGTAGCCAGGCACGTACGGCGAATCGAAGCCGAGCATGACGCGCGACTTGACGACGAAATCTTTCAGAATCTTGTTGAGAGCCGTGCCTATGTGAATGTCAGAGTTGGCGTAGGGCGGGCCGTCGTGCAAGATGAACTTCTCGCGGCCTTCGCGCGAGCGTTGAATCATGGCGTACAAATCCATCTCGGCCCATTTCTTCAGACGCGCAGGCTCGCTCTGGCCCAGGTTGGCCTTCTGGCTAAAGCCTGTCTTCGGCAGGTTGACTGTCTTCTTCAAATCAAGCGGTGTTTCGGTAGACATAAAGTTTTCGCCTTCGTCAGTTGAATCAACAATATTAGCGGGAAAGGTCGAAAAGGTGAAATGGGCGCGGGTCGCGCTCGCTTACCTGCTTTTCTTTCCCAAAATTTTTGCCCGAACCATCTGCTCTCTTTCTTCGGAGGCGATGGTTCGGGCAAAAGCCGTCTGCTTTTAATGTCCGGGCGCTTAGCCTATGAACATCTCCTCGTCTGTGTATGTCTGGTTAATGGGCTTCGGCGCGGGCGCGAGCAGGACTTCCAGGCCACGGCGGAAGCCCGCCATAATCGCCGCCAACTCCCTGGCAGGCTCCATCACCTTCGCGCGTATGAATTCCGTGGTATTGGAAAACTGCGTGCTGGCCTCATCCACGGTGCGGCTGACAAGCTGAACCTTCTCGCGCGTCGTGACACTGGTTTCTCCGACCAGTTGTTTAAGCTCGCGCACTTCGTCGCGTATCAGCGAGGCCGATTCGGAAAAGTGCATGATGGCCGTGGAGAGATAGCCGCTCATGACGCTGACCTGCTCCGCAATCTCTTTCCCTTGAGCGGCAATCTGCTTGCCCTGGTCGCTTAAGGCCGTGACCCTTTCGAGCAGAGGCTCGACGCGCTCTTCCAGGCGATTGACGGTTCGGACGGCGCGGCTGACGAAGACGGCTATGGCAATCATAGCCACCGCTATGATGACGAAAGAGAGGGCGACGATGATCGTCATAATCATCACCCAGAACATTGGGTCGTTCGTGTTCACGGTAACAATCTAGCTTTTCTTCTCTTCGTAATAAGTCGGAGTGCTTCCGGCCAATCCGGTCACTTCCGTTCGTCTCTTCTCTTCACGATAGGCTTGCTTGCCTGCTTCTATGGCTGCCGAGAGACTGCCGCCCCTCTGCTTTGCTGCGTCGCGCGCGGCTAAGGCCACTTCGCCCGCCTTGTCGCGGCCAGCAGAGTAAATCTCGGACGCACGGTCACGCGCGCCTTCATAATAATCGGTGGCGCGCTCGCTTATTTGAGTCGCGGCTTCGCGCGTGCGGTCTATGCCTTTGCGTGTGGCGTCGGCTATGTCGCCGCGCAACTCGTGGCCGGATTTCGGCGCGAAGAGAAGCGCAATCACTGCGCCTATGCCAGCCCCTACCAGCAAGTAACCTATGCGCGCTCCTACGTCGCTTTCGCGCACGGACTCGCGCCTGCGCTCCATCTGTCTGCTCATAAAAGAGAACCTTTCTCAGGCCACGCTTCCTGCGGCCTGCTCACGCTTCATCTTTTATCGAAGTTTAGCTTAACGAAGAATATAGCAAAAGAAGTGAAAAGGTAAAAGAGGTTAACAGGCGTCTCCCTGCGTTCCTGCTTTACTTCTGCTTTTCCGTCTCGTCGTTGTACTGCTGGAGCTTGCGGTAGAGGGTCTTGCGACCGATGCCTAAAGAGCGTGCGGCCCGCGTTTTGTCGCCCGCCGTGTAATCGAGCGTGGCCTCTATGGCGCGACGTTCTATCTCGTCCATAGAAGACGGCACGTCGATTTCGAGCGTGATGGAGCGCCCTTCGTTGGCCGCGCGTGCGCGTTCGCCGCGCAGGCGCGAGCGCTCTTCAATGGGGCGACGGCTGATGGCTTCCGGCAAATCGTCCAACTCAATCTGACGACCCGACGCGATGATGACGGCGCGCTCTATAGCGTTCTCAAGCTCGCGCACGTTGCCGGGCCATTCGTAGCTCATCAGGGCCGCGAGCGCCTCCTTTGAAATGCCGGAGATGAAGCGGCCTGTCTTCTGCTTGTAGTGCTCAAGAAAATGTATGACGAGCGGGTGAATGTCTTCGGCGCGCTCGCGCAAAGCTGGCAATCGAATGGGAAAGACCGAGAGACGATAGAAGAGGTCACGGCGGAACGTGCCTTGCTCCACTGCGCGCTCAAGGTCAACGTTTGAAGCGGCTATGACGCGCACGTCAACCTTGATGACCTCGCTTCCTCCGACGCGTGTGAACTCTCCGTCCTGAAGCACGCGAAGCAGGCGCACCTGCGCGGAGAGGCTCATCTCGCCTATCTCATCCAAAAAGAGCGTGCCGCCGTCCGCCTCTTCAAAGCGTCCCTGCCGACGCGCGCGAGCATCCGTGAAAGCTCCTTTTTCATGACCGAAGAGTTCCGACTCAAGAAGCGTTTCGGGAATCGCGCCGCAGTTGAGCTTGATATAAGGACGGTCTTCGCGCCCACTGTTGTAGTGAATCAGGTTAGCGAGAAGCTCTTTGCCAGTGCCCGATTCGCCCTGAATGAGAACGGAGGTTTGCGTGTCCGCCACGTTCAGGGCCAACTCTTTGGCGCGGCCTATGGCCGGAGTCTGACCTATGATGCGGTCTTCGGCGTGGCGCTCGTGAAGAGCGCTCTTCAAGCGCATCACTTCCGCCGAAAGCTGGTCGCGCTCAAGCGCAGTCCCTATCTGGTCGGCTATGCCTTCAACGAGCGCAACCTCGTGGTCGTCAAAGCTGGTGCGCTCTTGGCTCCAGACAAGACCGAGTAGGCCGAATATCTGTTCGCCTATTCGCACGGGAGCGACGAGCGCCGCGCGGCCTCCGAGTGTGGCGTTGAAGATGAGACGAAACGGAAGGGGAAGCTGCGAATCAAGAAGGCGCAGCGTCTTGCCTTGCGCCAGAAGCTCTATCATCGCCGGGAACTCCGTGATGTCCAGCGATTGGCCGTGAGCGTCTATGAGGCCGCGCACGGAATCCGTAGCGGCGTGAGGCGCGGCCTTGAAAGCCGCCAGGCTGATGCGCGACACCGCAGGGTCAAGCACTCCAAGAGCGCCGTAATCCGCATTCACCAATTCAAGCGCACGCTCCAAAACGAGCGAGGTAACTTCGTTAAAGTCCGAGCGCGCATTGATGGCGTTGGCGATTTCAAGCAGTGCGCGCGTACGCTCCGACTCGCGGTGCTGATCCGTGTAGAGGCGCGTGTAGCGATAGCCCACGGCAATCTGCCGCGCGATTGATTGAAGAAAAGAGACCTCGTCGTCCAGCCACTTTCTAGGCGCGCGGGTCGTGTGCAGTCCAACAAGACCCAGCACGTCTCCTTCGAGCCGCACGGGCACAACCAGCAGAGAGCGCGTCCCCAGACTGGCAGCCAGGTAACGAACCTTCGGGTCGAGTCCGGGCGCGCCCGTGTCGTCAAGACGAACCGGCCTCGTCAAATCAATGTGCTCGGCCAGTTGCTTCAAGTCCATAGGGATTGTTGTTCCCAAACTTGAAGGCACATCGTCGGAAGCGCGCCACTCGTGGCTGATGCGAAGCTCGCTTTCAGATTTGAGTTGAATCACGTCGCAACGGTCGGCGTTCATCATGCGCCCCAACTCTGTGACGACGGCGTGAAGAAATCTGTCCAGGTCAATCGTGGCGGGCAAGTCAAGGGCCAGGCGGTCAATGATGGCCTCGCGCGCCTCGTGCATCTTTATCTTGCGTTCGAGTGAGAGCGATTGCGCGGTGGTGAACATATCGAGCGACGACATTTCAGGAGTGGGAGAGCTTTCTTTTTAAGATACGCGCTTTTCGGCAGGAAGGCTTTGTCTAGTGTCGAGGGACGTGCGAGCCTCACGAGCCTTGAGATGCGCTTTATACGGCCTTAGACGCGAGGCGAAATAATAACGAACCGCGCGCCAAGTTGCAAAGCGAACTTCGCAGGCGCGCGGCTCAAACGGTTGGAGAATTGATTCTGAGAAGCTTCGGGAACCTACTGGGCCGTCTCTACCTGTGCTACTTCAGGCAGGAGGCGAAACTCTATGCGCGCCTGCTCGGGCGAGAGAAGCGGGTGCGTCAGCTTCCCGTAACGGCCAGTGATGATACGCACGTAATTCTGCGTCTCGTTGTAAGGCGGAATGCCCTTGTACTTGTCAACGGAGCCTTCGCCTGCGTTGTAGCCCGCGAGAGCCAGCGAGACGTTGCCGTCGAAGCGCTGAAGCAGAAAGCGCAGATACTTTGTTCCGGCGTCTATGTTGGAAGCCGTATCGTAAGGATTGGTGCAGCCGAAGCGGCGAGCCGTCGCGGGCATCAGTTGCATCAGCCCCTGCGCGCCAGCGCCTGAGCGAGCCTGAACCTTATACTTTGATTCCTGCCAGATGACGGCGTGAATGAACCTGGGGTCAACGCCGTACTTCTCGCCCGCGCGTAAAATAATGAGGTCAAGATTGCGGTCGCCGGATGAAGGAATGTCTGAAGGAATGTAGTCTTCGGCTGCGACTGTCCTGGCAGCAACGGGGAGCGCCTGCACGGAAGGAGCAAGCGCGGGGCTATAAAAGAATCCGGTAGCGTTGGTAAATAAGAAGAGTGAAAAGAGCGCGACGGGGGCGAACTTTACAGACCAGAAGTGTAGCGTGAATCGGGTCAGACTCATCCAGTTTCATTCTCCATGTGAGCGATAACCGCGAGGGCGGTTACCGGGGAACAATTTTCGCTCGCGGGAGCGAAAACTTCGGGGGCTACGCATGGCGAATGAACTTGCCAAAGAGCAGTTCATCAAAGCCAGGAATAAGATGGCCGAGAAGTATTGTCGGTTGCTTGCAAAGCATGAAAATTATCCACTTAAGCCTTTATTTTGTATGTATTTAGTTCAAACACGCCTAAGCCTTCATATAGCAAGACTTCGACCCTTATCATTCATCATGAAGGCACACTTTCAATTTATATAAATCGTTCGGCGTACTGATAGGCTACAAACTTTTTCGCAATCGAAATAAATTTTTCTTCGGGGCAACAGAAAATGGTTGATTGCATCCACCCTTTGCATCAAAGCTTTTCCGAAGCGGTTGCTAGCAAGCTGACTGATTCGTATAATTTGATTACAGAAGAAGAATCGAGCGGGAGAGAGAAAAATAAGATGCCTATTTACGAGTATCAATGCAGGAAATGCAACGCGCACACCGAGGTGATGCAGAAGTTTTCGGATAAGCCTTTGACGAAATGCAGGAAGTGCGGCGGGCGTTTGGAAAAATTGTTGTCGGCACCGGCCATACAGTTCAAAGGCTCCGGCTGGTACGTCACGGACTACGCCGGAAAGAAGTCGAGCGAGGAAAAGAAAAGCTCGGAGGAAAAGAAGAGCACGGAGTCTTCAACCACAGAGAAGAAATCTGCATCCAAGGAGACAAGCGCCAGTAAAAAGGAGGCCGCTCCGGCTAAGAAAAATTCAGCCAGCACCACTGGCGACTAAAGAAGCTTTAATATAATGCCTGGACAGAAAGCCATCACTCAAAAGGGGAAGGGCGTAACGTACACGCGCCTCTCCTTAGCCCTTCTGCTTTTATTCGCCACCTTTCTGATTGTCGCGGGCCAGGCGGGCCGCCGCAATCGCCCCACGGGCGACAGCAGTTCGTCCATCAGTGTCTACGCCGTGCGCGAAGACAACGCCGAGGCTCCCGTCACTTCCAAACAGATTGCGCTCTACGACAACGGCGTGGAGCAGACCATCAAGAGCTTTTCACCAGACCCAAGCCCTGCGCGCATAGTGCTGCTGGTTGACAACTCTCTGACGATACGCGCGGACGTGGAGAAGTTGGAGCAGGCCGCGCGCGAATTCGCTTACGAGATTTACGAAGGCGACAAGTTGCTGATAGTGGGTTACGACGAGCAGGCGGAGATAGTGGCTGACTGGACGGACGATGCCAAGAAGATAGAGGCTTCCCTCAAGAGCTTTCGCAAGAAGGGCACGCCGCATCTCTTCGACGCCTTGAAAGCAGTGCTGGAAGAGGCGCTCAAACCGCTTGTCGCTACCAACCAGAAGCGCGTTGTGGTCGTCATCAGCGACGGCGTTGACCGTGGCAGCAAGACCAAGTTCGATGAAATCCTGGGCGATCTTCAATTACAGGACATAACCATCTATTCGGTGCAAGCGCCGGACAGGACTGGAGGAGCGCTCCGCCGCGACATGCCCAAGCCCAAAGAGGTCATACACAAACTGGCAGAGGAAACTGGCGGGCGCGTCTTTCCCATCAGCAACCCGCAGGTAGCCGCCAAAGCCATCTGCGACGAACTACGTAAGAACCGCTACATACTCTCATACTCTCCGACCAGCATCCCCTACGGAGAGAGCCGTCGGCTGCTTCTGGTCGCAGACACAGGCGTTCAGGTTCGAGCCAAAACCGCACAGCCGCCGACCATCAAACAGTAAAAAACCTTTATGCCGCACGGCATAAAGGTTTCAACTGCCCCTAACAAATTCTGGCGGCCCTTCCTCAATCTTTGTGCCGCCCGCACAAAGATTGAGGAAGACTGTTCAAATCTTGTTACGCCGCGAACAAATCTTGTAAGACCCGTACAAATCTTGAACTACTCTGAACAAAATATGAGCAACCCTGCACAAAGCTTGAACGCACCTACACAAAATTTGAACGCACCTGCACAAAGCTTGAGCAGACCTACTCAAGTTTTGAGACGCCCTTTCTAAATCTTTAAGATTTCTGTCTGGAGTAGATGTAGAACATCAGGCAGATGATGGCTAGGAAGACTACTTCCAACTGTATGAAATAGCCTTTGTCGAAGTGGCCCGTTTCGTCGAAGGCTTCGCGGTAGACGACGAAGGTGGCGACGACTACGGCGGTCGCTAGCCAGATGGTCTGTCGTTTCCTGTCCCACATCTTTAGGCTTTTTAGATTCTGGATTGGAGTTTGGTCAATCTCTCGGCAGCTTCGTTCAGGGTCTCGTCCTTTTTACAGAAGCAGAAGCGCACCTGTTGCGCTCCCAATTCGGGGCGGCTGTAAAAGCTTGAGCCTGGAACACAGGCGACGCCTATTTCGCGTATCAGGTGATGCGTGAATTCTATGTCGGAAGAGAAGCCGAAGGGACGGATGTCCGTCATGATGTAATAAGCGCCGTCGGGCCGGAAGGTTTGAAAGCCCGCGCGCTCAAGCACGGGCAGCAGAAGGTCTCTGCGCGCAGTGTAATCCGCCTGCAGCTTTTCATAGTAGCTCGCGGGAAGCGAAAGAGCGTACGCGCCTGCGGCTTGAAGCGGTGCCGCCGCGCCCACGGTCAGAAAGTCGTGCACCTTTCGTATAGCGCCGGTGATTTCGGGCGGCGCAATGCAATAGCCCACGCGCCAGCCCGTGACCGAATAGGTCTTAGACATTGAATTGACTATCACGGTGCGCTCACGCATGCCTGGAAGCTGCGCCATGGAAATGTGCTTTATCTCTGCGCCTTCGCGTGGATAAAGAATGTGCTCGTAGATTTCGTCCGTGAAGCAGAGCGCGTCGTGCTCTATGCAGAGCGCCGCGATGAACTCCATCTCTTCGCGCGTAAAAACCTTTCCCGTGGGATTGTTCGGATTGCAGATAATTATGGCTTTCGTCTTCTCGTTGAAAGCCGCGCTGAGTTCGTCGCGGTCGAAAGTCCAGTCGGGCGCGCGAAGCGGAATGTGGCGCGGCCTAGCGTCGGAGAGAATCGCATCCGGCGCGTAGTTCTCGTAAAAAGGCTCAAAGACTATGACCTCTTCGCCCGGGTCTACGGTCGCCATCATGGCCGCAATCATGCCTTCCGTGGAGCCGCAGGTGACTGTAATCTCCGTCTCTGGATTTATCTCCAGCCCCAGATACCAGAGGGTTTTGCGCGCAATTGCCTCTCGGAAATCTTTTGCTCCCCAGGTAATCGCATACTGGTTTACGTCGTCTTCGATTGCCTGCATGGCTACGCGCTTGATTTCCTCTGGCGCTGCGAAGTCCGGGAACCCTTGGGAAAGATTAACGGCCCCGTATTTCATGGCCTCGCGCGTCATCTCGCGTATGACGGATTCTGTGAAAAGGCCAGCCTTTTGCGAGATGTAGCGGTTATTCGCAGGTGCGTGCTTGGTCATTTTCTTCAATCTCTGGTGAACTCTAGTGAAAATTTGTCTGTAAAAGCTTATAATGGCCGAAGGGCGATGCTCTCACAGAGCCGAGCTTTGTGGCAACCGCCGCGTCAGGTAGAGCATCTTTCAGGTGCGCCTTTAGGCTTTCTGTGAAGGGCGCGCCGGTTCCAGACTCCTCTTAACCCGTGTCACCCTCGCAAGGTGCTGCAAAGCATAAGTTAAGTTCATCAGGGAAGTGTAGATGAAGGCTGGCATTCTGAAGCAATCAGGAATTTATGCGCTCTCGTTCGTACTTGCGGCGAGCATTCTCTTTATGCCCGCGCACACCTCAAGCGCGCCACAGGAGCAGGCCAGGAACCGTGTCGAGAATCCTGCGGGCCTGGAGAATTTCTTCCGCGCGCTCACGCAGATTAAATCCGGTCGTCGCATAGAGCCTGTACGAGTCATGCACTACGGCGACTCTCACACGGCGGCAGATATTCTGACGGCAGAGATTCGCCGCAACTTCCAAAGAGACTTCGGAGACGGAGGCCCAGGCTACATCTCCGCCCGCAATCCCTTCAGCACGCGCCGCAGAGGCGTCGAGACAGGAACTTCTTCCGGCTGGGTGATTGACGGCATAGGAAGTAGTGGAACAAACGACGGCCTCTACGGTCTTTCAGGCTTCAGCATCACTACCACGCGCGAAGGCGAAAGCGCATGGCTCGAAACCACCTGCAATCATTTCGAGGTCTATTATCTAAGACAGCCGGGCGGCGGCACGATTGATATTCTGGTTGACGGCGTGAGCGTGCTTGATCGCCCGCTCTCGCTGGATTCAGCAGCGCCCTCGCCCGATTATTTCACTTACGACGCGCCTTCGGACAGAAATCATCGCATAGAGATTCGCACCACCGCGCCCGGCAAGACACGCATCTTCGGCATCGTCACAGAGCACATAGCGCCCGGCGTCTCTTACGACGTGCTGGGCATCAACGGCGCGCGAGCCAATCGTCTTTTAAGCTGGAACGACACGGCCTTCGTGGACAATCTGGTTCAGCGCAAGCCCGACCTTATCATCATAGCTTACGGCACGAACGAAGTGACGGACGGCGATTGGAGCGTGGAAAGCTACTCGCGCATGTTCGCCAGCATCCTACGCCGCTTCCGACGTGCAGCGCCGCAGGCTTCTATACTGGTCTACGGCCCGCCAGACCGTGGCGACGTTGACCTCGCAGGAACGAAGATGCCCGCCATGATTGAGGCTCAGCGCCGCGCAGCCTTTGAAGTCGGAGCGGCCTTCTGGAGTTCCTACGCAGCAATGGGCGGCGCAGGCTCTATGGGCACATGGGTCTCGCAAGGGCTGGCGCAGGGCGACCGCGTACACCTGAGCCGCGACGGTTACATACGCATGGGCAGCATGTTCTACTCTGACCTGATTGCGGCCTACAACGAATACAGGACGCGTGCCCCGCGCAACACGCCGCGCCGCCGCTCCTAAAGATATTTGCAAACACCTGGGGCGATGGAGTTCGCCGTCTAAACACACTTGCTGCGGCACACGTAAGAGTGGCCCGCCAAAGTGCTGATGACTCCTAATCAAATGATGCCGAAGAGTTGTATCGTTTGATTAGGAGTTTTTGTTTTTTAGAATCCGATTCGACTGGCAAAGGAGATTGAAGGTGGAGACTTTGATGAAGTATCTGGCGGTTGCTGCGGGCGGCGCACTGGGAGCCATGCTGCGTTATTACCTGGGAGGCACACTGCTGGCTCGCGCGGGCGCGCCCTTTCCCACGGCCACCTTCGTCATCAACATCACAGGCTCCTTCATAATCGGCTTCTTCTTGACGCTGGCGACAGAGCGCCTGCACATCAGCCCTTACTGGCGGCTGGCCGTGGCCGTGGGCTTCGTAGGCGCTTACACCACCTTCTCCACCTTTGAATACGAGACGGCGAGGCTAGTCGAAGACGGAGACTTCATGCGCGCACTCCTGAACGTAGTCCTGAGCGTGGTCTTAGGGTTTGCGGCTGTCTGGGCTGGCATCCTGGCGGCGCGCAAAGTAGAGCGTGTGCCCGTCACAAGCCACGCGGCTTACGACCTTTTCCACCAGCAGGCAGACCCACGCGACCCTTCGCAAAGCCCCGGCGCGGAAGCTGACATACGCGACTCTTCCATAGAGTGGCACGAAAAGCAGGGATGAAGAAATGGGCCGCCACCCGCTCTTGTTGACGGCGCGCGAGGGGCTTCTGTATAGTTCTGGCTCTGGTGTCGTGTAAGCTCCTGCGCGGAGAATGATTTCTCTCTTCGGCGTGCTCCTTCAAAGGTTTCGGACGGCATCGGGATGTTTTTCTGACAGGCGGCCTCGAAAATAAAGTGTTGCCCCAAAGGTCGAACCCTTCGGCCTCTCTTCAAGCAGCCACTCGAAGATAGAAACAAGCCGCCATTCATTGTCTAGTTAATTGTAAGCCAAGAGCGCTCGTGCCACTGAGGATTACCACATTCCGCAGGCGTGATTCTTACGGTTGAGCGCGAGCGAAAATGCGTTTAGAAAACAATAGGGAGTAAAGGCATTGACGAGCAAGAAAAGCAGTCAGCCGTCAGCTATCAGCAGTCAGCAAAAGCAAGCTCTTCTTCTTTTCGCTGATAGCTGACGGCTGATTGCTGTTTGCTTCTTGTCACTCATCGCTGTTCTTTAAGGTTCTTGAATGTACTTTACAAGCGGCAAATACATGCTCTTTCTGGCCGTGGTCTTC
>JACVRN010000249.1 GCA_014534425.1 Pyrinomonadaceae bacterium
ATCGTTGAGGACGTAGCGTTCGTTAGGCCCGCGCGGTCGCGGCTGGCACTGGCGGTCGTGGGATCGAGACTCGCGCCCTGCTGCATGCGCTGCATGCTGAAGGCTGTGATGAGCGCAACGGCGACTGTGATCGCAGCGACGGCACCCGTCATCTGCGACAGAGAGAGCTCCCAGCTCCGATTCATCAACTGCTTCCACCAACTTTCGCTTCTTCCAGCCTGCGCCGGAGAGCCCTGGATCGCGGCAGCGCGTTCAGCCTCGACCGTGTTGCGTATGCGCAGCCATAAAGCTCGCTCGTTCGGTGGCGTGAGATACTCACCACGGCACTCGCGGCAGAAACTCACGATTGAATCGAGCTCATCGCGGACGGAAAAGCACGAGAGACATTCTTCAAGGTGCGTGTTGAGGCTCCCCTGATCTTCGTGGTCGAGCGCACCATCAAGAAAATCGCTGAGCAATTCCTGACACTTCTCGCAGTTCATTGTCTAACCTCTAACTCCTGGATGGCGCGCCTTCGGTTGTTACCGATGTAAAAGCTCAGTTGGAGAGCGCGGGCGCACAATCCTTTCATGGTTTTTGAGCAATCATGGGGAGACTGCGTTAGTAAAACACCCGGCGGGGCCGTAGCTGTCCGAGCGCTCGATTGTACTGTTTGCCGCCATTCGATTTCGGGAGGTAGTGCGCGTGAAACCAGGCGGACGTTGTTGGAAGCTATTCCGGCACATTCTGTTGCCTGAGCAACCCCCTTAATTTCATTCTCGCCTTGTGGAGTTGGGACTTTGAGGTTCCCACCGAACACCCCAGCATCCGCGCGATCTCCTCGTGCTCGTGCCCTTCCACGTCGTGCAGCACAAACACCGTCCGATAGCCAGGCGGCAACTGCCCTATCGCCTTGTCCAACGCGATCCGGTCGACCACTGGCATCGCATTCGGATTCTCTGTCCCGGTCACGACCTGTATAGGCGTTTCGCCATCTTCGGTCGTCTGTTCCATCCTCACGCCGCGCTTGCGAAAGTGCATCAAGACCTGATTAACGGTCAAGCGATGCAGCCAGGTCGTAAAAGCACTCTCGCCTCGGAAACTCCCGATCTTGCGAAAGAGCTGGATGAAGACTTCCTGCGCGAGGTCTTCCGCCTCTGAGACGTTCTGCGTCATGCGCAGACACAGCGAATAGACGCGACGGTTATGGCGCTGGTACAACTCCTCGAAGGCTCGCATGTCGCCTTCGGCTGAGGCTTGCGCCAAGGCATGATCGGTCGCCTGCTTGACAGCGGTTTCGGCATCGGCGGTGTGACCGACGCTTGACCAGAGGGGATACGTTGTGGCATCTGTCATCATGCCGCTCTATAGAGCAAGCACAGTGCCACGTCAGAGCCCTTCTAATTCGCTGATAAATTGATACTTGCGCCCTACAGGCGGAACTCGCTCCACCATATAGGGCTACGCTGCACGGAAAGCGTGTAAGAAAGGCGGACACCCGTTGACAGCCTCCGAAGTTAGGATTATCGTCCCCTTATTGTTGCATGCGTGAAATATTGTTCCACTCTCGCTCGAAATGTGTTAGACTCCTTTCGCCAACGAGTTAGAGGTGTTTGGCTGAGAATCTCCATGAATCATCACGGCAAGCGAGCGCGCTCGCTGCACAAACGAGGCCGCAGGGACGGCTACTTTGAGGAGGGAATAGAAAGATATGGCTACGAATAAACCGAAAGTTAATCCGCTGAGCCGTCGTCCGCGGCAGCAGCGCCTGGTGATGGCTATACGGGGCGGCGCCGGCACGGGCAAGAGCCAGTTCATACGCAGCATGGCCGAGGCGGGCCTGGGTCGTCTCTGCATCTTCGATGTGGAGCGCAAGTCGCGTTTGTTGAAGGGCGTCGGCACGCACTTTGACGGCCTTGAGATAGAGCACGCGGACGAGCTGCCGGAGTTCATAGACTGGGCTCTCTCCGGCGAAGGGCGCGAGCAGAACTACGGCTGCTTCGGCCTAGACTCCTGGGCCGGTTACTTCAGCGCCAAGCACAGCGAGATGGTCGCGGCTGTGCGCGAGCGAACGGGCGACCCGCTGGCGCAACCCTCTGCGGAAGAGCTCGCCGCAGACCAGATGATCCTTCAGGGTGTGTTGCGCCGTCTGTGCATAGAGAGCGGCAAATCGGTCGTCATCGCAGACCAGATTCCGGCCAAGGGCAAGGAGACCAAAGAGGACAACGAAGTGGGCCGCGTGCTTCCGATGACGGCGAGCGGACTGGAATACTTCGTAGACATCATGGTCGAAGTCTCGCTTCAGGAGCGCGAGGGCGAAGTGACGCGCGTCTTCCAGGTCGTCAAGAGCAACAGCTCCGCCTTCGAAGTCGGCTTCGAGATGACCGGCAACGTGACCTTCAAAGATTTCCTAGACCATATGCAACGCGCCACCGGAGACGACCTGCCCCTCGAAGCCCCAAAGCCTTCGCCCGTGCCGGAAATGCTCGAAGAGAAACCTTCGCCGCTCAGCCTCGTTCCGCCTCCGATGACCATCCAGGAACTGATCGACAAAGCAGAGAGCCACGGCTTCAAGCGCTCCGATCTTTTGACGGCGGCCAAGCTCTATCACAACCAGCACAACATCTATCGCCTCACCTCAGACGAGATTGCAGACCTCGACCGCCGCATGACCGCGCGCATCGAGAAGATGCAGGCCACGCAAGGCGAAGCGACCAAACAGGAAGCAGCGACCGGCGAGAGAGGCGCGAAGGCGCAAGCAGCGCGAACGCTTAAACGCGCATAAAG
>JACVRN010000211.1 GCA_014534425.1 Pyrinomonadaceae bacterium
CCCGCCCCACCCCCCAACTCCAAAAATAACAAACAGACGGGGCCGGCCTGGCCCCGCCCCTTTTTTTAAAAAACCCGGCGGCCCGCCACACCCCCGGCCCCTACTGAAAAATCCTTCACCTACAACAACAAACCTTGCTATTATATCCAGGCACACGACGACCTCGCCGCGCCGAGCAATCAACCGTAGCGTGATCAGTCGGGCTAAATAACGCTTTTTAGAAAAGAGCCAGCGTACTCTCCCAGAGCGCTATAGCAACCTCTGTCACTCCCGGATATGGTATTTCGCCGTCCGCCGTTTCCGTGGAAGAGGTAATACCTGGCAATGGCATTTCGCCGTTTGTTGTTGGTGGCGGCTCAGTAACACCTGGATATGGAATAGTTCCCGCTAATGTAGAACAAGCGAGTGCTAGTACCAGAATAGAGACAGCAAAGCTTTTGCGGCAAAATTGAGCGAATTTTCTCATCTCAGTTTCCTTCAAGGTGGTCTAGTGAAGCTAACTAATCGGCTTAAATGCACCTCTTTTCTGCAAGAGGCTTAGCGAAATTGTGCTTGCAATTATCGTTGCAAGCGCATGAAAGGTTAACCCTAATATGACTTTAGCAGAAACGCTACTGAATCAGTTAAACAATCCGAAGCTTAGCCAAGATGAGCGTGCACGGCTTCGCTGCCAAATGGCTGAAGAATTAGAGCAGAGGGGGCAGTACGATGCCGCTCGCAGTGTCTTATCCGATTTGTGGAAAGGTATTGGTGCTAGACCTGCTATTGAAGGGCTTAATCAACAAATGGCAGCAGAAGTGCTGCTGCGTGTCGGGGCACTGTCCGGGTGGCTTGGAAGCGCTAACCAGATTGAGGGAGCGCAGGCCACGGCTAAAGACCTTATTAGTGAAAGCATGGCCCTCTTTGAGAAGCTTGGTGAGACAGCCAAAACTGCTAACGCGCAAAGTGAACTGGCTCTCTGTTACTGGCGGGAAGGAGCCTTTGAAGAAGCGCGTATTCTCTTAGAGGAGATTATCTCGCGTTTTGGTGAAGATCAAACTGAACTTAAAGCCAAAACTATACTCCGACATATACTAGTAGAGTATTCAACCCACAGGTTCCATGATGCGCTTCGCCTTTTAACAGATGCTGCCCCTATTTTTGAGGCATGCACTAATAATATTTTAAAAGGCAGATTTCACGGTCAACTTGCCGTTGTTCTGGAATACCTTGGTGTAGCTGAACACAATCAGGATTACATAGACCGCGCGATTATTGAATACACAGCAGCGACTTATCACTTCTCTCAAGCAGGCCATACGCTGTACTGTGCATGTGATGAAAATAATCTAGGCTTTTTGCTCTACAAATTAGGACGCTATAAGGAAGCTCAAAATCATCTTGAGCACGCTCGCCGTATGTTTGTCAATCTTAAGGAAAGAAGCATGACGGCGCAGGTGGATGAAACACGAGCACGCTTACTCCTAGCACAAGATTGTCTGTCAGAAGCTGAAAAGGTTATCCGTGAGTCCGTGCGTATTCTTGAGGGAGGCGGTGAACAATCTCTTTTAGCAGAATCGTTGACGACGCAGGGAGTGGTGTTGGCTAGGTTGGGGCGGTTTGATGAGTCTTACAGGGTGTTGCAGCGTGGGATGAGTGTGGCGGAGCAGGCGGGGGCGCTGGTGTATGCGGGGCGGGCGGCGTTGTCTTTGATGGAAGAGCATGGCGAGAGGATGAGTGCGGGGCAGGGTCGTAAGGTTTACATGCTGGCTGATGAATGGCTGTCGAAGACGCAGGATGCGGAGGACGTTTCGCGCTTGCGCGCGTGCGCTCGCGCTTTGATGGCTCCAAAAGATGTGGAGGCGCGAGGGGGCGCGGGGCCTGTCTCTTTTATTCATGCCAGCAGGCATATGGAGGCGTTGCTTGAAAAGGCTAAGCGGTTGGCTGGCACTAATCTTCCGATTCTGATTACGGGAGAAACTGGCGTCGGTAAAGAAGTCCTGGCGAGGTTGATTCATTATTGGAGCGGGCGCGCGGGCGCGTTTATTCCTCTTAACTGCGGCGCTCTGACAGAGACGCTGGTTGAGTCGCAACTCTTCGGTCATCGCAAAGGAAGCTTCACGGATGCTGTTACGGATTATGCTGGCGCGGCGCGCGAGGCTGAAGGCGGAACGCTCTTGCTGGATGAGATTGGAGAACTCAGCCAGGGCAATCAGGCGAAGCTTCTGCGCTTGATAGAGACGGGCGAGATTATGCCCATAGGCGCAGAGGCACCAGAGCATGTTGATATACGCATCATCGCCTGCACGAACACTCAACTCTCAAGGCTGGTGGCGAAGCGTCGCTTCCGCGAAGACCTGTTCTATCGCATAGCGACCTTTGAGATAGAGATTCCGCCTTTGAGAGAGCGCCCTGAGGATATAGTCGCGCTGGCTAAACATTTCATAGAAGAGGTGGAAGAGCGCACAAATCGTCAGGCCAATTTTACACGGGGGAGCATAGAGGCTCTGAAGGAGTTGCCGCTTCACGGTAACGCGCGGGAGTTGCGTGCGATTATCGAGCGCGCCGTGATTACTTCAAAGGGACAGCCCATTACGGAAGAGGCTTTGAAGCTCTTAAGGCTGCGCGCCACAGGCAAAGGCACTGTGGCTGACCCCTGGGCGGAGTTTTCTTTCGCGGAAGAGGTGCAGCTTTACGAAGAGCGCTTGATTGCGCGGGCCTTGAAAGACAGCCGCGGAAGGGTCACACATGCGGCGCACCTGCTAGGATTAAAACACCAGACCTTGATTGCCATTATCAAGTCCAGGCACAAGCGGCTGCTCGACCTCAGGTCGCCCGTACAGACGCGCCGCCGCAGCATCATCAAGCGAAGATAAGTCAGGCTGTAAATTTAATCATTGATACATCGGTTCATTGAATCAATGAACCGATGTATCAATGAATCATTTTCTTCTTATCCTGTTAATTTTCCGCTTAGCTTCCTAGAGGGTGAATATCACATCCAGCCTGTTGGACTTCTGCTCGACCCTGGCTTTAGCTCCCGGCGCGATGCGGAACGAGATGATGAAATCGCTGCCTCGCTCGTCAATTTTGACGGACTGAAAGCCTTTGCCTTTGATGGAATTTTGCGCGGCCTCTGTAGTTTGACCGGACAACTGTGCGTTAACAATCACTACGTAGAAGCGGTCGCCGCCAGAGTACGCGGTGTATTTATCGAGCGCTGAGTCGGACGCGATTGTGACGCGAGAACCGTCCACAGTGTCTGCGCTGCTTATAGTGGAGATTAAAGCACGTCCCATAGTAGAGTTTGTATTCGGCGGAGTTGCATTCGGCGTGCTCGTTGGCGATGGCCGACTGGTGCCGGAGTTATTTGCGGGCAGGCTGGAAGAGGTCGGCACAAGAGCCTTCTGCGTATTCGTTGGCCGCTTGTCCTCTCCTTCGCTGTTTATGTAGAAGAGAATGCTGCCGAAAGCTATTAATACTATCGCTCCTATGATGGCGTAGAGGATTCGATAGTTGCGCGGCGGAGGCGGCCCAGGCGGTGGGTCAATAATAGGCTGCGGAACCTGTCCAGAGCCAGTTCCATCTTCATCCTGACGCTCTTCCCCGTTGTCCGCTTGTTGCTCCTGCTCTCCCTGAAGCTTTTGCTCCATCTGCTCTGCGGACTGGCCCGCCTCCTGCTCGGCTGCTGCGCGGCGCTTTGCTTCATCTTCAGCACGCAGGCGCTCTTCTTCAAGGCGGTTCTGTTCCGCTTGTGCTTCTTCCTCCTTGCTCTTGCGTATCAACTCTTCGGAGGCTTCTATCGTCGGAGACAACAGGGGCGGCTCCATCATCGCTTCCCTCAACGCTCGGCGCATCGCCGCCGCATCCATAGGGCGCGCGTCGCGCTCCAATGACATCGCCTGCAGCAAAACTTCCGACACCGCATGCGGCACCTGC
>JACVRN010000283.1 GCA_014534425.1 Pyrinomonadaceae bacterium
CAAACGTCCTGATCCAGGAGGCCTTGGTGGCGGCGGCCAGCACAGGCGGCAGAAGTTTTCCTGTCGCCACGCCGTTGACGAACTCCAAGTGGTTCGCCGCGTAATCCTCAATGCCTAAGTATTCCATCAAAGGCTTGACGGTAAAATCGAGCGCGCCCGTGACGACGACTTGCCGTAGGCCGAGGCTGCGCGATTTCTCGATCAGCTCGAAGGCCCCCGGAAAGACAGCGGGCTTTAGCACATCCTGAAAAAGCTCGTCGGCGAAAAAGCGCAGCCGGTCTTCCGACTCTCCCTTGTAACGCTTGAAAAAAAGATCGTTAAAGACTTTTCGGCTATACTGATCCGTGACGGCGAAGAGCGGCAGGCTGAGCAGCGTCGAAGCGCTCTTCTTAAAACTGCTGAACAGCCCCGGCTGGTTCTTCGCGTAAAACCCGAGCGTATGAACAAGATTAGTGCTAACTAAAGTTCCTTCTAAATCGTAGAATGCAGCGGCTGCCACACTGTACCCTCCAAAGTGTCCCGGTCGCGCAAATTCCTTTATGGCTTGCACCGGAGATTGACCCGGAGCATTTATGTGTAGAGCTGGAAATATACCCTAAATCCGTGCCGCAGCGTAAGCGCATCGGTCATTGGACAGGGACAGCAGGGAGATTAAGTCTTTAATTCTAAAGGGAAAACATGAAGCTAAAAGTTCGCACGCGCCTTTGCTGTACGAGTCTGATTCTGTCTTGCCTGCTACTGGTTTTCACCGGATGCAGGACGCAGCAGGCGGTCACGGAAGCGCCGGTCGATACGGCCACGGTCGCGGATTTAATCACACAATCGGACGCGCTCTACGCGCAAAGAGAAGATTTGGCGAAGGTGCGCGAGGGTCTCGCACTCCTGCGGCGCGCGCGCGGCAAGGAGGCCAACAGCTACGATGTTCTGTGGCGCATCTCAAAATTAGATTACTATCTGGGCGCACACACCAAAGACAGAGCGGAGCGCGACAAGGCGTTTGAAGAGGGCATAGAGGCGGGACAGGCGGCCATCTCCTTACAGGACGGAAAGCCCGAAGGCCATTTCTGGCTCGGCGCAAATCACGGCGGTATAGCTCAGACCAGTCTGCTCGGCGGCCTTGCGGAGATTGACGACATACGCGAGCAGATGAACGCCGTGCTGCGCACGGACGAAGCATATCAGTCTGGAAGCGCCTACATGGTGCTGGGCCAGGTCGAATTAGAAGCCGGAAGAATGATGGGCGATCCCTTGAAGGCCGTCGAATATCTGGAGAAGGGTTTGAAGTTTGGGCCCAACAATCCGCTGCTGCGCCTGCGTCTAGCGCAAGCTTATCAGAAAGTCGGCAGAAAAGATGATGCACGCAAACAACTGGACGCCATACAGAGCCTGACTCCCGACCCGAACTATCTGCCCGAACATAAAGAGGCTTCCATTGAAGCACGCAAGATCATCGACAGAGGTCTTTAGAGCCAGAGCACCCACTGCCGGGAGGACGAAACTACTGTGAGCCAGCCCAAATGTTCCTGCGCTTCGCTTGAAAGATTGGAAGGCGCGAGCGTGCCCGCCTACATCCGCACATACCTGGATCAACTGGGATACGCCGGAGAAGAGAAAAAACACTATCGCTGCCGCGCCTGCGGACGCGAATGGGAAAAGCGCTCCCCGCAAACCAAAAGCGAAGGTACGCGACCTTCGTTAGTTCGATTGAAATAAAAGTCAGTACCGCCTGCGGTAGTGGGCTGGTGATTGACTCAACAGAAACCCGCCCGCTACTGACCTACCTTAATCCTTCCCGGCATTGCTTTAACTAAAATCTTAATTCTGTTTGCAGGTAATGAAAGGGAACGTGCTCGGCGTCGCGGCCCGCTTCGCGCAGGGTGTCTAGCATGCGTTGCGCGCCGGTGTAGTTGAGCGAGTGGATGATGATTATGGCGTCGCGCTGGCGGTCTGGGTGAGAGGCGAGCCAGGCG
>JACVRN010000065.1 GCA_014534425.1 Pyrinomonadaceae bacterium
ACGAAATTATAAATTCCGCCCTTGCCGTTTTCGTCGCCCGCATACCAGTTCTGGACGGTTGAATATTTGATTTCCGCGTCGTCCAGAGCGACCAGCTCGACGACCGCCGCGTGCAACTGGTTCTTATCGAAGCGCGGCGCGGTGCAGCCTTCGAGATAGGAGACGTAAGCGCCCTCTTCGGCCACGATCAAGGTGCGCTCGAACTGCCCCGACTCCTGATTATTGATGCGGAAGTAGGTCGATAACTCCATTGGACAGCGGACGCCACGCGGGACGAAGACGAAAGAGCCGTCCGAGAAGACCGCCGAGTTGAGAGCCGCAAAGTAGTTGTCGCCAATGGGAACTACCGAGCCAAGATATTTTTTGACAAGCTCAGGATAATCCTTAATCGCTTCCGTGAACGAACAGAAGATGACGCCGTGCTTCTTCAGCTTCTCCTTGTAGGTCGTGGCGACGGAGACGGAATCGAAGACCGCATCGACGGCGACGTTCGCAAGCTGCTTCTGCTCCTGAAGCGGGATGCCCAGCTTGTCGAAGGTGCGTAAGAGTTCCGGGTCGACTTCATCAAGGCTCGCCTTCTTGGCCTTCTGCTTCGGCGCGCTGTAATAGATTATGTCCTGGTAGTTGACCTCCGGGTACTTCAGGTTAGGCCAGTGCTTAGGCTCCTTCATCGTCAGCCATTGACGATAAGCCTTGAGACGAAACTCCAGCATCCACTCCGGCTCGTTCTTCTTGGCCGAGATTAGACGTATGGTGTCCTCGTTCAATCCCTTCGGGATGGTGTCGGATTCAATGTCCGTGACGAAGCCGTACTTGTATTCTCTGTTGGCTAGTATCTCGATACTGCTCATCTCTCAAGTTCTCTACTCTCTAGTTTCAGCGAGTAAATCTCAAATTCGTTGCCTTCGCAGTTTTTCGAATCTCAAGCGCCAGCGCCCGTAGGCTCGTAGCGTTTCTGCAATCCTTGAATCTGGTGAATCGTCGCGTCCACATTCGCCTCAGTGCCTACGAGTTGCGCCAGGGTAATCTGCGAGAAAGCCTTCTGCACAATCTCGTGTAGGCCGACTATGACGGGGCGTATGCCGCAATCGCCCGTGTGCACGCAAACATCCAGAACGCCCGTGTAGCTCTTGCAATGCTCCTGGACTGTGTCGTCGTCCAGAACCTTTATGACATCGCTCAGGCGAACTTCTGCGGCAGGACGCGCCAGCATGTAGCCGCCCCGCGTTCCGCGCATGGACTGCACCAGCCCCGCCTTGCTCAGGAGCCAGAGCAGTTTCCCGGCATTCGCCACGCTGATTCCCTCCCGCTCTGCAATCTGCGCGAGCGTGAGCGACTCGCCCTCGCCCAAGCGAGCCAGTTGCAGCAAACAACGCAAACCATACTCTTCCTGTGCAGAGATTTTCATAGCTCAACTCCTAAGCCGTACCGCTTTTCACCGGTTCGGAAGCCATTCTACCATACCTGACTTTTTTGTCAAGAATAGATAAGTGGTTAAGATTTAAGAAGATAAAGGCTGCGGGCGGGTCTTTCGAGCGGGCGTGTACGGGCCTCAAAAACCCAGGCGGTGCGGGCGAGCCAGTCTGCTCTTCCGCGCCGCCTGGAAATAGTTCAGTTGGGGATTTAGAGGGTAAAATTGAAGCTAATGTAGCCGGTCATGCGTATGGGTTTGCCGTCGATTAGGACGGGCTGGAATTTCCACTGGCGGGCGGCTGTTTCCGCAGCTATGCGTAGGAGCGACGGCCCGTCCGTGCGCTCGATTTTCGATACTTGGCCGTTTTCGTCCACGGTGATGAAGACTTTGACAAGACCCTGCACGCGCGCCGTCTTGGCCGTGGCAGGATAGCTAGGCGCAATCTTTTGCGTGGCCTTCTCAACCAGCGAGCCTACGTCCAGGGGCTGGCCGTCTTTGGGCGGGTTGATGGGCTGCGAAGGTTGCGGCTGTGCCACCTGCTGCGACTGCCTGGGCTTCTCCTGTTTCGGCTTCTCTTGTTTAGAGGATTTGGGCGGCTGCGGTGATTCGGAGGTGGAAGCGGTCTTCCTGGTCAACGGCGTATTGGAGGAAGAATTATTGCTCGCCGTAGGCATCGCGGTTGATGAAGCGGGCGCTGTCGTCGTAGAGCTTGCCGGACGCATAGGGACAGGATTGAGGCTGGCGATGCGTGTCTCTGAGACGGCCAGCTTCTGCCGCGCGCTCGTCGTCTCGTTCTGCCACTGCACGCGCTCTTCGCGGTTGCGTGCCAGCGTTGCGCGCACGCTCGCGGCATCTTCGAGAAGCGCTATGGCCTCTGTGTTCTTGGAATCCGTGCCGCCTATCTGCCTTGCCTGCTCGGCCACGCGCTCCAGAAGGGCGCGCAGGCGGTCGAGGTCGCGGGAGGCTTCGGGCGGCAACTCTTTATCCGCGACGTTCAGGCCGAAGGACTTGTAGCGATCCAGGTGCTCGCGCGCTCCCTTCACGCTCTGCCCGGCCAGCGTGAAATATGCGCGAACCGAACTCTCGTTTCCGCCGGGGACACCATTGTAGGTCTCTTCCAGAAGCGCCAGGGCGCGCGTGTAATCTGCTCCCTCAAGGTAAACGCCCATCAGCATGATGCGCGCCACGTCCTTGATGGAATCATCCGTCGCGGTGTTGCGTATGTTATCAAGCTCTGCGGCGGCTGCCGTCAAGTTGTGCGCGGCGGCCAATGCACGCGCACGCATCAGTCGGCGCTGCATCGCCTCCGCGTCGGAAGCAGACTGGCCCGCGACTGTAATCGCGGTGAGAGCGGTTAAAGTAAAGAGGGCGATGATGAATTTAGAACATTTGAGCAGGTGTTGAGTGGTACTTTCCTTCACTACGTAAAACTCCATAAAGCTAAAAGCGAGCCTCGAAGCTCGCTTATGTAGGGTACATCAAAAATGATGGCCTACTATTATGGCCTCGCGTGACCGGAATACGCAAGCCCCAGAGGGGCACCCCATTTTGTTCGATTTTTTGCTGTTTTATGGTGCGAGACTACGACTAATGCGCTCACGAAAAGCGCGAGCGCGCACCTTTATACCGTTTTCGTCCAGAGTTAGCAAGTTCCTATCGCGCATCACCACGCGGCCTTCTATGATGACGGTGCGTACGTCCGAAGCCTTCGTGGCGTAGACCAGGTGCGAATAGATGTTATAAAGCGGTGTCTGGTTGAGGTCGTCCAGGTCGACTATGCAGAGGTCTGCGCGCTTTCCCACTTCGAGCGAGCCTATCTGGCTGTCCAGATGAAGCGCGCGAGCGCCGCGAATCGTAGCCATCTCGAAAGCCTGCTCGGCTGAGATGACCTTAGGGTCTCCGGTCGAAACCTTGTGCAGCTTTGCAGCCGTGTCCATCTCTTCCCACATGTTGAGGTCGTTGTTAGACGCCGCGCCGTCCGTGCCAAGCCCCACGGCAACGTCCGCCGCGAGCATCTGCGGCACGGGCGCAACACCGGAGGCCAGCTTCATGTTCGACTGCGGGTTGTGAGCTACGCCAACGCCGAGGCGTTTCAAGAGGGCTATCTCTTCAGCGTTAGCCCAGACGACGTGCGCGGCTATGACGCGATTGTTCAGGAAGCCTATGCGCGCTAGATAAGCTACGGGACGAGCGCCGTGCTCCTTCTCTATGTCCTCGACCTCTTTGCGCGTCTCTGCTACGTGGATGACTATGGGCGCTCCCGTGCGGTCGGAGAAAGCGCGCACTGCTTTCAGTTGTTCTTCCGTGAGCGTGTAGGGCGCGTGCGGTGCGATTGCCGGAGTAATAAGCGCGTGCCCGTTCCACTTCTTCACGAAACGACCCGTATAAGCTATGGCATCATCCGGCGTTTTATTATCCGCGACGGGAAATCTGATAACAGTTTCGCCCAAGAGTCCCCGCACGCCTGCCTTCGCAGTCTCTTCGGCAATCGCGTCCTCGAAGTAGTACATGTCGCAGTAGGTCGTTGTGCCTCCGCGAATCATCTCTGCCAAACCAAGCTGCGTTCCCGTTCTCACGAAATCTTCCGTGACGTTTTTGGCTTCAGCCGGAAAGATGTACTTCGTCAGCCACTCCTGTAAATCTAGGTCGTCGGCCAGTCCGCGAAAGAGCGTCATGGGGACGTGCGTGTGCGTGTTGATGAGACCGGGGATGATAACCTTGCCCGTGGCGTCAATGGTTTCGCCTGCGGTGTATTTCGCGTCCACTTCGGCGCGCGTGCCGAGGGCCACTATGCGGCCACCCTGAATTGCCAGAGCGCCGTCCTCTATCACGCGGCGCGCGTCGTCCATCGTCACAAACTTTCCACCACGCACGATTAAGTCCACGCGTGTCCTCCTCTGCTCAAATGAAAACAAGGGCGAGGCCGATATAAGAGTGATGAGAAGAAGCGAGATGAGAATCCGTAGAATCTTGGTCATTATCTTTAGCGTGCTACTTTTTGCTTCCGACTTTATCGCGGCTAATCTCCTTCAGGTATCTGGCGTCGAAGGCGCGCGGGAGCAGGTCTTTGATTTGAAGCTCTTCGGTTTGCCCTTGCAGGTTGACGAGCAGGATGTTTGTGTCGCGGCAGTGTTCCCAGATTATCTGTCGGCAAGTGCCGCAGGGCGGCGTGGGATTCTCGGTATCTACGGCTATAACCAGCAGACCGAAGCAGCGCGCTCCTTCGGAGATCGCTTTCCAGATGGCGACGCGCTCGGCGCAGACGGTCAGGCCGTAGCTTGCGCTCTCTATGTTGCAGCCCGTGAAGATTCGCCCGTCATCTGTCTCGACAGCACAGCCCACGCGGAAGTTAGAGAAGGGGGCGACGGCTCGCTCCCTAGCGCTCCAGGCGGCTTCTATGACCTCTTCTTTAGTCTGTTTTTTCCCTTCGCTCATGCCACGCCTCCCGTCGCTGTTAAATCCCGCGCCAGGCGGTCGCGTATCTTGACGCTGATAAGGTCTATGCCGACCACGTTCAGTCCGCCTTCTGGAATAATCACGTCAGCGTAGCGCTTGGACGGCTCCACGAACTGCATGTGCATGGGGCGAACTGTTTCAAGGTACTGCTCTATGACGGATTCGACCGTGCGCCCGCGTTCCGCGAGGTCGCGTCGAAGCCTTCTGATGAAGCGTATGTCGTCGGGTGTGTCCACGAAAATTTTAATGTCCATCTCCTCCAGGAGCCTTGGGTCGGCGAAAATTAGTATGCCTTCGACAATGATAATGGGCTTAGGCTCTACGTGCTTGGTTTCGGCAAGGCGCGAGTGCGTCTTGAAATCATAAATCGGAAGCTCAACGGACGCGCCAGCCTTCAGTCTACGGATGTGCTTGACGAGCAGGTCGTTGTCCAGCGCGTCAGGATGATCAAAATTGACCTCCTGGCGATAATCGAGTGGCATGTCGTTGAGATTGCGATAATAGGAATCCTGTTGCAGAAAGATGACATCCTCGGCGTTCACGGTCGCCAGGATGCGATTCGCCACGGTCGTCTTACCAGAGCCAGTCCCGCCAGAGATACCGATTATCATAAAGTCTAGAGAGTCTAGAGAGTCCAGAGAGTCTGGAGAGAAAAGAAAGTCTTTTTTGACTCTCTAGACTCTCTGGACTCTCCAGACTCTCTAGACTGTTGAGAGTCTTGGGATGATTCGGCGCAAAAGATTTCTGAAGGTGTCGCGCACCTGCGCCCCGGTTTCCATGACCTCTTCGTGATTGATTGGCTGGTCAACGACGCCCGCAGCCATGTTGGTGATGCAGGAGAGACCCAGGACGCGTATGCCTAGCTGGCGCGCGACGATGGCTTCGGGCACAGTGCTCATCCCGACCGCATCCGCGCCCAGGGTTCTCAGCATGCGAACTTCTGCGGGCGTCTCGTAGCTGGGGCCGGACATCGCCGCATAGACGCCGCGCCTGAGTTCAAGCCCGAGCGCTTTGGCCTCTTCGACAGCTATCTCCTGAAACTCGCGGCTGTAAACTTCGGACATGTCGGGAAAGCGGACTCCGAAGCGCGCATCGTTCGGCCCCGACAGAGGGTTCGTGCACATCAAGTTCAGATGGTCGCTGATAATCATCAGAGAGCCTTGGTCAAATCCTATGTTGATGCCGCCCGCAGCGTTCGTCAGCACGACCGCCTTGATGCCCATTAGCCCGAAGACACGCATGGGAAAAGTCACTTCGTCGCGCGAGTAGCCTTCATAGAAATGGAAGCGCCCCTGAAGGACTGCGACCGGCGAGCCACTGATGCGCCCCAGGACTAGACGGCCCGCGTGGCCTTCGACAGTCGGGCGAGCAAAGCCCGGAATCTCCTCATAAGGCAAGGCGACAGAATCTTCCAAATCGTCCGCGAAAGCGCCGAGGCCGCTTCCGAGCACGACGCCCGTGCGAACATCCTCGTCAAAGTGCGCGCGGATTGTGCGCGCGGCATGCTCCACGCGCTCGTACAACGGAGAGAGACTTTGTTCTTCGGAAAGCATAAACGGCAGAATTCAGAACTCAGAATTCAGGAGTCAGAATAAGAAGCGGCTTGCGGCCTTTTCATTCTGGATTCTGAGTCCTGAGTTCTGACTCCTGTATTTTTTCATCTTTCTTTCTGATATGGCAAACCTATAGCGCGGGGGGCGCGCGATTGGCCTATGAAGCCAGCGAGCACGATTATCGTCAAGACGTAGGGGATAATCTGTATGAACTGGTTCGGGATGTCTTCGCCCGAAGGCAGGCGCACGCCCTGCAACTGAATCGAGACGGCTTCGGTAAATCCGAACAGCAGGCACGCGAGCATGGTCTGTACGGGTCGCCACTTTCCGAAGATGAGCGCGGCGAGCGAGATGAAGCCACGGCCCGAAGTCATGTTGCGTGTAAAGAGCGAAGACTGGCCTATGGACAGGTACGCGCCGCCAACTCCCGCCAGAGCGCCACTGATGAGCACAGCCGAATAGCGCATCAGCTTTACAGAGACGCCCGCCGCGTCCGCAGCTTCCGGCTTTTCGCCTACGGCACGCAGGCGCAGCCCGAACGGCGTGCGATAAAGCACGTACCAGGTCGCGGGCACCAGCAGGAACGCTAGGAAGACTGGCGTCCAGGGAATCAGATTCTCTTTCGGAATCTGCGGCGTGGAGCCTGTAGAGGCGAAGAGCGAGCCGCCAAGGAAAGCCGGAAGGCCAATCATCAAGATATTGATTGCCATTCCGCTCACAACCTGATTGGCGTTGAAGCGTATGCACGCCACGGCATGAATGGAAGAGATGGCGACGCCTGCGGCTATGCCTGCGACCAATCCTATCCAGGGATTTCCGGCATAGAAAGTGACGGATGCGGCTGTGAAAGCTCCGGCCAGCATAATGCCTTCGAGCGCTATGTTGATGACGCCCGAGCGCTCGGAAAACATTCCGCCGTGCGACGCCCATATTAAGGGCGTAGCAAGACGCAGCGTAGAGAAGATAAGCGCGATGCTGAAGATTGATCTCATAATTTTTAACCTGTCAGCTTGCCCTTAAACCTTTGACCGCCTCAGCAGGCTGAAGCGATTGAACGAGCCACGGAAGAAGGCTTCGCAGGCCACGAAGAGAATGACGACCGCCTGCAAGACTTCCACAAGGTCTTTCGAGACGTGGTCTGTAAAAGCATCCACGAAGATTCCGCCGCGATTCAACATGCCGAAGAGAAGCGCTGCCAGAAAGACTCCGACCGGATGATTACGGCCCAGGAGCGCGACCGCAATCCCTGTGAAACCGTAGCTTGCAGAGAACCCCTCGTAATAACGATAGCGATAACCAAGCACCTCGTTGATGCCAACCATTCCAGCCAGCCCACCGGAGACAGCCATCGCCAAAACAATCTGCTTGCGAACAGCTATGCCGCCATACTCTGCAGCAGAAGGATTCGCGCCCGTAGCTCGAATCTCATAACCCCACTTCGTCTTCCACAGGAAAATGTAGACGAGCACACAGGCCAGGATGGCGAGCAGGAATGCTACGTTGAGCGGAAGGCGCGTGGGGATGCCGGGGATGAAACTTCCCAGGCGAGGGATGTGCGCGGCTACGCCAATCTCCGCCGTCTCCATGATTGGGTCGCCGGGAGTCTTGTAATAGTACTGCGTGAAGTAACTGACGAGCGCTATGCCTATGAAGTTCATCATGATGGTATTGATGACTTCGTGCGAGCCGAAGCGCGCCTTCAGGTATCCGGGGATTGCGGCCCAGAACGCGCCCATCAAAATAGCAACCAGGCAGGCTATGGGCACCAGCGCCAGAGCGGGAAGGCTGGCCCAGGAGTAATTGACGCCGCCTACGACCGTGCCGCCGAGCTTGATGCTTATCCAGGCTGCGGCAAAGGCCGCGACGTAAAGCTGTCCCTCCGTGCCTATGTTCAGCAGCCCGCAGCGAAAGGCCACGGCCACGGCCAGCCCCGTGAAGATGAGCGGCGTGGCGTAAAAGAGCGTGTAGCCAATGCCGTCCGGCCACGAAAGCGCGCTGCCTATCAAAAGCTGGTAGGTCAGAATGGGGTCGTCTCCAATGATGAGCACGAAGATGCCGCCCACTATGAAGGCTGCGATAACGGCTATGAGCGGAAAGAGCAGTTCGCTGAGATGTTTCATGTCACCTGTGTCCGCCTGTCATCATGAGACCGATTTCTTCGGTCGTTGCAACTTTCGGATCGACTTCGCCTACTATCTTGCCCTCGTGTATGACTAAAAGCCTGTCGGCCAGCGCCGTCACCTCTTCCAGTTCCGCAGAGACCAGCAGGATTGCACAGCCCGCGTCCCTGAGCGCAATGAGCTTGCGGTGAATGAACTCAATGGCCCCTATGTCCACGCCGCGCGTGGGCTGAGCCACCAGTAGCAGCTTCGGATGAAGGTCGAACTCGCGGCCTATGATGAGCTTCTGCTGGTTGCCGCCCGACAGCGAGCGCGCGGGCAGAGCAGGATTGGCCGGGCGTACGTCAAAGTCCTTGATGATTTGGCGAGCGCGCCTTTCAATCGCGCCGTTATCCAGCATCACGCCCGCGAAAGAGACTATAGGCTCTCTGTCCTGAACGCCCAGGATGGAATTTTCCGCCAGGTCAAAATCGAGCAGCAGCCCGCGACGATGCCTGTCTTCGGGAATGTGCGCCACACCCATCTGCTTTCGCTCTTTGGCGGTGGCCGTAGTTATATCGCGTCCCTCAAACTCCACGCGACCGCTCACAAGCTCCGGTTCGGTCAGGCCCGCGAGCGATTCAATCAACTCCGTCTGACCGTTGCCTTCGACGCCCGCGATGCCGACCACTTCGCCCGCTCGCACGTCAAAGGTCAACCCGTCCACGCGCGGGGTGCCGTCCATGCCCATCACGCGAAGGTCTTGCAGGCTCAGGACGGTTGCGCCAGCGTCGGCGTCCGGCTTTTCCACCCGGAGCAGAACGTCGCGTCCGACCATCATGCGCGCAAGCTCCGCCGCGTTTGTGTCTTTAGTCTTGACGCGACCGACAACACGACCATCGCGCATGACCGTTACTTCGTCGGAGATTGCCAGCACTTCGTCCAGCTTGTGCGTGATGATGACGACCGTCTTCCCTTGCTCTCGCATGCCCCGTAGGATGGTGAAGAATTCTTCCACCTCCTGAGGGGTGAGAACTGCGGTCGGCTCATCGAGAATGAGAAGACGCGCGTCTCGGTAGAGCGCTTTCAGTAGCTCCACACGCTGCTGCTGTCCGACCGAGAGAGTTTCAATCACAGCGCTGGGATTAATCGCCAGCTTGAACTCTTCCGAGAGGGCGCGAATCTTTTGTGAAGCGCTCTTCAAATCGAGCGCGGCTGCCGAACCCGGCTCGGAGCCTAGCACGATGTTCTCGGCCACGGTCATGTTCTCGACCAGCATGAAGTGCTGGTGAACCATGCCTATGCCCTGGGCTATGGCGTCGTGCGGCGTGTCTATGCGGCGCACCTGCCCGTCAACCAGAATCTCGCCGCTATCCGCCGTGTAGAAGCCGTAGGCGATACGCATAATCGTGGACTTGCCAGCGCCGTTCTCGCCCACGATAGCATGAATAGTCCCTTCGGTAATCTTGATATTGATGCGGTCGTTCGCCAGCACCTCGCCAAAGCGTTTAGTTATGTCTCTTAGTTCAAGCATAAAAGTTTTCAGTTTTCAGTTAAGAGCAAGAAAGCGCTTTCATCTTCCAGGCTTAAAACTGAAAACTATTTCTTCATAGCATCCGTGACCTGTATTTCGCCGTTGATTATCTTCTGCTTTGCTTCTTCCACCTGTTTGAGTGTGTCTGGCGAAATCAACTCTTGGTTGAACTGATCCATAGCGTAGCCGACGCCATCTTCCTTCAGGCCGTAAACGTGAAAGCCGCCGGTGAATCGCCCGGCCACTAATTCCTGCACAAGCTGGTAGACGACGTTGTCCACGCGCTTGACCATGCTAGTCAGAACAAAGCCCGGCTTGACGCCGTTCTGATTCGAGTCCACGCCGATGACGAAGCGCTGTGCGCGCCCGTTCTGTTTGCCGTACTGCTCCACGGCATCGAAAGCGCCGAGGCCGGAGTTCCCTGCGGCGGTGAAGATGATGTCAGCGCCCTTGCTTATCTGCGCGAGCGCAAGCTCTTTCCCTTTGCCCGGATTGTTCCACGCGGCATCCGTCACGCCCACGTAATTCTGTATCACCTGAATATTTGGATTGACGGCCTTCGCTCCCTCCGTGTAGCCCACGGCGAAGCGATGAATCAAGGGAATATCCATGCCGCCTATGAAGCCGAGCACGCCTGTCTTTGAAGTACGCGCGGCTATCATCCCTACAAGGTAAGAGCCTTGATGCTCCATGAAGACGAGCGAGGCCACGTTGGGCAGGTCTATCACGCCGTCTATGATGGCGAAGTTGACGTTCGGATAATCCTTGGCGACGCGCTCCATGATGGGCGATTGTGCGAAGCCCACGCCTATGACCAGATTGTAGCCGCGCTCTGCGAAGGCGCGCATGGCAGGCTCAATAGATGTAGGATTGCCAGGCTCAACGTCGCGCAGCACAATCGGGAAATCCTTCTCGGCGCGTTTGACGCCCTGCCACGCTGCGGCATTGAACGAGCGGTCATCCTTGCCGCCAATGTCAAAGACAATGCCTACGTGAAGTTTTGACTTGTCGTCACGCTCGCGGCTCTGGGTCGTGCAGGCCGGAGTCAAAAGAACCGAGACCAGCAGACAGAGCAGGGCCAGCGTTGCTAATGAGCGAAATCTCATGCTGTTATTACTTCCTTAATCAACGTGGGGAGTTCTGCCGGTGGCTTCTCGCTTATCTCGTAACCGGCGCGAATTATCTCTGCGGCCATTCGACCCAACCGCTCATCATGAAAGCAGAGCGTGCCGAGTTCGTCGCCGCGCGAGACCTTTTCACCTATCCGCGCGCGAGTGAGATAACCGACCGCCGGGTCAATCCGGTCGGCCATGTGCGTGCGACCGCCGCCCATGATGGCGACGGCGCGTCCGACCTCTGCTGCATCAACGCCTGTGACGAATCCCTCTTGCGGCGATTCTACCTTAACGGAGCGGAGCGTCAAAGGTAGAAGACGCGTCGGGTCGTCGCAGACCTTTACGTCACCGCCCTGCTCCTCCACGTTGCGACGGAAAAGCTCAAGCGCCGCGCCGGACGAAAGCGCGCGAAGTACGGCAGAGCGAGCCGATTCGAGCGAAGTCTCTGTGCCAGCAAGAGCAACCATTCGCGCCGCAAGCTCCACAGATAGCTCAAGCACTGGGCGCGTCTCTTCCGTCACTTCGCCTCTCAAGATTTCAATGCACTCTTTGGTCTCAAGCGCGTTGCCGACGGCGCGGCCCAGGGGTTGATTCATGTCCGTGATGAGCGCCTCTGTGCGAACACCGCAGGAGTTGCCGGTCGCTACGAGCGCTTGCGCCAACTCTCTTGCTCTTTCTTCCTCGCGCATGAAAGCGCCGGTTCCGGTCTTCACGTCCAGCACCAGCGCGTCCAGTCCTGCGGCTAGCTTCTTGGACATAATAGAAGCGACTATGAGCGGAATAGCTTCGACCGTGGAGGTCGCGTCCCTGAGCGCGTAGATTTTTTTGTCCGCAGGCGCAAGCTCTCCCGTCTGTCCTATCATGGCAAAGCCTATACGCTCAAGAAGGCGGCGAAACTCTTCAAGGGATAGCTGCACGCGAAAGCCCGGAATGGCTTCGAGCTTATCAAGGGTTCCGCCCGTGTGACCAAGCCCGCGCCCCGAAATCATAGGCACGCACACGCCGCACGCAGCCGCCAGAGGCGCTAAGATGAGCGAAGTCTTATCGCCCACGCCGCCCGTCGAATGCTTATCCACCTTCGGCTTTGAGATGTCCGAGAAGTCCAGCACCTCTCCAGAATGAAGCATCTCCTCGGTCAGGTGATGGCGCTCGTCGTCTGTCATCCCGTTGAGGAAGACGGCCATCAAAAGCGCCGACGATTGATAATCGGCCCACGTGCCGTCCACCGCGCCGCGCACGAAAGAAGCTATCTCGTCGCGCGAGAGTTTCTCGCGGTCGCGCTTCCTGCGAATAACGTCCTGTGGTCTTAAGCTCAAATCCCTTTACACGCTCTCCAACAGAATCACTGCCTGAACTTTTATAGCCTCGTACTGCCCTACCGAATCAACGCCCTCGCCCGTCTTGGCCTTCACGCTCACGCATCCCAAATCAATGCCGAGCGTCACAGCCAGATTCTCTCTCATCAACTGAACATAAGGACGCAGGCGCGGCCTCTCCAACATCACGGTCGCATCAACGTTGACCACGCGCATTCCGCGCTCGCCCGCGAGCCACACCACGCGCGCCAGCAACTCCAAGCTGTTCGCGTCCTTCCACTGAGGGTCGCGGTCAGGGAAATGCACGCCTATGTCGCCTTCGCACAGCGCGCCGAGGATTGCGTCCGCCACTGCATGCGAGAGAGCATCGGCATCCGAATGGCCCTCGGCCCCACGCATGGACTCCACGCGCACGCCCGCCAAGATGAGCGGCAGCCCCTCCGTCAAACGGTGCGTGTCATGGCCTATGCCTATTCGAAACATAAGTCTGGAGAGTCCAGAGAGTCCAGAGAGTCCTGAGAGTCAAAAGACGTTTTTCTCTATAGACTCTCAGGACTCTCTGGACTCTCTAGACTTTTAAGAAGTATTTCGCCAATTGCAATGTCTTCCGGCCTGGTAATCTTTATGTTGCGTGGGTCGCCTTCGACTACGGACACTTTGACGCCAAGTTTTTCTACCAGCAGGCTATCGTCGGTCGCGTCTTCGCCTAGAGCGCTCGACTGCTCAAAGGCCCGGCGCAGTATCGCGTAGCGAAAGCACTGCGGCGTCAAGGCTCTACGTAGACGGCTCCTGTCAACCGTGCCGACGACTTCCCCGTCAAGCACTTCCTTAATCGTGTCCACCACCGGAGCCACAAGGACGCTTGCGCCGCTCGCTTCTGCGGCCTGAACCGTGCGCGTTATCTCTTCCGGTGTGACGAAGGGGCGCACGCCGTCATGCACTGCGACTATCTCTGCCGTTTGAGCGCGAATTGATTGAAGCCCTCTCCAGACGCTTTCGGCCCGCGTAGTGCCGCCCGTCACGACTCGCGCCAGTTTGAGCAGCCCGTACTTACCGGCGAGCGCAAGAAACCCGGCCCTCTCATCTTGCGGCAAAACTACAACGACTTCATGTATGCTGGCACACTGCTCGAAACGCCTGAGCGTGTGAATGATGACGGGGACTCCTGCAAGCTCCAGAAACTGCTTGGCCCTGTGGCCGCCCAAACGCCTGCCCTGCCCTGCGGCGGCAATTATCGCAATGTTCATAAAAGCAACGCAGAAGGCAGAGCGCAGAGTGATGAAGTAACGAGTGCTGATGCTTCTTTATTCATCACTGCTGCACTGCGGCCTTCATCATTTCTTTTTAATCCGCAGCCGATTCGCTTGGGTCTGTGATGCGGGATGGCTGAGTGGTGCCGCCACCGCCCTCGCGTCCGCGCAGTGGCCCTGTGCGGCGCGTGGTGCCGTTAGCTCTATCTTTATGCTCGCCGCCGTTTCCTGTCTCGTTCGCCTCTTCCCACAAACGGCCAAAGATCATCTTTCCGGCGGTCGTTTGCAGCACGCTCGTAACGGCTATGTCCGCGTTCTTGCCAATCAGCTTTCGCGCGTTGTCCACCACGACCATCGTCCCGTCATCCAGATAAGCCACGCCCTGGTTGTACTCCTTGCCTTCCTTCAGGATGAAGACGCGCATGGCTTCGCCCGGCAGCACCACGGGCTTCAGAGCGTTTGCAAGCTCGTTGATGTTCAAGACCTGCACGCCTCTAAGCTGCGCGACCTTGTTCAGGTTGAAGTCGTTGGTGACTATGACCGCATCAAGCTGCTTGCCAAGCTCTATCAGTTTCAGGTCAACTTCTCTGACCGAAGGAAAGTCCGTCTCTACAATCTGAATGTCGAGGGACGAGTTGTTCTGCAAGCGGTTGAGCATGTCCAGGCCGCGCCGCCCGCGCTGTCGCTTGGATGAATCGGGCGAGTCCGCCACCTGTTGAAGCTCGCGCAGGATGAATTGCGGAATGATAATCGTGCCGCTCAGGAATCCCGTCTCGGCCACGTCGGCTATGCGACCGTCTATGATGACGGACGTGTCCAGTATCTTGTAATCGCGCCGTATGGTCTTGTCGCTGAAGATGCCGCCGAGGGCCGAGAGGTCTAGGTAATCGCCCTTGGCCGCGCCGACCATCAGACCTACGTAAGCCATGAAGAAGGTCAGAGCGAGCGTGAGAAAGGTTTTGGTTTCGACGGCGACCGCGTTCGAATCCTGGCTGCCTATGAGCGAGCCAATCAGGTACGCGCCCGTGATGCCCATGATGGAGCCTACGGCTGCGCCGATTAAGGTCTTGAGGGAAGCGCGGCGAATTCGTATCTCGAAAAAGATGATGGCAACGGCTACCAGAGCGGCCACGCCCGCCGAAATAATCCTATCGTTACGAAACGGATGCAGGAAGTATCCAGCCGCCACCAGAACTGCGGTAAAGATTAGCCGAATTAGTACTACATCCGTCCGCATAACTGCGGGCATATTAACACGCCCTCTAATTGCGCGTCACACAAATATTCACTTCTGAAATCACCCGCGCGCTCTCAAGCCAGCACTTTTAAGGGCTGAGATTTCCCTTCAAGTTGCTGCGGGAGGACTCTGCGACACGACATTGACCGCTCTACGGAAGCTAGCTATATTAGCCGTGACATAAAGAATTTGTAACAACTCTCGCACAGGTACGCCTGCGTTTGTCGTCCGTCGTGCCTGCCCCTGCTTTCAACAGGTGTTTTTATGCCCAGTGAAAAAGAGCCTGACGACTCTAACATCTACGGTTCTCCCGACGACACTGAACCCGGTACAGCCTCGGATTCAGGCTTCGTGTCGGCGCAGTCGCTCAGTATTGACGAGCAGGAGCGGATTGCACAGGAAAAATTAAAGAGCATCTTAAAACAGAATCCTCACCTTGAGCAGGAGGCGGCACACGTCCTATTCATGGACATCGTCAGCTTCTCCTTACTAACAAACGAGCAGCAGCGCGGCATCTTTGATGATTTACAGGAAATCGTCAGAGCGGTCATTAAGGAGCACGTCCCGCGCTTGCGTAGTAATCAGTTGATACGCCTGCCCACGGGCGACGGGATGGCGCTGGTCTTCTTCACCAAAAGCCCTGTGGCCGCCGTCAAATTCGCGCAGCAGATTTCCAGCGCCTTCCGCGACAAACACCCGCAGGTAAAGGTACGCATGGGCATACACACCGGCCCCGTCTATCGCTTCAAAGATATTAACGGCAAGCGGAACGTAATCGGCGGCGGCATCAACATGGCGCAGCGCGTTATGGACGCGGGGGACGGAAGCTGCATTCTGCTCACGAAGGGAGTGGCAGAGTTCCTGCTCCCTTCGGAAGAGTGGAAGAATAAGATTCGTGATTTAGGGAAGGTCAAAGTTAAGCATGGCCTCTCGGTGCGCGTGTTCAGCCTGTGTGATGAGACTACCGACAGCACCCGTCTTCCCTCAAAGATAAAATCGCAGCGCCGTTGGAAGCTGGCGCGGGTTGGAATCATTGCGCTGACTTCGTGCCTTCTGACCATAGGCGTCATCCTACTCGTCTACTATCTAAGCACGCGTATGTTCGGCCACAGGAAGCTGGAGTCTTTGTTGATAGTCAGAATAGATAACAACGCAGACTCTACGACGCTTACCAACGGTCTCTTCAACGCCATTGGCAAGGAGTTGTACGACGGGGTGGACGGGCTTTCCGTCAAGCCGGAACCGGAGCTAGGCGCGGACATCAATCTTACCAGCGTCGAAAATGCTATAGAGATGGCGCGCAGGCAGGGAGTGCAGGGAATCCTTTACGGCAGCATGAAGCAGGCCGGAGGCATTTATACGCTGACCATTAACCTGGTTGACGTACGCACGGGCCACTTCATTCTGAAAGACAGGCCATACCAGAAGCAGTACTCGAACATAGGAGAAATCCCTGACCTTATAGCGCACGACGTAGCAAAAACATTACGCGGAAAAGATTTGCCTACGCACCCTTCTACCGCCAGCAGCGAGGCATTCATGCTCTACCTTGAAGGGCGCGAGCTTTTGAAGAAGAGGACAGGTGACGACATAAAGAAGAGCATTGAAAAATTTGAAGCGGCGACGAAAGCAGACTCGAAGTACGCGGACGCTTACGCGGCGCTGGCCGAAGCCTACAACGTCATCACAGGTTACACGGACATGAGTCCGAAAGAAGCCTATGGCAAAGCTGAAAGCTATGCCAGGCAGGCCATCAACGCTAACCCGAATCTACCGGAGGCGCACGTCGCTCTGGCTTACTGTAAGGCGAACTTTTACTGGGACTGGAAGACGGCGGAAGAGGAGTTCACGCGCGCCCGCACCATTAATTCCAAGTCCGCCTTGTACAAGTACTCTTACGCCTTTAATTATTTGATTCCGCAGGGTCGCATGGCGGAGGCCATCAGCCTCATGAATGAAGCTGCGGATGCGGCGACGGCGGACGGAGACCTGATTATCCCAACCAACCTGGGCTGGACATACTACTACGCGGGAGATTATCCCAAAGCAATCAAGCAATACGAGAAGGTGCTTGAGACGAACCCTGCTTTCCCGCGCGCACGGCGGCGTTTGAGAGAGGCTTACGAGCAGACGGGCCAATACAACGAGGCGATTTCGGAGTGGTACAAGTGGGCCGACCTGCCTTCGAATGAAAAGAAGAAGGCTTTCTGGATGGATGTCGCCACAAAGCTGGATAAGGCTTACGGGAAATCGCAGAAGCCTGCGGACTACTGGCAAACGCTGCTCAAGTTAATGCTGGATAACAAGCAGGCTCTACAGGAATCCGTCACTTACTACGAGATAGCGAGCGTTTACGCGATGCTCGGAGACGACGAGGCGGCGCTCGGTTCTCTGGAAAAGGCAATTGACGTAAAGGATGACGGGCTAATTAAGCTGGCGGTCAATCCCAGATTTAAAAGTCTCAAGGACAATCCCAAGTTCCAGGACTATATAAACAGAATCCAGCTTAAGCTTCCCGAAGCCAACGGCGCTCAATAACTCGGAGCCTATCAAAACAGTTCGTCCAGAGCTTCTTCCACAGAGCGCACGCCTACTACGCGCAGGCCGAGCAGTCGCTCAAGCCCTGTGGTATTCGAAGCGGGCATGATGATTTTCTTGAAGCCCAGGGATTGAGCTTCGCGCGCACGCGTTTGTGCCTGCAAGGCCCCGCGCACTTCGCCCGTCAGGCCGACTTCACCGAAGACCGCCGTGTGTGAATCAATCGGGAGATTCTTGAAGCTGGAAGCGATGGCGGCGACCACGCCCAAGTCTGCGGCTGGCTCGTCGACTTCAAGCCCGCCCGCTATGTTAACGAACACGTCGTCGCCCATCAGGTGAAACCCCAGCCGCTTTTCCATCATGGCAATCAAGAGCGCTAGGCGGTTGACATCGAAGCCCTGCGCCATGCGGCGTCCCGTTCCGTACTTGGAGCCTGAGACGAGCGCCTGAATCTCTAAAAGCACGGGGCGCGTCCCTTCCATGCAGGCTGTGACGATTGAGCCTGAAGCTCCCTTGGGCCGCTCGGCCAGAAAGACTTCGGACGGGTTGGCAACGGCGACGAGGCCGGTGCCCGTCATCTCGAAGACTCCGACTTCATTGGCCGCGCCGAAGCGGTTCTTGGTCGCGCGCACAATGCGATGATTATGATGGCGCTCGCCCTCGAAATAGAGCACCGTGTCGACTATGTGCTCAAGCGCCTTGGGGCCGGCGATGGAGCCTTCCTTTGTGACGTGGCCTATGAGGAAGACAGGGATGCCACGGTTCTTGGCGAGCAGTAGGAACTGGCCCGCGACTTCTCTAACTTGAGAGACGGAGCCGGGCGCGCTTTCTATGTTGCCGGAGAAGACGGTCTGAATCGAATCGACAATGACTGTGCCGGGCGTCATGCGCTCTATCTCGTGAAAGATATTTTCTAGATTCGTTTCAGGCAGCAGATAAAGATTCTCGGCTTCGACGCTTAGGCGCTCGCCTCTCAACTTAATCTGCCGCTCGCTCTCTTCGCCCGAAATGTAGAGGACAGTACTGCCGCCCGCGCTCAGCTTATCCGCCACCTGCAAGAGCAGCGTTGATTTTCCTATCCCAGGGTCGCCGCCTATAAGGATAAGCGAGCCGGGAACAATGCCGCCGCCAAGCACGCGGTCAAACTCTTCAATGCCGGAAGCAACGCGCGTGTCGTCCTGGGATTCGATGGCGCTGTAAGCGACAGGCTCGACCTCTCGCAAGCGGAAGCCTCCGCCGCCCGCACCGCGAGCGCCCTCCTTCTTCGCAGCCACGCGCGCACGCTCTTCGACAAACGAATTCCACTCGCCGCAGTCCGGGCACTTCCCCAACCACTTGCGCGACTGATTCCCACACTTCTGGCAAACGTAAATGGTCGCAGATGCTTTAGCCAATTCTCTTAAATTCCTTTATTCATTAAATGAGTTATTAGTGAGTTAGATGCTTCAGATGGGAGAAATTCTTGTTTTAGAGCCAAAAATGGCTGATTTAAGGGCTGAAAAATCTCCATTTCACGCCGAAAATGTCCGCCGACTCTATGAAATTTTCCGCCGATAGCCTGAAACCCTACGCCGACACACTGAAAATGGCTGCCGATAACGTGAAAGTGGCCGCCGACTGGCGAAAAGTGTCAGGCGACAGCACGAAACTGTCCGCCGACACGATGAAAATGTTCACCGACAGTGTGAAAATGGCCGCCGACGGGTTGAAAATGCCGACCGACACTGCAAAAGGGTACATCTTCATCGTGAAAGTGTTGGCCTACAGCATGAAAGCATCGGTCTTTCTGACGGAAGTACCGGCCTTTTATGCAGAAAAAGCCGTGTACAAGAAGAACTTATGGAAATTTCAGCCTCATGACCCAATTCAGAACAGCCATTATCTCAGAAGCGGCTTAATGTTCTCGACGGGGCGGCCAAGGACGGCGCGGTCTCCACGCTCGACAATCGGGCGCTGAATCAAGTCCGGGTGCTCTATCATGAGCGCAATCAGTTCGTCGTCGGAAAGCTCGCGCTTGCCCAGTTCAAGCTCTTTGTAGATTGCTTCGCTGGTGCGAAGAATGTCGCGGGGCGCGAGTTTCATCTTCTTCAGAAGCTCGCGCAGCTTCTTTTCCGACAGTGGCTTTATGTAATAGTTGACCTTCTCAAACTCCACGCCGCTCTCACGGAGCAGCCTGTCCGTCTCTCGACACTTCGTTCAAGTAGGCTTTTCGTAAACGGTGATTTTGTCCGCCATCTCTCCTCCTGAGCCTTTTACGGAAAGATGCCGCGCACGCGCGTAGCCTCTGCCACGCGGTCTACGGCCAGTATGTAAGCGCCCGTTCGCATGTCCGTCTGATGGCGCATGGCCGCCTCGTGCACGGAGCGAAAGGCCGAGCGCATGGTCGTCTCAAGCGTTTCGTTAATCTGGTTCTCCGTCCAGAAATATGAGTAGAGGTCTTGCACCCATTCGTAGTAGCTGACGGTCACGCCGCCTGCGTTCGCCAGAATGTCCGGCACAAGAAAGACTCCCTGATCCGCAAGCACTCGGTCTGCGCCCGGAGTAGTAGGCCCGTTGGCAAGCTCGGCTATGATGCTGGCCTTCACGTATTCGACGTTCGCCATAGTGATACTGTTTTCGAGCGCCGAAGGCAGAAGAATATCGCACTCGACTTCGAGCACGGACTCGCACGGAATCTCTTTTGAGTTTGGCAGGCCGCGCAAACTCTTCGTCTCTTTCTTATGCCTGAGCGCGGCCTCAACGTCCAGACCGTTCTCCGCGTAAACGCCCACCCTTGAATCGCAGGCGGCGACTACGCGCGCACCGTCAGCCGCAACGAGTCGCGCTATGTTCGCGCCCGCGTTGCCGAAACCGTGAACCGCCACGCGTGCGCCGCGAAGGTTGATGCCTTTGACGCGGCAGGCTTCGCGCAATGTGTAGAGACAGCCACGCGCAGTCGCTTCGTGACGCCCCTGAGAGCCGCCCAAGCTTATGGGCTTTCCTGTCACCACGCCAAGCTCTGTCTGCCCGCGCACCATAGAGATGGTGTCCATAATCCAGGCCATAGTCTGCTCGTCCGTGTAAACGTCCGGCGCGGGAATGTCACGGTCGGGGCCTATGATGGGCGCAATCTCGAATGCGTAGCGGCGCGTCAGCCGCTCAAGCTCGTTGATGGAGAGGCTCTTCGGGTCGCAGATAACTCCGCCTTTGCCGCCGCCGTAAGGGATGCCAACGGTCGCGCACTTCCATGTCATCCACGCCGCGAGCGCCTTGACTTCGTCGAGCGAGACATTCGGGTGATAGCGTATGCCGCCCTTCGCAGGCCCGCGCGCTATGTTGTGCTGTACGCGAAAGCCCTCGAAGACCTGTATGTCGCCGCCGTCCATCTTAACCGGAATCGAGACGATTAACTGTCGCTTGGAGTTCCTCAAGACTTGGCGCATGGAAGCGTCCAACTCAAGAAAGTCTGCGGCGCGGTCGAACTGTTGCTTGGCTATCTCAAAGGGATTGAGTTCCTCGGCGGGAGAGTTCACGGGCGTGGTCATGAATCTTTTGTCCTCATCTGTAAGTTAGATTCAAACAGGATGGACAGGATAAGAAGAAATTTATTCATTTAATCATTTGTTCATTAAATCAATGAATCAATCCCTTTCATCCTGTCCATCCTGTTAATTCTCTTCTTCTGAATTCTTCTCGACTTCCACTATGTCGTCTTTGGTGAAGAGGTAGGTACGCATGTGTTTGTCGAAGACAGGATTGATGCGGCGCAGGTATTCCAGGCCCATCATGGCGTGCTCTATCTCTTCATCGCGGTTGTGCTCAAGTATGCGGCGCAACTGTTTGTCCTTCGTGGCCTGTGCGCGCTGATTATACCAATCAACGGCTTCCAGTTCTTCCTGAACCGATTTAATGGCGCGCGAAAAGTTAAGCGCCTCCTCGCTCATGTCCTCGTACTTCTCATGCCACTCCGAGCTTGTTGCCACTGTCTTTACGCTCCCCTCGGTTATTCTCCAAACGACGCGCTCATCCTACATGATGAAGGCCAAAAGGGAAAAGAGCAAAGGTTCAGAGGTCTAGTCGAATGCGCTCTGCTTTTTTCTGGAACAAGACGGCGCGCTCTGTTGTCTAAGTTTGATGAGCCTGTAGGCTCCCCTTTGACCCAACCGTGGCACCGGCTGAAAAGGGAGAGATGGAGATGTTTTCACATTTGGTCGAATCCGATTTGCACACGGGAGAACTCAAACGCAGAGGAACCTTTTTTCTAGCCACTATGGCCGCTTACGCGCTCGTCCTGATGGCGATGGGCGTGGTTGGCGTCTACGCTTACGAGGCTCAGATAAACGATCAGAATCTTGAGTTGGTCGCGCTCGTCCCGCCCGACGTGGAAGCGCCCAAGCCGCCTGAAGAACGGCAAAGACCCAGAGTCAATGCGCCACCCACTACGCCTAATGTTGGCGATCAGCGCGTCATGAGCGCAGGGCCTAACAGAACCGCCCCGTCCAGCACTTCGCCTGACCCGACTTTAATCTCCGGCAAAGCGCAGGCGTCAACCAACCAAGCCCCGCCTGAAAATATACCCGGCGGAGTCAGAAACCTTGGCCTTAGCTCAGGCCCTTACAATCCTAACGCGGAAAGAAACAGTTCCGCGTCCGGCACTACAGGCGACAAAGGCGCAGGGATTATGGACGAGCCGCCACCGCCCGCGTCTGTGAAGAAGAGTGAGCCGCCAAAGAAGGAGCGCATCCCTTACATAGGGCCAGTCACCAGCCAAGCGCTCAGCCTGCCACAGCCCGTCTACACGCAGGTAGCCAAGCTCGCGGGCGCGCAAGGCCCCGTCACCGTAGAGATACTCATAGATGAGACGGGCCGCGTAATCTCTGCACACGCCACTAGCGGACACCCGCTCCTGAAAGTGGAATCCGAAAAGGCCGCCTACCGAGCGCGCTTTTCACCCACGCTCCTACAAAACCAGCCTGTCAAGGCCAAAGGAGTCATTACCTTCAACTTCATCCTTAAGAAATAGAGGACAAAGATTAGAGGTCAGGAGTTAGTAAAAGAGAATTACTAACCCCTGACCTCTTTTATAGGCTGATACGTAGATGAAGATTTTCTACTCGCGCCACATGTTTTCGAACCGCGTGAACTCTTTGAGGAAGGCCAGCTTGACCACTCCTGTAGGGCCGTTGCGCTGCTTCGATATTAGTATCTCAGCTATCCCCGCATTCTCCTCCGTGCGATTGTACTGCTCCTCACGATAGATGAACGCAACCACGTCCGCATCCTGCTCAATCGCCCCGGATTCGCGCAGGTCTGCAAGCTGAGGGCGATGGTCTGTGCGCGATTCTGGAGCACGTGACAACTGCGAAAGCGCTATGAGCGGAACGTTCAGTTCTTTCGCCAGCGCCTTTAACTCACGCGAAATCTGCGAGACCTCCTGCTGGCGCGATTCAGCGCGACGCGAAGAGCCGGACATCAACTGTAGATAGTCCACTATGATTAAATCCAGCTTCTTCTGCTCGGCAGCCAGGCGGCGAGCCTTGGCCCTCATCTCAAGCACGGAGATGCCCGGCGTGTCGTCAATAAAGACCTTCGTCTCCGCAAGGCGTCCAAGCGCACCCGCGAGTCTCCCCCACTCGTCCCGCGACAGAAAGCCGCTACGAAAGCGATGCGCGTCAACGTGCCCCTCGCTACAGAGCATACGCATCACCAGCGACTCCTTCGACATCTCAAGCGAGAACACGCCCACCACAGCCTGAGCATGAATCGCAGCATTCTGCGCGACTGTTAATGCGAAACTCGTTTTTCCCATTGACGGGCGGGCGGCGACGACTATGAGGTCTGCGGGTTGGAGGCCGGAGGTCATGGTGTCCAGTTCGTTGAAGCCTGTGGTCAGGCCCGTGAGCATGGCTGTGCGACCGGCCATCTCCTGAACTTTTTCCAGGATGTGGTCGGCTACGGGCTTGACGTGCGAGAAGCCCTGGCGTGTGCGCTCGTCCGCGAGGGCGAAGATGGCCTGCTCTGCGTGGTCAAGTATGATCTCAGCTTCGTCCTCTTCTTCGAGCGCCTCGCTTGTTATCTTGTTCGTGACCTTGATGAGTTGTCTGAGGAGCGATTTGTCGCGGACTATCTTGGCGTAGTGCGCGATGTTGGTGAAACGCGGCAGGCCGTAGGTCAGGTTGGTGATGAAGGTGACGCCGCCTACGGTTTCAAGCTCGCCTTCGCGGCGCAGTTCTTCGCCTATGAGGATGGGATTAATCTCGGTGCCTCGCTCGAAGAGCGAAATCATGGCAAGGAAGATGCGGCGATGCGAGGGGACGTAGAAGTCTTCGGGTTTCAGCAGCTCTATGGCCTGGCTGACAAGTCCGTTGTCGAGGATGACGGAGCCGAGTATGGCGCGCTCAGCTTCCGCCGAGTTCGGCAAGGGCCGTTCAAGAAGTTGGTCGCGTGAAGTATCGGCTACGAAGTTTGCCATCTCGGGAGAACGAATGTCAGAAAAGGAAAGCCTGTGGAAAAAGATTAAGTGAAAAAAGACAAAATTATGGCTGCAAGCCGCACGCGAAACCCTTTGGCGGGTCAAGCCCGGCTTGCAGCCGTGACTATACTACATGAATGAGACGCTCGACAATTAAATCTCGCCGCGCTCTCACTCTGCCGAAATCTCTCTTATTCGACAGTGGCAGCCGACTCCTCGCCAGGTTCCGGCGAGCCTTCGGCGTTGTCTTCGCGCACAGCCTCGGTCGAATCGGTTGCGCCGGTAGCGGTCGCAGCCGCAGGCGTTGTCTGAGCGCCGCCTTCGCCCGTGACGACGACGGGAATCTCTACAGTCACCTCTCTATGAAGTCGAACGGGAACCGTGTAATCACCCGTCTCTTTAATAGCCTCGCGCAGAGTGATGCGGCGACGATCAATCTCGTAGCCACGCTCCCTGAGCGCTTCGGCTATGTCCATAGAAGTCACAGAGCCATAGAGTAAGCCGTGCTCGCCTACCTTTCGCTCGAAGCTGAGGCGAAGCGAGCGAAGTTGCTCGGCCTGCATGTCGGCTGTGGCGCGCTCCTGCGCCTCTTTCTTCATGAGCGCCTTGCGTTCCTGCTCAATCTGCTTGACGTTGCTGGCGGTGGCTTCGACCGCGAGCTTTCTGGGCAGCAGGTAATTGCGCGCGTAGCCTGCGCGTACGCGTACGATTTCGCCGCGCGCTCCCAAATCCTCAACATCTTCGCGCAGGAGGACGTTTGTGTGTGCCATCTCTTTTTTCTCCTCCTTCTCTTTTAGTCCGTAGCGTAGGGCAGGAGCGCTATGTTGCGCGCCCGCTTGATGGCTTCGGCCAGCATGCGCTGATGCGTAGCGCAGGTTCCACTGATACGACGGGGCAGAATCTTGCCGCGCTCCGGTATAAAGCCCTGGAGCAGCTTCACGTCCTTGTAATCGATGAGGTCAATCTTCTCGCGGCAGAAGCCGCAGACCTTGCGGCGATGCATGCGGCGTCCTCCACCGGAGCGCCCGCCGCGATCCCCGCCACGGTCACGGTCGCGGTCACGGTCACCACGTCGCCCGCCACCGCCGCCCTCGCGGTCATCATAACCGCGCTCATTATCCTCTGAGTAGTTGCTAGACATAATCTTTCCTTTTCTAAAGCTGTCAGCCAAAGGCCGTACGCTCTTTTACGATTCCAAATCCTCTTCAGGTAGTACGGGCGCTGGCGCGATGCTCGCCCCTGCGCTGCGTCCCGATCCTCTTGAGCCACCAAGGGGGCGTTTGCTCGCTTTCCTTGCGCGCTTGGCCTTGAACTTCTCCGCACGCTGGCGGTCTTCGTCCACGCGCACGGTCAAGTAGCGAACTATCTGGTCGTTGACGCGCATGCGGCGCTCAAGCTCTGCTATCTCTCGGCCCGTGCCGTCGATTTCGAGCAGCATGTAATGGCCTTCCGACTTGTGGCCTATGGAATAAGCAAGCTGGCGGCGGCCCATGTCTTCGGTTTTCGTGATGGTTCCGCCCTGCTCTGTGACTATCTGCTGAAGGGTTTCGCTCAAACGTGTGAAGTCATCCTGAGACGCGTCCGTGTCCACGATGTACATCACCTCATAAGTTCTCTGATTCGCCAAAATTCATCCTCCTCTCGGATGTCCAGCTTCAACTCCACTTGGTTGAAGCAAGAAGGAAATGGTTAAGTGAAAGAATTCAGGACTCAGGAGTCAGAAGTCAGAATAA